>JANXMS010000333.1 GCA_025354525.1 Acidobacteriota bacterium
GGGGAACCAATTCCCACACTCGTCTGCAACCAGATGAAAGAGCTTGGACGTATCTGTTTCAATCCCCTTCTCGTCGGGGAACCAATTCCCACGGCGCCAGCGGCTGCCCAAGGCGGGACGCAAGTCACACGTTTCAATCCCCTTCTCGTCGGGGAACCAATTCCCACGAGATCCGAGCTATCCATACGAGATTCGTGGTCGTGTTTCAATCCCCTTCTCGTCGGGGAACCAATTCCCACTTGGACGGGAAGATCCAGTGGGAATTTGACACTGAGTTTCAATCCCCTTCTCGTCGGGGAACCAATTCCCACTGTACCCCAAACAACCCCCTCATTTACAACAACATTCCAGCCCCCAACTCCCCACCCCCCAAAAACCCTCCCGAAAACCCAAAACAAAAATCCACATATTGTTCCAATCCCCCCGCAAACCCCTCAAAACAAAGCATTTCCTCTCACCTCCTCACCCCCCTACTTTTCTGCCCCCTCCGCCACTTCCCGCTATCTCTCTCACCCCATTGCCCTTAACCCCCTCACAACACATAAAACATCCGCTCCTCCGGCTTCTCCCCCTTCCCCAACACCTCCATCTTCCCCGCGCAAGCCCCGCACATCGGAAACAAATGCACCGTATCCTCAAACTCATCCACCAACTTCATTAACCGCCCCCGCATCTGCTCCGCCAACTCCTCATCTAGATTCGCCGCAAATACACTCTCCTCCAACCGCCTCCCAAAATCCAACAAAGTCTTCGCCACCCGCCCCCGCCGCCCCTCGTCCGCTATATCGTAACAGATGATGTAAAGCATTCCTTCCCCTCGTCCGGCACCCACAAATACGGCGACCACTCCCCCTTCTTCTGCAAATGCCGCACAAACCCCTCCGCCTGCCGACGCAGCGCCTCCCGAAACGCCATCCGCCCCTCCGGCACGTGAATCATCCATTTCTCATACCCCTCCAACACCGTCCGCAGCGGCTCCGTCTTCAAATACGTCGACTTCTCATGCTCATAAAAATCCTCCGCCCCCACCATCTTCCGGTTCAGCATCGTAATCACCAACCGATCCCCCGCCGGCCCCCGAAACGGCTCCACCAAATCGAACGCCAACGACCTCCTCCCAAAATCCGGCTGATGAAAAAAACCACAAGCCGGGTCCAACCCCAGCCCCTCCAGCATCCCCGCCAACTCTTGCCACAACATTGTATAAATCAACGACAACAGCGCATTGATCGGGTCCGTCGACGGATGCTTAACCCGCCCCGGCCACGCAAACTCCGACTTCTGAAATCCCATCACATGCCCAAAATACAGCCGCGCCCCTGCTCCCTCATATCCCAATAACTCCTCCCGCGTCGCCGCCCCGCCCGCCTTCTCCACCATCTCCTTAAACGCCTCCAGCGGAACTTTCGTCTCTCCCGGCTCCCGATTCGCGTACCTCGCCAACACCAGCCGCCCATTCGCCAACTTAGCCTGCACCAACTGCCGACTCAGCCGCAAACTCTCCCCTCCATCCAACGCCAACGCATACTGATTCATCCGTAACTGCACATCATTCCCCAACGGAGCCACCGCACTCCCCCGATATCTCCCGTTCCGACTGAAGAAACTCACCGTAATCCGTTTCTCCAACATCTCCCCCAGCGCCTGCGACGTAATCTGCACCCCGCCAAACACCAGCACCGCCTCTAACTTGTGATACGGCAGATCCAACAACACCTGACCCTCTTTTTCAATCAAAAAACGGTCGCCGGATTTCCGCACCACCGCCCCTTGTTCCGTCACATATAAGTACGCCACCGGCTCCTCCTCCGGCGTCCGTGGGCTCAGATACTCCTGCCCCGGCGCCACCTGTCGAAATCCTGCTGCCGCAAACGCCTCTTCCATCTCCGACGCCGACCGATTCTCTAAGTACCGCGCCACCATCCGCGCCGACATCGGCTTCGCCATGAAGACAATCCGCCCCTCGCGTTTATCTCGTTTCCACGGTTGAAACGCCTCGTCCCCGTGAAAAAACACCCCCAGGAACGTAAACCCTTCCCCAAAACTACGATGCCCCGTCTTCTCCGCCTTCAGCGTCAACTGGTGCTCTTCCATCCAAGCCCCCATCGCCTTCAGCACCGCCTCGGCGTCTTCTTGTGACCGGCACATCATCACAAAATCATCCGCATACCGCACCAGTCGCCCTGGCTGCTGCGCCATCGCCGTATCAAAATCAGCTAAAAACAGGTTCGCCAAAACGGGAGAAAGCGGCGATCCTTGCGGAATCCCCTGTTGCATCGGCCGTATCTGCGTCCCATCCCAAACGTCGGCCCGCACCCAGGCCCGCAGCAGCGAATCGAACTCTCGCGAAGCTTCCCGTTCGGCGTATTCGTTCAGCAGCAGCGTATGGTCGACGTGATCGAAGTAGCCCGTGATGTCTGCTTCCACGACGAACACATAGCCCCGATCCCGCCATTGCTGCACCCGCGCCACTGCGGAGTCCACGCCCCGTCCCGGCCGATAGCCGAAACTAACGTCGAGTAACTCCTCCTCCAGCGAGCGTGACAGGCGCCGACTGACTGCCGTTTGCAGCAGCCTGTCCCTCACGGAGGGCACGAGCAGTTGCCGGGTGGCGGGTTGTCCTGCTTTCTTCTCCATCTCGATCAGAAGGAGTGGAAACGGCCGGTAGCTCCCTTCGGTTAACCGTTGCCAGAGGAGGTCGATTTCACGTTCGAGTCGGGATCCGAATCGATTCACGGTTACTCCATCCGCGCCAGCGCAACCAGCGTTGAAGAGCACCCGTTCCCAGGCGGAGGCGAGGTCAGCCCGGGACAGCGATCCGAGTTGAGAGACGGATGGCATTAGTGTTTACTTGAGTAACTCAGAAAACAAGCGTCCGTGCAAGCAATATTTTCTAGATCTCCATCATTTTGATCAAATTGTCCAGTTTGGTATCCTGCGAAGGGGGTAACTTGAATGTCTCCAGGGAGATAGCGGGAATCCCCCGGAGGCCTCGAAAACGGGGGACATGGGGACCCGCCCGTAACTGGAAGAAAACAAGCAAGATGCGAGCAAAAACCGAAAAATCTTCGTCTGAAACAATGTATTTCACCGGTCATTTTGGAGACATGAGGAGTTTGGCCCAAAAAAGTCCTTGCAATTGATGGGGTTACATGGTGTACAGTGGGAATGCCCGCCCCGCCCAGAAGGGGATTGAAACAAAAAGAGAGAAAGAACATACTTCGTGTCATTAGGTAGTGGGAATGCCCGCCCCGCCCAGAAGGGGATTGAAACAGTCTAGGACTTTTTGGGGTAGCTCCTAATCTACCCCGTGGGAATGCCCGCCCCGCCCAGAAGGGGATTGAAACTGGTCCCAGCATTCTGTCAAGGTGCTTTTTTAAAAAGTGGGAATGCCCGCCCCGCCCAGAAGGGGATTGAAACGAATGTCGATTTGCAGACCAGCCAGCCTGGCCGCTTGTGGGAATGCCCGCCCCGCCCAGAAGGGGATTGAAACTCATGGTAGTGATTGGGAAGCTCGGATTCAATCCGAACGTGGGAATGCCCGCCCCGCCCAGAAGGGGATTGAAACATGCAACACCACTTTCTTAATATTTTTCTCTTTTTCGTGTGG
>JANXMS010000191.1 GCA_025354525.1 Acidobacteriota bacterium
CCGCCCCGCCGAGAAGGGGATTGAAACGCACGTTCGGGATACCCACCTTGTCCACGAGTTCGTGGTGGGAATGCCCGCCTCGCCCAAAAGGGAATTGAAACGGTATGATGCCGACCATCATCCAGTAAGACGGGTCAAATGTGGGAGTAACTCGCCCCGCCAAGTAGCGGTTTAATCAATGTTCACCGTGACGTTGTCATAAGTCGACAATGCAAGAAGTGGGACTACTTGTCTCGACAGGCAACGTTTCAACCCAAGCGCCCCGCACCGTCCAGAGTCCCCCAAGCCCCCGCCTTCTCCTCCGCGCCATTTGAAATACCATATGCCATAATCAAATGGCATGACTCTCAAAATAGACAAAGCTGGACGCGTAATCCTCCCCAAACCCATCCGTGATCGCCTCGGTATGCTTCCCGGCTGCGATATCGAAATCGAGGAGACCCAAGGCGGGCTTCTCCTCAACGCTCCAGGCCACAAACCCGCCCTCGTTCAATTGGGTAGCTTTCTGGTTCATACTGGCGTAATCCCGCCCGGTTACGATATTCTCAACGCCATCACGGATGATCGCAACGAACGCGACCGAAAGACTTGGGGCCTATGATTTGGTTCTTCGACACTTCAGTCCTCGTCGCTGCCGCCGTCGTAAATCATCCCCACAACGCCCCTGCCCGCTTCATCCTCGAACAACTCCTCCTACAGAATCACCGCGGATTCACGAGTGCGCACGGTCTAGCCGAACTCTATTCCGTTCTCACCCGAACCCCTTTCAAACCACCTCTCTACCCCAATGAGGTCTGGCAGATCATGCAGCGGATGATCCTCCCTCACCTCGAACTGGTCGCGCTCAACCCACCGGAGTACACCGAAGTCGTTCGCGATTGTGCCGCCAGTCGCTTTCTCGGCGGACGCATCCACGACGCACTTCACCTGCATTGCGCCAACAAGGTTTGTGCCGACAGAATCTACACCTTTAACGTGAGAGATTTCCGTGCCCTCGCGACCAAAGAAGCGTTAGGGAAAATCGCCGCGCCTTAACCTCGCTGGTGAATTTAGCGACCACCGTCGGCTTCAGGTTCTATCGGTCTCATTTCCTTAGCATGAGCGACGCTGAGCGGCTTCATGATTATCCCTAAGCCTTTACTGCCCGAGCGGCACCCACCGTACTTCCAAAATCTCCCGAGCCCGATGCTTTGTCACGCTCTCAGCCCAGCTATCCGCCCTCGCCCCTGCCCTTCAAGCCCGTCCGTTTCCTCTGACGATATCGGCCCCGTACCCGAATACCCGGAGAGCTTGACCGCATATGCCATAATTAAAACGAGTCAGCTCAAAATCTATTTCTCCTTGTAGCGCACCCGGTTCTCTGGACACAGCTTTGTTTACGCTGCGATGGCCTGCTGAAAGTACTCGCGCCGGGCTTGAACTGGCGAACGGTACCCCAGTTTGGCGACGAGCCACTGCTCGTTGTATTTTTTGATGAAGTCCCTAACTGCGATGCGCACTTCTTCGATATTCTGAAAAACCCGTCCATAGATGGCCTGTTCTTTCAGCGTGCGGTTGAACCTCTCAGCCACTCCGTTGGTTTCAGGTTGGCTGACAAACGCAAAACTGGGCTGGATGCCCCAATCCTTGGCCTGGTTCAAGAAGTGGTCTGACCGATATTGGGTGCCCTGGTCCAGGCGCAGCGAGAGCCCTCGCGCCACACCGGCCAGGGTGTTGCCATACACCTCACGAAGCCCCATCGAGATTGGCTCCAGAGCCGCATAGCGGCTGCCGTATTTGACCACATGCCAGCCGACGCATTCGGTGTTCCAATGCTCGACAGCGGTGAACAGCCAGACGTAACCGTCATCGACGGTGAGGATTCTGGTTCCATCGGTGCCCCACATCACGTTGGGGGCCTGGGTGATGATGGTGCCCGTGTGCTGTTCGCCCGTCGCCTTCCGGCATCGATACGGGCTCAACAGGTGATGCTCCCGCATAATCCGAAGTACCCGCTTCCGCGAGACGCGGATCTCATCCTGTACCCGCAGCCGCGCCCAAACCTTGCGGTAGCCCTCACCTTGGAAAGGAGAACGGACCAGATCGGCCTGAATCTTGCCCCATAGCTCGAGATCACTCAGCCCGGTCTTCGGACCTCGTTTGTGGGCCATTGGGCCAGGCGCACCAATGCCCTTGTTGTTGAGCCGCCAAGCATAGAAGCTCGAACGCGGCTGCTCCCAGACCGCACACACGCGCTCGACTCCGTAGGTTTTAGCGGAAGCGGGGGAGATTGCTGCGCTCCTGTTTTCAATCTCCCCTTGGCAAAAGGGCCGGGCCGGCTTATCTTCTCGCGGAGCAGCTCATGGTCCATCATCAATTCGCCGATCTTGCTGCGAGCCGACTGAAGGTCTCTCTCCAGCGGATCCCCCTCGCGTTCCCGGAGACTGGCATCAATGCCGGCGAGTGCTTTGTTCTTCCACTCCTCCAGGCGGTAGATCTCGACTCCGAGCTCCCGAGAGAGCGCATCCATTGGTTCTCCTCGCAATAAGCGAAGCGCTACCTCGCGCTTTCGGATAACGGTCCAACGCTGATTGGGCCCGAGGGGGGCGGTCGCGGCCGCCGGTTCCGGGGCGGCGGAAGTCGCCCTGCAGGCTCCCCCCGCCGCCCCGGAACCCATTGTGTCTTTCATCTCTTCTGTCATTGCTCTTAGTCTCCTTGGATCTCGGTCATTAAGCCAACCTTGTGTCCAAGAAAACCGGGTCCCCTATAAATCTATTTCTCCTTTTGTAACGACTCGCCTGAAACCGGAGGAGTTCCGAGTTGCATTTAGGGCAGTGTCGCAGATACCTGGACTTGCTTCTTCCTCGTAACAGCAATCTCGAAACCAATCCTGCTTGCGATCCGATTCTATCGTCAACGGGTCATGAGGTCGCGGAGCGACCCAACGGTGCCGTTCTAGGCTGGTACCGCCGAAGCGACGCGGGTCGCAGCGATCGGATCGATAGACCCGCATGCCTCGAAAATCCGCGCCCAGAGGGCGGAACGATTCCTTTGAGTCCAGCGGCGGGCCTCATGATAACGCTGAACCAAAACACTTTCGATTGAGCACCATAGCCTGCCCGTCGAGAAAGGGATAGAATTTTGTGATGAATGAAAAACGTCGGCTTGTAATCCGTCAAGCCTCGATCGAGGAAAACTACCGAACCTAAACACCTCAACTCAAGCCGAACCTTTTAACTAAAACCCAGTTCTGGAGACACAATGACATCCCCAGTCAAGGAAGAACCAAATCATGAACCAGAGACCTGCAATCGACGAAGAAAAGCTCCTAATGAGCCTCCCCCGCGAACTTCGCGAACGCCGCTCGATGGAAACATTGCGCAAACTGGTTCACCTCGCCGCAACGACCAAAATCAGTCGCCGCTTCGATAACTACGTCCCGAAACCACTGAAGTCCAGCGCCCGCAGATCTTCTTAATCTTCCCGTTCGAAAAGAATTTCGAGCCTCTGGCGATCACACTGGTCTGTTTGTCCACCCCAATTGGAGCCATTCCGACTATTGTGTCGAAGCGCGCTGCGGGGTACAAACTATCAAAGCTCAAAACTCTGATCAGCGCTTCCACGTCACCTCGCGAATGACGAAGTGGCCCATCACGCTAACTTTACAAGAGGCGCTAACTCTTATTCTATGCGGTTACGATAATCGGCACTTCCCTCTAGCGGCCCTTCTGACGCCCGAACGCTTTAACCGTTTCCCGTTTCACCGCCAATTCCACTACTCTCCCCCAAATCCGCTCCGCAACCACAAACTTACCCTGCTGAAATGCCTTGATCGCCTCCAACTGCATCATCCGCAACTCAGGGCGACCCAGCAAACAAGATTCCCCGCATACCGCCTGCGCTTGGTCACGCAAGTCCGCTGACGAAACAGCTTCGGACACCCGTCCCCGAAACGCATTCGCCGCCGCCGCATACTCCGAAGGCGAGGCGTGCCGCGTCGATAATTCCCGACTGATCGAGTCGTATTCCCCTTCGAGGACAGAAGTCAGCCCCCTCGCCGTTCGCAACTCACGCCACTCCGGCTCAATCTCGACGACCGAATGCCGGAAGGCAAACCACCCCACCCCTAAAAATACCCCCAGCACCACTAAGCCTACCCTCACCCTCGAAATCAACTTCGCCTGCCAAACCTTTCCCTCACCGTGCTCCTCGCCGTACGGGCGAACCCAAATAACCGAAAAGCCAAAAGCCAACGCGAACACGACCAGTGAACCCCAACCCACATATCCGTGATCAAAATGAAACTCCCCCCCCAACGCCTCCGCTACTTCAAACGCATACACCGAGATCAGGAAAATTTCAATCCATTCCACTTTCGTTTGAGTCTCTTGCGTAGCCCGAGAAATCGCGAGCTGCTTCGTCATCGTAAATTGCGCGTCGAGTCCCGCTGTCGTCTGTTGAACCAACGCCAGTTGCCGATCAACCTCTAAAGCGTCTTTCGCCAAAGAATAAAATCGGTTGTGCGCATCACGCGTGCTCACCTCCAATAAGTCACTTCGGGTCAGCAGCAACCCCGTGCGAAGCCGCATTCGGTTCAGCATCTCCTCGGTCCTTGACTCGGGCGGCAATTCCACCAACTTCCGCGCGACGCCTGTAAGTTGTGTCAACTCTCCTCGCAAAGCCGATGCCGCCAAATAATCCACAAAATAACGATCCTGAACATTGTCCGCTCGATCATCGTCGTACTTGATCTCCTGGTCAATGACGAGGTGACAGACACCCTGTGTGCTCACCCCGCTGAGATGGTGGCTCGAAAGCATCTCAACATGGACTCCCGGAACATCCGCCGGCGGCGTCGGGTGAGTCCGATCTTCCGCTTGGCAGGCCGCCGCTACAAAACCCGCTAAATCACCATCCGCATCGGTCACCTCAGCAGGCCGGGCTACGGATCGGAGCGTAACCTCGGAACCCACTCGGACTACTAAAATAGACCTCAACCGCTCCCGATTCGGCCAGAGATCCTTACCTTGCCTTCCCCTCAATGGCTCAAAGAATCGAATAAATAGGTCTGACGCAGAAAAAATGGGCCCTTCCGAGTCGAGCCGCTTCTCCACCGGCACAGAAAGGTACTTCTCAAATTTGTTCCGCGCCTCCACCGCCGGTCCCGCCCCTTTCACAAACAACGCCGTCTTATTAGATCGCCACTCTGTAAGTGCGGATAGCAGATCCTGTGAATCTTGAATCGATACCTCCGTCCCGCCTTTTAGCGGACGGGCAACTAGGCTCAGGCTAATCACTCCGAATGCGCTAGCCGGTGGAAGAAAAATCTCAACGCCCTTTCGTTGAATCGAAATGCGCCACATGCGCCCCGAACTCGTAACTTTCGAGAAGGGGAGTTCCACCACGAAACCATTGTCAGGCGTTAGTAAGCGGTCCCTGCCACCCTGGAGCTGCCAGTACCCCGATGCCTTCTTCGAATCCTTGATCGTGCCGAAAACGTTCATCAAAAAAGGGGGTGATCGTTCGTATCTATAAGTGCCCGGCAAATCGGCCGATACCCACGTCATTCCAAATGGCTGATCGTTGTACAGCTCGGGTATCGGCTCCGCAAAATGAAACGGTGCCAAAAGTCGAATGTATGTCTCCGATACCAAAATCGGAACGCTCATCGAATCGGCCCTTCGTGCTCCCAAAACCCCGCTTCGTTCAACTCAATTCCTAAAACCTCGCCCTTTTTGACAAACGTCGCTGAAGGCGCCCAGCAAAATTCTGGCTCCGAAATCTTCTTGCCAAATTGGCCCTTCTCCGGATCGGTCATTCGACGAACGATCACCTCTCCTTCATCGCGGCAACTCATCACCGAATCATCGCCCAACCAGCGCCGCAAATGGCCCCCAACCGCTTCCTCCGGCGCTAACCTTCGGAATGGCCGGGCTCGATCTAAATCCCACTCTCCTGCAGGCGACAATGACCCTTCCGGCGGGGCAACGAGAGACACTTTTCCCCACCCATAACTCCGTTCCCCTCCTAATGAAAGGCGCTCTGCCGCACTCCGCCAGTTCAATTCACAGCCTTTTCGCTCAAAGATATGGCCGCAAAGCACTACTGCTTTTCCATCCCGCGAAACCGGAAGCAGACATTCCGTTTCATGCAGGCTCCCGTCCTCTTTAGTCGATCCATTGCGTAACGCCGTGTTAGTCACACCGTGAAGATGCTGGTATGCAAACTCTGGTGCCGTTGGGCCCCACGGCAGCAACCGCTGCCCTGCCCCCAGCCGATCTAGAAAAAAGTGCGAAAACGCCAACTCCTCGCGGACCCGCTTTCCTACAGCGCCATACTCCTGGCTACCTAAATCGCGGCACAATCGCGCCGTAAAGGCCCCCCACAATACCCAACCGGGAACGTAGCCTCGAGTCATTTGAACGTTGCCGATCTTGCGCAAGCCAATATGAAGCGGACTTTCCAATCGTAATTGAAGTGAATACGCCTTCCACATACTCTATTCCTGCGACTTCGACGCTTTCGCCCCGTACCGAGTGTAGATCAACGTCTGTTCCCACAACGCCTTCGTCATCAGCGTAAAGTGGAGGTCCGTACAAATCGTCTCGGTGTAGTAAGTTGCGCGACTCGAGAAATCACGCAAGACGATTGTCGAAGGAGCCAGCCCTACAGCCTGCTGATCGAGAGCACCCATGATCTTAAGCGCCGTGTCTTGCTCGTCTTTTCGCCGCGTATGAAGAAACAAAATCACCGAGTAGATACCCGCCTCCTGAAGAACCCCCAGCGTCTTAGTCGCGAGAATTGCGAATTTCTCCCCGGCACCACTCCCCTTCAGCAAGGCCTGGGCCGCACTCTGCGCCTTCCAATCTAAGCCATCACGGAGATTCATTTGCCCGCCCCCCGAATCGACTGCTCGGCTACCCGCCGCATTCGTCCAAAGCCCCGCGTTCCCATGCCACCCACACCAAGATATTCAATGAGCCCTAACCCCGCCTGCACCACCGGCTTGGGCCCAGTCCAATCCTCTAACCCCAGTTCGCGATCCGTCCAGCTCTTGGGGAACTGATTCATATAATCATCCACCGTAACATCGCCGAATAGCCATGCCGCCCGAGGAATCGCCTCATAGGTAAAGAGGTGTTTGTCTTCGGCCGCGCCCGTCTCTGGTTTGATGCTCACCGAAGTCCGCACCTCCAAGTTGTTGTTAACCAACGCGGAAAAAAACTTCGGACTCACGATCAAAACCCGGTCTTTGATGTCGCTCCACTCCGGCGCATTCTTCAACGCATGATCCTCCTTATCCCAAGCCACGATGCCACTAATGGGGAACCGCATCCAGCCCGCCGCCACCTCTTTACCCAACACATTCGTCACTCGGGCACACTGGCCCTCGTCATCCACCACTGGCGCTCTTGTCAGTTTCAAGCCCACCTGGGCCAACAGATCAGGGGTCGTAATCCAAAGCGGTCCGTCCGTGCTCGCCACCGGGTAAAACAGCAAACGGGCATCCGATATGCTCACGGCACCTGCCTTACTGCCGTCCGCCGCCGCGTCGTCCGAAGCAGTCCCAAACGTGTAGAGAATCGGACAATGCTTATAATCCTTCTCCCGCGCCTCCTTGTGCAGCCCCGCCGCGTCAATTCGACCGCATTGCATCGCCGCATAACTCCTGGCCGCACCAGACAAACTGGTGCCGGGAACTTTCGGGAGCCCTGTCCCCGGCTCGCGGACGATCGTATTGTCTACCCGTCCCAGACGATACCCGCCAGCTCCGACATGGACGGGATCGAGACACAGATAATAGTTCCGAAACACTTCGTACCAACTCATGATTCCTTCACCTCAGTTGTTTCAACAGAACTCGAAACCGGATGCCAAGGCTCCGCTCGAGTATCTTTAAGAATCTTCAGATGCCACTCCAGCGCTGGCAACAAAACTCGACTCTTCACGGCTAACTCCAACCGCGTCCATTCTTCGGGAGTCGGTCGTCTAACCGTGCTCTTGCCCTGATCGGTTCCCTTACTCAAAATCCGCCATTCGAGCTCTTCTAACACCCACTTCTGGAAACTTGTCCACTCCTGCTCATGCTCAGCGGAGCCGTTCTCCTCATCAAAACCCCACTCCTCCTCCTTCTGCCGAAGGAAAAGATAGGCCTGATGTAGTTGCCCGGATTGATTTCCCGACGAAAGGATCTTCCAGGCGTCCTCCAACCTCGAAAACATCTCCAAAGCAATTGGAAACTCCCGCCGAACCCCTGGTCGCCGCTTCCGCTCCGCGTCGTAGAAAATCACGAAACGGTCGCTTGCCGCCAAAAGAAACTCAGCGTCGTAAGTCGACGTTCGAAGTGCTACCGAGGCACCCATCGGCACTCGACTCGCCAGAGAAGTCTTTGCCTCCGGATCATTCAGGTTTGCTCGGACATAGCTCGCATACAAATCCGGCTTGCCATTCCGTAACGGTGGATAGTGCCACCGTGCTCCGTTTTCAAATATCAAAGTCTCGCCGCACTCAGCCGCGGTCGCCACCTGCCAAGTCTCCTCCCGCCAAGGCGCGGCCGCCATCTGCCAAGCGGCTTGCACCAAAGTAAATAGAGTGATCGATGAAGGTGCTGAGATATTGGCAATCCGGATCGGAAACCGGTCCCGCACGTACGCCATCTGCGTTTCGTATCGCTTCCAAATCAGCCGCGCGCAATCATCCGCTTCGCTCGCCGGTACCAGCACCTGCCATCGTCCCGGCTCCTTGGCAATCTCAATATAGGAAGAGTAGCCACCGTCGAGGACCGTTACCAGTTGAAACCGAATCGACTCAGCCACGGTGCGGTCGGCGCCACCGTATCCAGTCTGCTCCAGCAGCCGGAAGGGTTCATCCCGCAGATAACCCTGAAGGACATCGAGCTTTTTCTTGTTTCGACTGCACGCTGCCTCCAGGTTCTCGGCGGTGTAGAACGTCGCCCTGGACGAATCCCAAACAACGCTCAGCCGAAGCCGAGCGTTTTGCAGATAGTAGGCATGACCATGGGAGAGCGACTGCCCCCCGACTGGAGCTAGCGCCAAACGAACCTTGTTCTTCGTCAAATGGTGCCGGATCTCTTCGCCCAATCCCGTCCAGAATTCCAGCGCCGTCCGCTTCACCCGCTCAGTCCTGGCAAACGACTCCATCTTCGGAGTTGGCTTTTCCTGCTCGTTTCCGGCCTCATCAGTGTGGGAGAGAAACAGGCTGCGCGAAATCTCACTCCGCTCCGGATCACCCTTCGGTTCCAGCCACGGGCCCAGTAAAAATTCGGCGGTCAGCAACGATAACCGACCATGCTGATCGGCCAGCTCGTCGAGCCAAATCGTCCCGGATGGGCCTTTCCCGCCGACCTGCTGGAGCCAAGCCACGGAACGCCGCATTCGACCTTCATGGCACTCACTGCATACCTTTTGTAATCCGGCCCGGCCCACGGTCTCCATGGGGCGTAGACCGCAAACCGGGCAAAGTTCGCCGCTCTTATTACGCCACCATGCCTCAAGATTCTCGAGCGGCGCGACTAAACCCGGTGCCGACTCCCGTAATAACCGGCCCAGCCCGAGTCCGCGAGAATCAGGGCTAGAAACCTGGATTTGCCACGCAATCTCTCTCCCCGCTTCAGTGCCTGCAATGCATTCCGAGAGTCCAGCCACAACCAGCTTTCGAACTATCTCCCCAGTTTCGTCGCCGTCAGAAAAAACAGGACAGAGAAAAACCGGGCCCTGATCGTCGCGATAAACCTCATTCCCGAGCCAGATCGTCGTCTCGAAATACTCCCCAATTCGATCATAAAGCGTCTTCAACCGCTCCTTTCGACCGAGAAGATCTGGAATGCGGTGGCTGCGCCCCAAATACGAACGCCCGTCCACCGCCACCCGCAGAAATCGATACCGGAATGCACGGTCATTCCTCTTGTCGATCGCCTGCCAGCCCCCGGGAGTTGTCATTACAGCAACTGGGCCGGGAACCTTCTCTTCCAGCAGGCAGCGGGCAACAGTAGCTTTCAAGACCGCCGCAACCCCGCTGCTGATATCCCACAATGTAATGTCATTGATGGGTCGGCGAGTCTCCGCCGGAAAACGAGAGAAATGCTCGCCTGCCAACTTCAGAAACTTAACGCGGTCAAGGAGGATAGTCCATTGCTCATCATGGGTTGCCCCAAGCGAGGCCCACGCCTCCGCGATGTCCTTGGCGTTTCGAATCTCTTCATAACCAAAAATCGTTCCTTTCGCCAGATCCCGCTCGGGGACCGGGTCCTTTCCTTCGGGGATTTCTTTTTCTAGATCTGCTACCCGATCATGCGCTATCGCTAACAACCAATCAAACCGACTCGTCGCCCGCAAATCAGGCAACTTCTTCTTTGTTTGCGCGTTCCCCGAGGAATCGTAATTCTCAATTTTTTGATAGCGAAGAGCTCTCGCGATCGAGGTGGATTCGAACGGGGAGGGAAGCGAGAACTCCTCTCGCAAGTGGGCCTGCGGCAATAAGTCGCCGTACCTCGACGCTTGCACTGCCTGACCCGAAACATCACAACAATCCCGAAAATCAAGCCCTGGCCCGGGCGGGATAAGGTGAGGAAAGAAAAAATAGGGATGCAACTTTCCAATATTGTGCAGCCATCCCGTCAACTCCGCCTTCCAAAGCACCTCCCGGTTGCTCGCAATCAGCTCGAGCCACTCAGCGTAGTTACGCATCGCTCCGCTCCCCCCACGGCTTCAAGCCCACCATCGCCGACAGCGAAACCACCGGCAGCTTATGCCAAACTCCCGCCTGCCTCACCGCTACCACACCACTTCCCAATCCATCCTCCGCCACCCCAAACCCAACCGAAACCTTCCCCCCAAACCCCGTATCTCGCAACATGGCTTTCGTACCGTGCGCGAAGATATGAAAATCTTCCACCGCCTCTGCTTCCGCCGCCCCTTTCTCGGGTTGATCGAAAGGCACGTACAGCGCCTGAAACCAGCCCCTTTCTTTCTCTGGCACCACCTCGAGTTCGACAGGGTCTTTACCCGAACGCTTCACCCGGTCCTGGGGATTCAGTAGTCGGAAGTCTACCCGGTTGAAAAACGTCGTGCAAAAGCTCAACCGACCAGCGCGCGAACGATCCGGTTCATCGTCGCCCGCCTCACTCTCCGGCGCAAACCCCCAAATCCGATCCCACGACCGCGCGGACTTCTTGTCTCGTGCTATCCCGAGCAGTCGCACCGCCGAACAAAAGGCACCTTTCCAACTGCTCGCCGCAATATGGGGCCACTGCAAGGCGCGATCCCGCCGCGCCGCGTTGTCGGAGACCGAGAATAAACCATCGTCCTTCGTCAGCATCGGCTGGGCCAGGGTAATCTCCGCTTGAAAAAGGAACGAACCATCCGGCAGGTGGGGAAGCGAAGCTAGGTTCAACTTCTGAGCCGCCCGGAATCGAGGAGCCCAACGCATTGAGGGCTCTCCAGTTTGGCCCCGCTTAAAGCGACGCCATTCCGCGCGGAAGGCGACGGCCAACTTCGGCTTTTGCGCCGCCACCAACGTCATTGCAGTCGCCTCTGGCGCTTCTCGGGCCAAGCGGGCCCAGTCCAACTCCGCGGGCAACTTATCTCCGTTGGCCAACCGTTCAAATTTAGGCAACAATTCGCGCATTCCGTATGCATTGTGATCGAAAATCATTTCTCACCCCATCCCATCAGATTGCTGTAGAACTTCACGGGGTTATCACCCGGCACCATTTCGTTCCATTGCAGATTGCGATGTTGACTCTGCAATAGCTTTCGAAGGGTCAAAACGGCACCGGCCCTTTGGGCATCCAAAACGGTCGACGGAACACCGAACTCCGCTGGTGCCGCCACCACTTGGTGCGGATACCAGCCGTACAGCCGAATCTTTTTCGGACCAGCACCCCCCTTGGTATCATAGGGGCGGCTAATCATCATCTTGCTCCCAATCCGGAGATTCTGCTGGATGAAACCGCAGAAATAATGACGCAAGGCATCGTTTGCCCGGAACGCCTCCCGAATCTCGCGCTTAATTCGAAACGTTGTAAGCTCGGTGATCCCTTGCGCATCAATGGGTTCAAAATCGGCGAAGAACATGTTGCGCAACGAAGGAAGGCCTCGATCCGGTCCTGAAATCCCTGACGCCCTGAGCGATAGAAGCCGCTCCATGATTCGGCTTCCGTCCAGCGTCGCGGCCAGCGAAATCATTCCAAATCCCATCTGGGGGCGGGCACCGAGCATGCCTCGTTTCATAATAAACGCCAAAAGCTCCACAATCAGCGCCGGATCAAAGTCTCGATCCAGCGGTTGAATGTCCAGAGAAAAATCGCCCTTTAGCGCATCGCTCCGAAACACCCACGGTTTTCGGCTGTTCGGCAAAGAGATCGACTTCTGAATCGTCATCGCCTTGAGATTGTTCTCTCGTAAGATTAGCCGAAAGCGTCTTCTATACCCTGTTTTGCCGAAAATCGCCTCCACCGCGTCGGGGTCGGACTCAGGCTTGGTCGCGCCGGGTTCCCCTACTTGTGGATGGACCGACCGAACCAAAACCTCCCACCACCAACGGAGACTGCCCATCACCCCAGGCATCTGAAGCGCCTTGTCCGCATGGGTGTCGATATCACCGGTCCACAGCGGGGTTCGAGTAGTGATCTTCACGGATTGACTAGTTGGCAACTCTAACGTCAGCATAAATTTATTCGGCCTCGAACCTCTTGGTCACGGTGATCGCTTCAGTAAGCTCTTTCAACTGATCCGCTTCACTCTCCGTCGGGCCTGAAATCGGGCCCGACGGATCCACAAATTGAACCTGTTTCCTCTGAATTTTACTCAGCAGGCCCCACTCGGACGGAGAAAAGCGACTACCAGTTAGGTCGCAATCACTCAGCGAAAGCGCTCGCTCATCGACGAGATTACAGCCTTCGAATCGGCAGCTCTTCAGCGAAATGGAGTGAAAGCCGCAATTGTCCTTGAAGCTTGCCTTGAAGAAGCTAGCATCGTAAAGGCCGCTTGAACCATCTCCCCAGAAACCGCACCCACTCAAAGTGGAATCCTCGAAGTCGAGGTTCGCTCCATTTGATCCAACAAAGCTACAATTCGTCAATGCACCTCCTCGAAAGGAAACTCCTTCAAAACTGCATTCCTTGAAGCATACCGTTTCCAGTCGGCTTTCGGCGAAGCTACAGCCGACAAAATCGGTTCTCCAAAATAGTAGCTCTCTAAGATGCAGGTTTTTCAGTTCAACTCCGATTAGGTCAAGCCGTTCAGCCCTTTTGCTTGCCAGAATTGCGCTGAGTGTCTGGTCACTTGGGTTTCTCCGAACGATATGCTGCTCGAATCCAATCCGCACAAATCGAATCCACTTCGATATTCGGCCTTCCAGCATGGAACGAAAATGGCCTACCCTCACATCACGATACTCTTGCACTTGCGCACTCGAAATCGCTTGCAGTAAGATTCCGGTTTGCGAAGGCTGAGCAAAAAAGGAAAGCTGTGCCTCAACACGGCTTAGCCTCGCAGCAAACATCGCCAAAATAGGAGATTTGAGATTCGCGTGGGTGCCGGCCAGATACTCCAGTTCGGTAAGCGCCCCCCGCTGACTGCTGGTTCCCTCCTCAGAAAATAGCTCGCACGCACGAAGAAACCGATCATGGACTTCTTGCTCTCTTGTCTGCCGAGCTTCGGCATTCTTCTGCGTGTGGGCAGAATAGGCTTGAGCTCCTCGGAACGACCCGTAAATCAGCCCTCCCACCGCCAAGACGCCGGCCGCAAGCTGCACCACTAGTTTGCGCGCCTCTAATTTGGCAAGCTCCGCGGCGGACGTGAGCTCTGGCGGTAGCAGCCAATCCGGATCTCTCAGCAGCCCAATCGTGATTACTAACACAAAGGCCCCAGCCAGAGCAGCAACTGCTACTAACTGCCACAGAAAAGGTCGGTGCGGATCGTTCCTGTCTTGAGACGCCATATTAGAAGTGCCCCGCACTGGAATAGTTGCCAAACCCCGGTGGGTAGGCCAAAGCTATCAAGTTTTCGAAAAAGCTATGCCTTAGCCTGAAATAGTATCACGGCATCAGCCCCCACCCAAGACATTTGTTCGGTTACGCTTCCGCCGCGCAGAATGGCCGCATCGGCGAAGCTTCTGTTCAAAGAGAACCTCGGCAACGAACTCAGCGATGAGAACACCCTCCAGAAGGGCGGCCGGGAATGCTTGGACGTTGGGAGGGGGCTGTTGCCTTTGGGAGTGCCAATGGTTGGCCTGAAGCAGCGAGTCTCCACAGCAACCAAGCCTCCGATCACAACGGAGACCCGCGGTTCCGTTCCATCGATGTTCTCACCCCTCTCGCGGCCCGGACGAAGCACATGCAAGACCTCGGCGCTCCCCAGAAATTGACCACCTCTACTCGAATAGACTGGACCACACCAAAAACTGATCGTGCCCCGTGGCATGGCGACGGGCACTACCTTCCTCATCCGCGCCGCAGGCGCGTATGTCGCTGAATCGGCTAAGGGGTCGACGTTTTTATCCGCCCGGCCGAGCATAGCGCTACAAGCCCATGCTCGTCGGACACTCGAGGCCGGTTGGTGGTCAACTTTTGGCGAGCAGGGGTGGTCAATTCTTCGCGAGTGCCGAAGTGCAAGAGGAACTGAGGTACTCAACGACACGGATTAAGGGCTGTGCGTCCTTCGGGATTCACCTTCGATAGCTCTTACTGCCGCTAATACTTACCTCAATCGCGCCGGGCCTTCCCGGCCCAGAACCCTATCCACTTGCGTGCCCACAAATTGCCCGCAATCCCCGCAACCGCTACCAGAATCGTTCCGATACCGAGCCATTTTCATCCTTCGCTTGTACTGGTTCTTCGCTGTTTGGTGTGGGTAGAAGAGCCGGCGCAAGATCGCCAGTGATGAGGGTAGCCTACAGTGGCAAGAGCATTCGGCCCGCAAGACCGGCCGTGGAAATGGCGGGCGGTGGAAAGCGAGGAAAACCAAAAGCAGGTTTTCTCACTCTTCCCAACGCCCTTGGAAATCGCAAAAAGGCGCGATTTCCACATTCCCACCGCCGCGACGGCGATATTGTCGTTTCTAACTCCAAACCCAAAGAAGCGAACCCGACTCACTCCCACGCCCCACATCCCTTCGAGATTCTATCCTCGCCGACGCCTCCGAGAACCGAATGCCCCCTTGCGCACGCCCGACCTTACCCACACCAAACAGCGAAGAGGCCTTGTACTGCCCACCCGCCCGATTTCGGGTTTAACCCTCTCTCGGCCCGGGCCGAGGGGCGGCGAGAGGGGCGAATGCCGCCCGCGACAGGGAAGAGAACTTATGCGTTGAACTTATGCGTTCACTCGGAATGATTGGAAAGCAGTAGAACCGTCGTTCCAGCTCGGTGTCCTAGTTTAGAGCCTGTCCCGTTCCCCGGTTTTTTGGAAAACGAAAATCGACGTATTGAAAACAAGACAGTTGCGCTTCGGCGGAACCCTTAAAAGAGCCGAACCTCATGTACCAGTTGAAGGTTTCAATAAATCAAAATCGACCGATTTGGCCAAGAGTGCCATTTGCGGCCGATCATGAGGCAGTGCCAATATGCTCCGGACCCCTGTTTTCCTTGGTGAAAACTCTTCGCGGGACGCGCTCTAGTTTACTCAGTGCTTTATCCAGGGTGACCAAGGTAGCTCGTTCCGCTCCGGCAAAACCCGCCAAATAGGCATCCATGATGACCTTGGTAGCGGATTTTTTTGCCGACCCAACCGTCGCATGACCAAAAGCGTTCTCGGTACCGGAGGGTTCGCCTAAGAACTCCACCCTGGGGTCTTCTCGCCATCTGTCGAAGACATCGAGCGACTCCTCAATCGAAAGAACGCTCTGGCCCATGACCAACTCATTCGTAAGCAATCGAAGCAAACCCAACTGGGTGACCCGGCAGAAGAGCAACCGTACGCTCGCATTTGGCAGATCCCGGAGCCACTTATGGGCTGCGGAACTATGCGGATGCCGACCCCACGAAAGCGCGAGCCAAACATTGATGCCAATCAAATAGGAGGTCATAATCGTTCGCCGTCGTCGGGCAGCGCGGACCCGGCGTCCCCTTTCCCTCAATGAGCGGCGCCGTAACGTAACGCCCCTCTCGCAGTCGCTTCACCGGCGACAACCGCGCCACCGGTTGCCCACGCCTTGTGATCAGGATCCCTTCCTCCGGTATCTCGTCCAGAAGGGTCAAAATGCGCCTGCGAACTTCCGTGACGTTGAGCTCCATGCCCAGAGTGTACACCAAAATGTACAGAAGCTTCAATGCCAACCCGACATTGAACCCGTGCCAACTTCGGAAATCCGAACAAATTCACCGGACGCTTGAGTTCTGGCGGACTCGCACATCCCGTCAACTCACTAAAGAAGACTCCCGGCAGATAACCGTCAACATGCCGCAATTCCCTCGCCGTCGAGCGTCTACGGGACAGCGCCCAAACCAGGAGCGGGAAGTCGGGGCATCGAGCCCCGGCTCCCCGCGTGAACGAACCTGGGCTCGCAAGCCGATCAATCGCGTCCAGAATCGCTCTGAAATCGTCCCATTTTCATCCTTCGAGTATAGTTTCCACCAACCCGGCGGAGCCCTTTCACAACGTGAAAAAATAAATGTTATCTTCATAACCAGTTGAAAATAAGCAAGTTGCCGATTTCAATGAAACTTCGTTCACCTACTTTGTCCCTTCCGTCAGGATAGATTCTAACTGGGATAGCAATTGTCTATTCGCGCAGGAAAAGGAGTCATCATGACCGAACAACAGCAAGCCCGGCGTGCCGAAGCGGCCCGGGGAAATGGAGCCAAAAGCCGCGGACCCGTCTCCGAAATCGGGAAGTACATCAGTTCCCTAAATGGCATCACAACCGGAGATCATCTAAGGACGCTCGAAGAAGATCTGCCCGAGTGCATCGCCTTACTTTCCACCGATTGCCGCTTGGCTTACCTCCGGCTCTATCAAAAGCACCTGCGGCAATTCCAACCGAAGTCAGAGTGTCAACAAACCATGCTCCGGCACATGTGCGTCGAACTCTTTCAATTGGAACGAACGATCTCGCTCGAAACGCATGCTCGGCAACACGGTCTCGACGAGACGCTGCGGAGCTACTCCGACCTCTCGGACGCGGACTTGCAATTCTTCGGCTACGAACGCGGTCTGCAAAAGGAGAAACTCTGGCGCTCCTTGCAGAGAGACAGAAAGGCATATCAGTCGGCGTACAACAGCTTTGTAAAACTGTTCAAGCAAATCCAGCGCGATTTCCCGATGGCCCCGCCAGAACCGATCAACAACCAGGCTGACGCCAATCTGCTCGCCGACCCGTTGCCGCCCCCGGAAGTGGTCGCCGAAATCCTCGGTCACGCCGACCGCGCAAAAAACGAACCCAGCTATAAGTTACCCCTCTGGGCCGCTGAAGTGCTTCTAAACGAGGGACTTATGGCCGAAATTGCCCCCGGCTACGACGTTGCGGAACTCCTCGAAAAATTGACGGCCGCGCCGCTTCCCCTGGCCGCTTAGAAAAAGCGAACCCAGGAATAAAAACTAGAAAATACGAATAAGTCTATTGCGATGAACCATATAGAGACAACTGAGCAAAAAACAGAACTGTCAAAAATTTGCGTCGCTGGCTAATTCGCCGGGCGTTTCACAACCTACGCACCCAGGGGGGAACAAGTTCGAAAACGACTGCCGCTCCGGTCCCCCTGGCCGTTTAGAAAAAGCGAACCCAGAAATAAAAACTCGAAAATAAGAATAAGTCTATTGGGATGAATCATATAGAGACAACTGAGAAAAAAACAGTACTGTCAAAAATTTGCGTCGCTGGCTAATTCGCCGGGCGTTTCGCAACCTACGCACCCAGGGGGGAACGAGTTCGAAAAACAACTGCCGCGCCGATTCCCCTAGCCGTTTAGAAAAAGCGAACCCAGGAATAAAAACTCGAAAATAAGAATAAGTCTAGTGGGATGAATTATATAGAGACAACTGAGCAAAAAACAGAATTGTCAAAAATTTGTGTCGCTGGCTAATTCGCCGGGCGTTTCGCAACCTACGCACCCAGGGGGGAGCGAATTCGAAAAACGACTGCCGCGCCGATTCCCCTGGTCGTTTAGAAAAAGCGAACCCAGAACAAAATACCCGAAATCAAAAACAAGTCTCTTGTAATGAACAACATAGCTCCAACCGAGCAGAAAACAGAATTGTCAAAAATTGCATCGCGGACCAATTCGCCGGGCCTTTCGCTGACGTGTCTCAAAACGGCAGCCGAACCGTTATCGTGGACCACACGGGGCCACCGGACTCGCGATACTCTCCGTCGAAGCTCCTGACGAATATCGCAACATGGTCGCTGAATATTCACCCTTGCCCAAATCCCCGAGACGGCCCCGTCGACGACATCTTCAAGACACAGGAGGCGGAAGCCGAAGAAAACAAGGAGGAAATTGCCCCTAAGGACAACGAGCGACGCCAACTCGAGACCGTTTGGCAGCAGGCTCAGCAGCGCCCCGCCAAGCCCCTAATCCGCTCCGTCGGCTCCAGCCTCGAAGGAAACGCCTTCGCGAACCAATCGGTCCCGAGCCCCGCCGGCAAGGCGAAGCTCTGCCCAAAATCGAATCCTAGCCGATCAGTTCGAGCGTGATCTTCTTGGCCGCCACATCCAGATTGGTGATCCGGAAGCTCCGCACTTGGCCAATCTTGATGGTGTTGGAAGTCTTCGGAGCCGGCTCGCCGCCCTTGCCTTCCTTCCACTTCGCCGACAGCATCGCCGTCAAAGCGCTCACGTCCACCGAACCACCGCCCCCACCAGACGACCTCTTCCCCGGCGCCGCCTCGTCCTTCTTCTCTTCCGCCAGGCGACACTCGCCCAGCACCCCTTCGGCCACCTCAACCTTCAGCAGGTTCGACCGCACATCCGCCACCCGCGCCGTCAGCGTATCGCCCACGTTGTGCTCGCCAATAAAGTCGTCCGTTTTGGTCGGCTGCAACTGCTTCAAGCCCAACCGAATCCGCCGCCGATCCTGGTCCACTTCCAGCACGATCGCCCGCACCACCTCGGCCACCTTCACCACGTCCTTCGGGTGATCGATCCGCTTCTCGTTCACCATATCGCCGATATGGATCATGCCGTCCACCCCGTCGCCGAGGTCCACAAACGCGCCAAACGCCTGAATACTGGTGATCGGAGCTTCCACGATCGATCCCACCGGATACTTCTTCACGGCCTCGCCAAACGGATCGCCAAGGGTCTGCTTCAAGCTAAGCTGGATCTTCTTATCCGCCGGCTTGAAGTCCAGAATCACGACCTCCACTCGGTCGCCCACGCTCACCATGTCCGAGGGCTTCCGAACCTTCTTCGCCCACGACATCTCGGAAACGTGCACCAGCCCATCAACGCCCGGCGTCAACTCCACGAACGCGCCGAAGTCGGTCAACCGCGCGACCGTACCCAAGAACCGATCCCCAACTTTGAACTGATCGGCCGCCGCGGCCCACGGATCCGGAACCAACTGCTTCAGGCCCAGCGACACCTTCTTCGAGTTCTTATTGACCTTGAGGATCTTGACTTCCAGCTCGTCCCCAATCGTCACGACGTCGGAAGGCTTGCCCACCCGATGCCAGCTCATATCGGTCACGTGCAGCAGTCCGTCCACGCCGCCCAAATCCAGGAACGCCCCGAAGTCGGTCACGCTGCGAACCTTCCCCTTCACCACCGACCCTTCCTGCAGCAGCAGGAACGCGGCTTCCTTGTTCTTGGCGGCCTCTTCTTCCAGGATCACCCGACGGTCGACGACCACGTCTTCCTTCACCGTGTCCAGGTTGATGATGCGGCACTCAATCTCTTGCCCCACCAGCTTCGCCAGCTCGATCGCGTCACGCGTACCGCTGCGCGATGCCGGCATGAACGCCCGCGATCCCGCCACTTCCACGCGCAAGCCGCCCTTCACCGCTTCCACCACCCGACCGCCAATGTTGCGCTTGTCCTCAAACGCCGCCTGCAGCTCCGTCCAGTCCTTCGGACGCTCCACCTTCAACGGGGAAAGCTCAAGCGTCCCCTCCTCCGTCCGGCCCGTCACGGACACTTGAATCAAGTCCCCAACCTGCATCTCAGGCAGGCCATTGACGAACGCTGACTTCAGAAGCACGCCTTCCGACTTGCCCCCCAGATCGATAAAGATCGAGTCGTCATTAATCGCGGCAATCGTCCCTTTCAGGACGCCACCTTCGACGGGTTGCGGCTCCACGGGCGCGGTCTGCTGGAGCTCGAATTGTTGGAGGATGTCGCCGAAATTCGACTCGTCCGGATTGGCTACCGGCTCTTCTAACGGCTGATCAACGGGGTTTGCAGGATTCATGCGGGTTACGGATACACCATATTGTGTCATACCCGCCGCCCCTTCTGCTGCGCTCAGCCGCCAGCCTCCAGATCCGCCACTCCCATCTGCGTCAGCCGACACCGCAACGCATTCCGCGTCAACCCCAAACCCTGCCGCCCTCTGCTACGCTCAGCCCCCGGACTTCGCATCCGACACTCCCATCCGCGTCAACCCCAACAGCCGCCCCGCCTGGCTCTTATTCCCCGCCGCCCCCTCTGCTACGCTCAGCCCCCAGACTCCGGATCCGACACTCCCATCCGCGTCAACCCCAACAGCCGCGCCGCCTGGTTCTTATTCCCCGCCGCCCCCTCTGCTACGCTCAACCCCCAGACTCCGGATCCGACACTCCCATCTGCGTCAGCCGATACCGCAACGCATTCCGCGTCAACCCCAACAGCCGCGCCGCCTGGCTCTTATTCCCCGCCGCCCTCCGCAGCCCTTCGCGGATCAACGCGTGCTCAAACTCCTCCAGCGTCATCCCCGGCGGTAAGAACGGAGCCTCCCCACTAGCCAACAATTGCCGCCCCGGCGACATGTCCAGCCGCACCTCGGCGGCCTCCAGGACGCTCCCGCTCGCAAGCACCAAACTCCGCTCCATCACGTTCTCCAACTCCCGCACATTCCCCGGCCAATGGTACGCCGCCAGCTTCTCCATCGCCCCCGGCGAAAGCGTCCGTACCGGAGAATCCAGCTCCGCCGCATGCTTCTTGACGAAGAACTCCGCCAGGTACGGAATGTCCTCCCGCCGGTCCCGCAGCGGAGGAATGTTGATCGGCAGCACGTTCAGCCGATAGTACAAATCCTGCCGAAAAGTGCCCTGCTCCAGAGCCGCCCGCAAGTCCACATTCGTCGCCGCGATCACACGCACGTCAATATGCCGGGTCTTGTTGCTCCCCAGCCGCTCGAACTCCCGCTCCTGCAAAATCCGCAGCAGCTTCACCTGGATCGACGGAGCCACATCGCCGATCTCGTCCAGAAAAACCGTCCCCGTATCCGCCAGCTCGAACTTCCCCGGCTTCGTCGTACCCGCCCCGGTGAACGCGCCCTTCTCGTACCCGAACAGCTCGCTCTCCATCAGATTCTCCGGGATCGCCGTGCAGTTAATCTTCACAAATGGCTTGTCCCGCCGCGGCGAATACTGATGGATCGCCCGCGCAATCATGTCTTTGCCGACGCCGCTCTCGCCCGCCAGCAACACCGTCGCCCGGCTCGGCGCGGCCCGCAGCACCGTCGCAAAAACCTCCTGCATACGCGCGCTCCGACCAATGATGTTCTCGATCTGGTACCGCCCGCCCAACTCCTCCCGCAGCCGCTGGTTTTCTTCCCGCAGCGCCTTCACTTCAGCGCCTTCTCCACCACCGCCTGCAAATGGTCCAGCGAAAACGGCTTCTGCACGAAGTCCACCGCCCCCGCCTTCATCGCCGCCACCGCCGTCTCTACGCTGCCGAAAGCCGTCATCACCACCACCGGAATCCCCGGCCGCATCCCGTGGATCCGCCCCAGCAGCGTCAGCCCATCCTCACCCGGCAGCCGCAAGTCCGTCAGGATCACATCGGCCCGTTCCACCCGCGGCATCGCGTCTTCGGCTGACCCCGCCGTCTCCACCTCATAGCCCGCCGCGGTCAAGTGCAATTGCACCACCCGGCGCAGCCGATCCTCGTCTTCAATCACCAAAATCCGCATACTCATTCCCCCATTCCCACCGGCAGCAACACCCGAAAAATGCTCCCCTTCCCCGCCTCACTTTCCAGGTCGATCCGCCCGCCGTGCTCACTCACTATCTTGGCCACAATCGGCAGCCCCAGCCCGACCCCGTCCCGCTTCGTTGTGAAGAACGGGTTGAAAATCGACTCCCTATGCTCCGCCGCAATTCCCTCCCCCCGGTCGATCACAGCGATCTCCACGGCGTCCTCCACCAGCCGCGTCCGCAACGTCACAATCGCACCCGCCGGGCTCGCCTGCGCCGCATTGACGACCAGGTTATAGATCACCCGCTCCATCCATTCCCCGTCCAGCGGCAGCGGGCGAATCGCCGGATCGTAATTCTTGTAGACCGTCGCCGTCGACGGCGGGCTCATCCGCTCAAACTGCTCCACCGCCCGGTCCAGCACGGCATGCAACTCCGTCGGCACCCGGTGCAGCGCCACCGGCCGCGCGAACTCCAAAAATCGCCCAATCAACGAACTCGCCCGGTCCACCTCGGTCGTGATAAACCCGGCCATCTCCTGCGCCATCTCGTTGCCCGCCGGCAACTGCTTCTGCAGCATCTCCGCCGACGCGCGAATCGTGCCAATCGGGTTCCGCAGCTCGTGCGCCAAGCCCGCCGTCAACTGGCCCAAAGCCGCCAGACGCTCTGACCGCCGCACCGCGTCCTCAGCCGCCACCAAACTCTGGTTCGCCCGCGCCAAGTCCTCCGCCGCCGCTTGATACCGCTGCGCTTCCGCCCGATTCGCCCGCGCCAACTGGTAGGTCAAGTACCCCACCAGGGGCAGGAAGATAATCCGCAACAGCAGCTCCTCCCATTCGACGAGATACCGACTCAAGTCCGACCAATCGACGAACAGCAGAAACGACATATAGGCCACGCAGGCCAGCGCCGTCACCACCGCCGTCGCCAGAGGCCCCGTCGTCGTCGCCGCGCTCACCACCGGCAGCATCAGGATCGGGTAGTAGCTCGAATTGATCGACGCCGTATAGCCGATCACCAGCCAGCACAAAATCAATTTGATCGCGATCGGCAGCAGCTTTCCCCGTTCGGTCCGGAACACCGCCACCCGCGGCTCGGCCACCTGCAGCAGCGCTAACGCAACGATGCAGGAGACCGACGGAACGTCATGGAACGGACTAGCCGCCGCCAGCGCGGCAAAGAACAGCAGCCACACCAAATCGGGCGCCGAGACGAAAGGGATCCGCACGCTGTCATCTTATCCCGGAACCCTTACCACACACCAAAACGGCGTCTCCTCCTGATTCATCTCAATCACACAACGAGGCTAAGGCAGGCAAATCGCCGCCGGACACACCCTCGCCGACCGAAAACAATTGCCCCACCAAACCGCGAGCCAAGGGCCCTATGCACCGTCGCCTCACCAGCACGCCTCTGCTCACCACAGCCGCCGCAGCACCGCGCCACAACTTTCGAAAACGGCCAAGGCAGGCAAATCGCCGCCGGGCACACCCTCGCCGACCGACAAGCAACCACACCACAATTGCCCCACCAAACCGCGAGCCAAAGACCGTCTGCACCGTCGCCCCACCAGCACGCCTCTGCTCACCACAGCCGCGGCAGCACCTCGCCACAACTGCCGCGCAGAGAGATCGCCACCGCTTTCGAAAACGGCGTCTCCTCCTGATTCACCTCAATCACACAGCGGGCTAAGTGCAACAACCCAGCCGCCGGATACACCGTCGCCGAAGTCCCCGCCACCAGTAAAACGTCGGCCTGCGCCACCGCGCGCTCAGCTTGGTCCCAAACAATCCGCGGCAAGCTCTCCCCAAACCAAATGACGCCCGGACGCAGCATGCCCCCGCACTCTGGGCAAGGCGGCGGCATCTCCACCGTCGACCGATCACGTCGCTGGTAGGCACAGGCGCTGCATCGGCTATGCCAAATGTCCCCGTGGATCTTCAGGATCCGCCGCGAGCCCGCCAGATCGTGCAAGCCGTCCACGTTCTGCGTAATCAGCTTGAAGCGGGGCGTTCGCCGCTCCAACTCGACCAGCGCCAAATGCCCCGCGTTCGGCTCCGCCGCGGCAATCAGCCCGCGCCGCCAGAGATACCACGCCCACACCATCCGCGGATCTCGCTCGAACGCCTCCGGAGTCGCCAAGTCCTCCGGACGAAAATTCCGCCACAACCCGCCAGGCCCCCGAAACGTCGGAATACCGCTCTCGGCCGAAATCCCCGCGCCGGTCAGCACGGCGACGGCACCTGCCCCGCTCAGCAGCGCCCGAGCGGCCTCAAGCATGTCTCTTGGGCCACGCGGCCAACCACGCCACGACGGTCAAAATCCAAATCACCTGCGAGACCAGCAAGTGGACAACCTGCATCCACCCCGGAGCCGCCAGCAGGATGTTCAAGAACCCGAGCGCGACCTGCAGCACCACCAGGCTCGAAGCCCAATACAACCGTCGCACC
Organism: Acidobacteriota bacterium; assembly: GCA_025354525.1. Taxonomy (GTDB): domain Bacteria; phylum Acidobacteriota; class Terriglobia; order Bryobacterales; family Bryobacteraceae. The sequence goes on from JANXMS010000191.1 coordinate 24,505, forward strand.
CCGGCCAGCACCCCGAACAAAAACAGCGCCGTGCCCCCTGCCACGAACGGATGGACAATCCGCAACTGGACCAGGAAGTGCTGTCCGGTCGTCAAATCCTCGCGGATCCGTGCAAACAACCCCGCCCCGAGCGTCGGAGGAACCGGGAACAGCGTATCGCCGAGCGCCGTAATCGCCCCTGTTATGTTGGTTAATATCAGGGCACCAAGCGCTAGGCCTAACAGCCGGAACCCAACCGTCGACGGAGCCAACACGCGACGAGCGTCAAGGAACCAGGCCGACGCCGTCGCCGTCGCCGCCAGCAGCAACGTGTTCGTCAGATGGATGGAGATCACGACGGCCCGGCTCACCGAAGCATCGTCCACCACCAACTGCTTCTTCACGAGCACCGCGCCGATGAACCCTTCGACCAGCAGGAAGAACAGCGCCGCCAAGGCAAAGTACAGCGCCGGACCGCGACCGCGTTTCCGCCAGATCCAGCCCACCAGAGCCAAGGCGATAAAGCCGCAGAGGCCACTGGTCACCCGATGGGTAAACTCAATCACCTTCTTCGCCCCGGCCGCCTGCGGAATCACTTCGCCGTCGCACAGCGGCCAATGATCGCCACATCCCGCGCCCGCCCCGCTAATCCTGACCCAAGCGCCAAAAAGGATCACCGCCACCAGATAGGCGACGTAGAACCAAGCAAGTTTCCGCATGGCGGCTAGGAGAGAATCTTCTTGTGCACGACTCCGGCAATGTCGGTCAGCCGGAAATCCCGGCCGCTGTATCGATACGTCAGCTTTTCATGGTCCATGCCCAATAGATGCATCACGGTCGCATGGAAGTCATGAATATGCATCCGATCTTCCGCCGCGTGGTAACCAATCTCATCGGTCGAACCGTAAACAAATCCCGGCTTCACGCCCGCGCCAGCCATCCAAATCGTATAGCCGTAGGGGTTGTGATCGCGCCCGTTGCCGCCTTGTGAAATCGGCGTCCGGCCGAACTCGCCAGCCCAGATCACGAGCGTGTCGTCGAACATCCCGCGCGCCTTCAGATCCTTCAGCAAGCCCGCGATCGGCTTATCGACTTCGTAGGCGTTCTCCGTGTGTTTATTGAACAAATCGGAGTGCTGGTCCCATTTGTAGCTGTGCGTCGCCTGCACGAAACGGACGTTTTTTTCACTCAACCGCCGGGCCAGCAAACACTGCCAACCGAAGTCGGCCGTCTTCGGATCGTCCATACCGTACAGCTTCTTGGTCGCCTCGCTTTCTTTCTCAACGGCGAAGATTTCCGGGGCCTGCGTCTGCATCCGAAAGGCGAGTTCGAAGGCCTGAATCCGCGCTTCCATGTTCGGGTCGTGCTGGCGCATCTCGGCATGGCGACGGTTCACGTTCTGGATCATATCCAGCTCGTAGCGCTGCTGCTCCGGCGTCAGCCCTTTGTTGACGAGGTACTGAATGGGCTCATTCTTGATCTCGTCCACCTTCATGCCGGAGTGGCCGATGGGCGTGCCTTGAAACGCTCCCGGCAGAAACGCCGCGCCGAAGTTCTTCGCCCCTCCGTGAGACAGCGTCGGCTTGATCGTGATGTAGCCGGGCAGGTCCTGATTCTCCGTCCCGAGGCCATAGACCGTCCAAGCTCCCATGCTCGGCCGCACGAAGGTCGAACTGCCCGTGAAAGATTGCAAGAGGGCCGCGCCGTGGTCGACGCCCTCGCCCACGAGCGACTTCACGATGCAGAGGTCATCGACGCAGGTCCGAATATGCGGGAACAGATCACTCACCGGAATTCCGCTCTTGCCGCCGGGACGAAACTCCCACGGCGACTTCATCAGCGGACCTGGCGCCTCATCGGCAAACGCCAAAGGGCGCTTGATCGGCAGCGGCTTGCCGTGGTCGCGCACCAGCCGTTCCTTAAAATCGAACGTGTCGATGCTCGACGGCCCGCCGTGCATGAACAGGAAGATCACCTTCTTCGCTCGCGGCGCAAAATGGGGCTTCCGCGGCAGGAGCGGGTTCGATTCGGCGGTCGCTGCTTCGGCCATCATCTGCAGGAAGCCGAGGTACCCGATGCCGCCACCGGCGGCGCGCAGAGCAGCGCGACGCGACAGCGGCTTCACGCGCCGAGCAAAGAGCTCTTGAATCGGATCTTTCTTCACTTGGTCCATAGCTCTACCCTCAATCGACGTACATGAATTCGTTCGAAGCGATCAGCACCCGGCACGCGCTCTGCCAGGCATCCGCCTCCGTCATTTTGCCCGCGAACTTTTTCTGGAAGCTGTCCACGTAACTCAGAATCCCATCGGCCTCGGCCGCCGTTGCGTCCCGATTCAGGATTCGCGAAATCGCCCAGTTGACGCGTTCGCGTCCGGTCGGCCGATCCTTAACCAAACTCTCGGCCACGGCCTGAGCTTGGTCGGCGACGAACTTGCTGTTCATCATGAACAGGGCCTGCGGCGCGACGTTGGTGCTGATACGTTTGCCCTGCGGCGTGGTCGCATCGCCAAAATCGAACAAGTTCAACAGGGCCGGCAGATTCGCCCGGCGAAGCGGCAGGTAGACCATGCGACGCGTCTGCGTCTCGGGGTTTATGCTGAGGCGATCGTTCGAGTTTTCGCCATCGGTGCCGAAGCCGCTCTGCAACGTGCCGCCCATTTTGGTGTCGAGTTTGCCCGAGATGCCCAGCAGCGCGTCGCGCATCTCTTCCACCTGGAGGCGACGCCGCAGGGCGCGGGAGAACAGCCGGTTTTCCGGATCCGCTTTCGCCTGCTCCTCGGTCGTCGTGCTGGCCATCTGATAGGCGCTCGTCAGCATCAGCTTGCGGTGCATCGCCTTCACGCTCCAACCGGATTTTACAAATTCGGTCGAGAGGTAATCGAGCAGTTCCGGATGGGTCGGCCGCTCGCCCATCTTGCCGAAGTTATCGGGCGTCCGGACAATGCCTTCGCCGAAGTGCCACTGCCAGATCCGGTTGACCATCACACGGGCCGAGAGGGGGTTGTCCGGGCTAGCGAGCCATTCGGCCAACTCTAGCCGACCACTGCCCTTCTGAACGCTAGGCTGGGCACCGTCCGCCATTACGACGGGAAACGACTTTGGTGCCGCCTCGCCGAGGGAACCGTAGTCGCCGCGCAAAAAGACCTTCTGCTGTACAACCTCGCCTTCTTGCACCGCGCAAGCCATTTCGGGTTCGGGCGGCAAGCCTTCCTTGAGTTTGGCTTGCTCCGCCTTGAGGGCCGCCATCTCCGCCTTGGCGGCGACGCTCGCTTCGCGGTTGACCATTGCATCGGATACGCCCATGGGCCCCGAGTTTTCGAAAATCTCGCCGAAGAACCGATCCTTCTCATTGATCAGTTTCGGCTTCTCGGAAAGCATATTCTTCTCGTCGATTTGACGGCGCTGGGGCTTTCGATAGCCTTCGAGCTTCTTGTGCCAAGCGGCCAGGCTCGCGGCGGACGTCGTCGCGAATCCTTGGGCGATGGCTTCGGCCGCGGCGTCATCGGCCGCTTTGTCCCAGTCGGCGAACCAAGGCCGGGGCACTTCTTTAGCGGCGAAATACTTGACCCAACGCCCGAGCATTTTCTCGTCCAGTTTGCGGGCGGCGGCAACTTCGGCCACCTTTGCCTTCTTCCGTTCGACCTCGCGGGCGGCCGTCATAAAGGCGGGGATTTGAGGGACCAACGTCTCCTGGAGACGACGGCGCTGCTGTTCCATCGCGATCTCGAGGTCGATCTTTTTATGCTCGACGAGCGCTTGGCCGGCCTCGTATTTTCCGAACTCTTCCCTGGCGACTAGCGGCGTGAACAGGAGCTTTGAAACGTGGCTTCGGTCGTCTTTGAAGTTCTTGGTCGAGGCGAACATGCCGACCATTCCGTAGTAGTCTTTGGCGTAGAGCGGATCGAACTTGTGGTCGTGGCAACGGGCGCAGGCGAGCGTTACGCCGAGGAACGTTTTCGACACGACGTCGACCTGCTCGTCGTAGATGTCGTAGAGCATTTTCTCTTTATCCTGCTGGGCGACGGCTTTCGCGCCGAGGGCCAGAAACCCGGTGGCGATGATGCCTTCGCGGTTCAGGCCGGGCTTGCCGTCGCGAGCGGGGAGGAGGTCGCCGGCGATCTGTTCCTTGACGAATTGGTGATACGGCAGATCCGTATTGAAGGCGTTGATGACGTAGTCGCGGTACTTATAGGCGTAGGGGTAGCGATGGTCTTCGTCGTTGCCGGTCGAGTCGGCGAACCGGGCGACGTCGAGCCAATTGCGGCCCCATTTTTCGCCGTACCGGGGAGAGGCGAGCAGGCGCTCCACCACCGTGTCAAAGGCCATTGGGGAACGGTCTGCGAGGAATTCCTTCATCTCGGATTCGGTCGGGGCGAGGCCCGTCAGGTCAAAAGTGGCTCGCCGGAGAAGGGTCAGGCGGTCGGCGGCCGGAGCGGGCCGCACCCCTTTCTCTTCAAGCTTGGCGAGAAGAAATGCATCGACGGGCGACTTGCCCCATGCCTTGTTCTTCACGGCCGGCACTGGCTGCGGCTTCACCTTTTGGAAGGCCCAGTACTGCCGGTCGTCGTCGCTGAGTTTGTTGCCGTGTTTGCGAGTTCCGCTGGTCGAGGTGGCGACGACACCGGCCTTGGCGTCATAGCCCGGCCACGGCGCGCCCATGGTTATCCACTCGCGTAGCGCCGCCACTTCCTGGTCCTTCAACTTGCCCATCGGAGGCATCTTCAGCTTGCCTTCGTAGCTTGTGACGTGCAGGAGCAAGCTCTGGTCTGGACTCTCGACGTTGACGAGCGAACCGCTGCCGCCGCCGGCCATGAAGGCTGCTGCGCTTGACATGTCGAGGCCCGAGGTTTTGACCTTGGCGTTGTGGCACATCTGGCATTTCTGAGCCAGGACAGGGCGAACGTTCTTTTCGAAGAACTCGGTTTGGTCGGCCTTCGGGACTTGGGAGAAGGCTAAAGAGCCGAGGGTTGCGGACAGCAACAGAATGCGGGTAGCGATCATGAAGTCAGCTCACCTTCCAGTATCATTAAGGTATCTGAATTATGGGCCCAAGTCAAATTGCTGGGCTCGGGGTAGGGTGCTCACTACGGACCACGAAAAATTCATGCGGCTTGCGCTGGAGCAGGCCCGGTTGGCTGAGGCGGCGGGTGAGGTGCCGGTCGGTGCCGTTGTGGTCGAGGACGGCGTTGTGCTGGCGGCGGCTCACAACTGCCCGATGGGCCGACACGACCCGACGGCGCATGCCGAGATACTGGCGCTCCGAGCCGCAGGCGAACAAAAGGCGAATTACCGCTTGGCGGGGGCTACTCTTTACGTGACGTTGGAACCCTGCGTGATGTGCGCTGGAGCGATCGTTCATGCGCGCATCAGCACTCTGGTTTTTGGGGCCCGCGACCTCCGTTTTGGTGGGGTCCGAAGCAAGTTTGCCCTCGCCGACAGTGACCTGTTGAACCACCAGGTCACTGTCGTCGAGGGCGTTCTGGGCGACTCCTGCACGGCGCTGCTCCAGAATTTCTTTGCGGGTCGGCGTTACCCGATCAGGCAGCTTTAGCCAAAGGAACCAGGGTCGAGAGCGATTGGTGGGTCCGCTCCATCTGGACAACCTTTGTTAAACGCATCTCGTTAATGTCTTCGGGCTTGGAGCCCTGGAAATATTCGTCTAGGGGAAAGAGGGCGAACGGCTCCAGCTCTCGGAAGACGCGGCCGAGGCTGGATTCAATCCTATAGATATGGTGGAAGAAGACACCCTTATCCATCTTTAGTTTGGCGCAACACAGATTGTTGTCCGCTCCTAAGACGAAGTGGTAGCGAAAGATTTTGTATTCCTCTTCCGTCAGAGTCCGTTTGCTCACGAGCAAAAAATCGGCGATGTATTCTTCATCCTTTCTGCCCCAACTGCTCCGCCGTCCGGCCCCGCCGGAGTGTTCGAGTCTGACATTGGTCAAGCTTTTTGCTTTTGAGGCGCATTCCCGAAAGCGCCGATAGCAGGCGCGAAAAATCGAGCGCATCACACATGAACAGGGTGACGTGCCACCGCGGCGGCCTATGCGCAGCCCTAGCCCATGACACTGGGTGCACTGTGAGGCGGCAAGCGCGATTGTTTCTGAACGAGTCCATTCCATTTTTGTACGATCTCCCGAAGGCAGCCTCCCGGTGTATCCCAGAAGTGCTCCTTGCTTCCAATTCCATTCTCAGAGTACGACCGCCTTCGATTCCGTCAACAAATTGTGATTCTATCCGAGAGAATTTCTTTTCCGAGGGCCCCCCCCCGCTGGGCGTGATTGTTTTCATCAGTTTGCGGCTATTCCGCAAAGAAATACCCGCACGAATTATTGCCGTAATATGTTAGAATAATAAAAAATTGAAGGACCTATTTCTCGGGGGAATCGCCTGTGGTGAAGTTTTTATCTTTCGCTGCGCTTCAGGAACGTCTGGTTGAAATCCTGCGGAGCAAGGTTAGAAACGGCGAAACCACCGAGCGGGGGTTAGCCAAACTTACCGGTGTGTCGCAACCGCATATGGATAATGTATTGAAGGGGCAGCGACTTCTGTCCGGAGAGTTGGCGGATCTAATATTGCAGACGTTGCATTTGTCCGCTCTCGACTTGATGGAGCGCGAGGAGATGGTGGCTTTTCTGAATCGAAGCGCCAATTTGGAGGCCCGGGCGGTACCGATTCCGGTTCTGGAGGGTCTGCTGGGCCCTGGTCTGCCGTTGCCTCGTCAGGTTCCTTCGCCGATGATACACACGGTGCCGCACCACCAGGCGGCGGCTGCGACGCAGCCGGTGGTGGTCCAACTGGCGAAAGATCCGGAGATGTGTTCGGTGTTCGAGGCGGGCGACTATATTTTGCTTGACCAATCCGAGACGCTGCGGACGTGTTTGCAGCCGCTCAACTATTACGTCGTGAATACGCCGACCGGAGCCTTGGTGCGGGCGATTCGGCGGGAAGCGAACCAACTGGTCCTATTGCCGAACGCGAGTCATGAGGGGCCGCTGGACGGATTGCCCCGGCTATCGATCGAGAACTCGGATCTGCTGCGTTTGGTGCTGGGGCGGGTGGTTTGGCTTACGCGGAGACGCCGGTGGGACGACATCGCGTTTGCTTGATCAATCCGAGACGCCGCGGACGTGAGCCTTGGTGCGGGCGATTCGGCGGGAAGCGGGCCGCTGGACGGATTGCCCCGGCTATTGATCGAAAACTCGGATCTGATGCGTTTGGTGCTGGGGCGGGTGGTGTGGCTTACGCGGAGACGCCGGTGGGACGACGCCGCGTTTGTTTGTGCGGGCGATTCGGAGGGAAGCGGGCCGCTGGACGGATCGCCTTGTGGCTATCGATCAAAAACTCGGATCTGTTGCGTTTGGTGCTGGGGAGGGTGGTTTGGCGTAAGCGGAGACCCCGGTGGGACGACGTCGCGTTTGTTTGTGCGGGCGATTCGGCGGGAAGCGGGCCGCTGGACGGATCGCCTTGGCGATTGATCAAAAACTCGGATCTGCTGCGTTTGGTGCAGGGGCGGGTGGTTTGGCTTACGCGGAGACCCCGGTGGGACGACGTCGCGTTTGCCTGTGCGGGCGATTCGGCGGGAAGCGGGCCGCTGGACGGATCGCCTTGGCTATTGATCGAAAACTCGGATTTGCTGCGTTTGGTGCTGAGGCGGGTGGTTTGGCTTACGCGGAGACGGCGGTGGGACGACGTCGTGGCTACTTTTTGAGGACTTCGCGGTAGGTGTCGAGGACTTGTTGGGCGGTGTCGTACCAACTGAAACGGCGGACCTGTTCAAAGCCTCGCTCGACCAGCGCACAGCGAAGCTCTTGGTTGAGAAGCACTTCCTTAATGCCGCGGGCGATATCGAAGACGTTTTCCGGTTTGACGATCATGGCCGCGTCGCCGACGACCTCGGGCAAAGAGCTGACGCCGCTGGTGACGACTGGCGTCCCGGAGGCCATCGCTTCGAGCGGCGGCAGTCCGAACCCTTCATAAAGAGACGGGAACACGAAGGCCTCGGCCGAACGGTAAAAGGCCTGCAGCGCCTCCGCCGGGAGGAAACCGAGAAAACGAACCAGCTTTTCGGCTCGGCTTTGGAGGACGGCGCGGCGGATATTGGGATACTTCGACATCTCGTCGCCGATGATGACGAGACGGAGGTCTTTGTAGCGAGGATGGTTTTCGAGGTCGCCCCGCACAACTGCAAACGCTTCGATGATGCGAGCGACATTCTTTTGGGGGCGGACGGAACCGGCGTAAAGGAGATAGGGGTAGTTGATTTGGTAGCGGTCGAGGGTGGCCTGGGCATCGGGTCCGGTGCCAAATTCGGGAAAGTCGCCATCAATGGCGTTGTAAATGCGGCGGACGCGGGCGGCGGGGATATTGAGAAGATTCTGTACGTCGCGGCGGGTGGATTCGCTGACGGCGATGACGCGGTTGGCGCGGACGAGGCCGCGACGGAAGCGCATGCGGTGGAGGCGTTCGTGCGCCTCGTTGCCGAAACCGTAGACGAGGCTGGAGAGGTCGTGAATGGTGACGATGTAGGGGCGCTGGAGAAACCAGGGGACTGTGTTCAGGGGGATATGAACCAGATCCGCTTTCACTTGGCGAAGGAACCAGGGGAAGGCGACATTGTCCCACCGCAGACGGTCCGATACGTCATAAGGGAGGGCTTTGAAATTGGCGGGCAAGTCGGCCAATTCCGGCACGTCCTCGGACCGCGCGATCAGCCGAAACTCAAACTCACAATCGATCTTCGCCATGGTGCGGACGAGATTTCGGATATAGGTTCCGTATCCGAAATCCCGCCAGTGGCGCACATCAATGGCGATCAGGGGCATTCGAGCTAAGCCCGCGCCAGGATCCACTCGTACAGGGGATGCAGGTCGGTCAACTGGCCGACTTTGGCGCGAACGGCATGGATGGCTGGGGTGGATCCTTCGAGACCGTTCGCGGCGACAGCGTCGAGGACTTCGGTGATGAGGGAACCGACGGTGCGCATTTCCGCGGCCGTAAATCCGCGAGTGGTCAAGGCCGGGGAGCCGACTCGAATGCCGCTCGGGTTCATGGGAGGGTTGACGTCGAAGGGGATGCCATTTTTGTTGACGGTGATGAAGGCTTCATCGAGGGCCTTTTCGGCATCCTTGCCTTTCACGCCTTTGGCGAAGACATCAATGAGCGCGAGATGGGTATCGGTACCGCCGCTGACGACGCGGTATCCGCCGTCGGTGATGGCACCAGCAAGGGCGTTCGCGTTGGCGAGCACTTGGCGCTGGTAGTCAGCGAAGGACGGTTTGAGCGCTTCGAGTAAGCAAGTGGCCTTGGCCGCGATGACGTGGACGAGCGGGCCGCCTTGTTGGCCGGGGAAGACGCAACGGTCGACGGCAGCGGCGTGCTGGCTCCGACAGAGGATGAGGCCGCCGCGGGGTCCGCGCAGGGTTTTGTGGGTGGTGGTGGTGACGATATCGGCATGCGGCACCGGACTCGGATACAAGCCAGCGGCGACGAGCCCGGCAAAGTGGGCCATATCGACGACGAAGAAGGCCCCGATGGAATCGGCGACCGCGCGGAATTTGGCGAAGTCGATGATGCGCGGATAGGCGCTGGCCCCGGCGATAATCATCTTCGGCTTGTGTTCTTCGGCTAGGCGGGCGAGTTGATCGTAGTCAATCAGCTCGTCTTCCTGTTTGACGCCGTAGCTGACGACTTTGTAGAGCTTGCCGGAGAAGTTGAGTTTGTGGCCGTGGGTCAAGTGGCCACCGTGGGCGAGATCCATGCCGAGAATCGTGTCGCCCGGATTGAGCAGCGCCATGTAGGCGGCGGCGTTGGCCTGGGAGCCGGAGTGGGGTTGGACGTTAACGTGATCGGCGTGGAAGAGTTCTTTGGCGCGATCACGGGCCAAATTCTCGACGACATCGGCATACTCGCAACCGCCGTAGTAGCGTTTGCCGGGGTAGCCTTCGGCGTACTTATTGGTGAAAACGCTGCCTACTGCTTCAAGAATTGCTTCCGAGACGAAGTTTTCGCTGGCGATCAGTTCGAGACGGCTGTTTTGGCGCTCGGCTTCGTGCTGGATCGCTTGATAAACGACGGGATCGGCTTCGGCCAGGGACTGGTTCATTGCGTTACTCATTCCTTAATTCCGTTTGCTCCAATATCCTGATTTTTTCGAGGCGCCGGGCGTGGCGACCGCCTTCGAATGCGGTAGTCAGAAAGACGTCGACAAGGTCTTCGGCGAGGGCGGGGGCGGTGTAGTTAGCCCCGATGGTGAGCACGTTGGCGTCGTTATGACGGCGTACGAAGGACACTTCTTCTGGATTTGTGCCGAGGGCGGCGCGAATTCCTCTAATTTTGTTTGCCGCGATGGACATGCCGACGCCGCTTGCACAGACGAGGACGCCTTTTTCAAACGCGCCGTCGCGAACGGCGTGTCCGACGGCGGCGGCGTAGTCAGGATAATCGGTCGACTCGGTGGACGCCGTACCGAAATCCGTCACGTCGTGCCCTTCCGCACTAAGTTTGTCGCGAAGCTGTTCTTTGAGAACAAAACCCGCGTGGTCAGAGCCGATAGCAATCTTCATAACCGCTGAATTCTAAGTTTAGCATGCTAAAATCATATACTTCCCTATGTTTTGGAGCCAATTGTACGTCCCTACTCTGCGGGAAACCCCCGCTGAGGCCGAGGTGGTCAGCCATCAACTTCTTCTGCGCGCCGGCTACATTCGGCAGCTTGCGGCTGGTATTTACAGCTACTTGCCGCTAGCGCAGCGCAGTTTGTTGAAGATTCAGCAGATTATCCGTGAAGAGATGGAAGCCATCGGCGGCCAGGAGATGTTGCTTCCGGCGCTGAATCCGGCGGAGATCTGGAAGGAATCCGGGCGCTGGGATGTGATGGGCGACAACATGTTCCGGTTGAAGGACCGATTTGGGCGTGAGCTGTGCCTGGGCATGACGCACGAAGAGGTGATGACGTCGCTGGCGCGGGGCGAGGTTCGGAGCTATAAGCAGCTTCCGCAGATCTGGTACCAGATTCAGACGAAATTCCGCGATGAGCCGCGGCCGAAATCCGGCCTACTGCGGGTGCGCCAGTTCCTGATGAAGGACAGCTATTCGTTCGACTTGTTGCCGGCAGGGCTGGACGTTTCCTACGAGAAGCATCGGGTGGCATACAACAAGATTTTCGAGCGGTGCGGGTTGAAGTTTATTGCCGTGGAGGCGCATTCGGGCGCGATGGGCGGCAGCCAATCCCATGAGTTCATGGTGGAATCGAACGCGGGCGAAGACTTGGTAGTCGTGTGCAAATCGGCGGGCTACGGGGCGAACCTGGAGAAGGCCGTTTCGCGGCCGGTGGCTCCGGCGGCGGCGGACGATGAGACCGCGCGGGACCCAGAAGAATTTTCGACGCCGGACCAGAAGACGATTGCGGAGTTGGTGGCTTTTACCGGCGTTGCGGCAACGGGTTTGATCAAGTCGATTGTTTACGTTGGCGACGAGAAGCCGTACTTGTGTTTGCTGCGCGGCGACCACCAGTTGAGCGAGACCAAGTTTAGTTCGGCGACGGGGGCGGTGGAAGTGCGCCCGGCTCATCCGGCGGAGATTCAAGACTGGTTTGGCGCGGCACCGGGCTCGCTGGGTCCGGTGGGCGTGAAGAACATGCCGATTCTGGCTGACGGGGCGCTGGAAGGCCGACACAACTTGATTGCGGGTGCCAATAAGGACGACTTCCATTTGCGGAACGTCACGCCTGGGGAAGACTTTACGGCGGTGTTCCATGACCTGCGGCAGGTGGCCGAGGGGGATACGCATATCGAGACCGGGGCCCCGCTGAAAATCGTGAAAACGGTGGAGATCGGCCATATTTTCAAGCTTGGGTATAAGTATTCCGAATCGATGGGGCTGAAGGTTTCAGACCAGGACGGTAAGGAAGTGACGGTGATCATGGGGAGCTACGGGATCGGCGTGGAGCGGATTCTTTGCGCGGCGATCGAACTATTCCATGACGAAAACGGGATGTCGATGCCGGCGTCGATTGCTCCGTTCCAGGTAGTGATTACGCCAGCGAACTATCTCGATGCAGCCGTTAAGGCCGCTGGTGCGCAGCTCTACAAAGAGTGCAAGGCGCTGGGGTTGGATGTGTTGTTGGACGACCGCGATGAGCGGCCGGGCGTTAAGTTTAAAGACGCGGAGCTGATTGGGATTCCGTACCGGATTACGATTGGTAAAAAGCTGCCGAATGGGATTGTGGAAGTTGTAACTCGCCGTGGCCGTATTTCGGCGGACGTGGCGGTTTCTGAAGCGGCGGCGCACGTGGCGCAACTGATTCGGGGATAGCGCGGTGCTGCGCGATCAGTACCCGGCACTGGCTCGGTACACCTATCTCAATACGGCGACTTACGCGGCGCTGTCTCTACGGAGCCGCGCCGCGATGGTGGCTCATCTTGATCGTCGGGACGAGTTTGCTTGTAGCGACTTTCTGAGTTGGTTCGATGATATGGACCGGTTGCGAGGGAAACTGGGGGCACTTGTGGGGGCGCAGGGGACGGACATCGCGTTTGTTTCTTCGGCGTCGGTGGCGATTTCGCAACTGCTGAATGGGATGAGTTGGGCGCCGGGCGATGAGATTGTCACGCTGGAAAACGAATTCCCGAATCAGCTTTACTTTCCTGCCCTGCTGGCGGGGCGGGGGGTGAAGTTTATTGAGTCGTCGTGGGAGAGGCTGCAGGAGAACATTACAGCGCGGACTCGCTTGATCGCAGTAAGTCAAGTTAGTTACTCGACGGGGTTTCGGCCTTCGCTGGAGAAGTTAGACCGGCGGAACGCGCTGCTGTATGTGGACGCGACGCAGTGCCTGGGCGCGTTGACTTTTGACTGGGCGGCAATCAAGCCGGACATGCTGGCGGTGAACGGCTACAAGTGGATGCTGGCTCCGAACGGGGCGGCTTTTTTTGCGATTGCGCCGGAGCTGCGGGCACGATTGCAGCCGCAGGTGGTGGGCTGGCGTTCACACTTCGACTGGCGGAATGTGAACAACCTGCACGCGGGGTCACCGGTTTTTGCTGAGGCCGCCGAACGCTACGAGGGTGGGATGGTCGATTTTCCCAGCTTGTACGCGCTGGAGGCGGCGGTGGATACGTTGCTGGAACTGGGGCCGCAGGTGGTGGAGACGTACGTGCTTGGATTGACCGAGACGTTGCGTCGGGCGATCCGCCGGATGCCTGGGACGAGCTTGTATAGCGACGAATATCCAGCCACGGACCCGAGCCCGATCACCAGCGTCCACTTCGCGGGTCGCGATGTGGCGGCGCTGTCGGCTCGGCTGAAAACCGACCACAAGATACTGACTTCGGCTCGTTGCGGTCGACTGCGTTTGTCGCTGCATTTCTACAATGACGAGAACGATATCGACCGCTTGCTGAGCGTGCTATAGGCCGTAGGCGGTGATAGCGTTCTTCGACAGGATCTGTTCCTGCTCGGCTGGGGAGTAGCGTTTGATCGTCTCTTTGACGAGTTCGACCCACGGCTTGTACTGACCGGCGACGAGCATGACGGGCCAGTCGGAACCGAACATAAGCCGCTTCGGGCCGAAGGCTTGGAGGGCTGTATCGAGGTAGGGTGCCAGATCGGCGGAGGTCCACTTCTTGTGGTCGGCTTCGGTGATCATGCCGGAGATTTTGCAGTAGACGTTGGGGCGTTTGCCGAGGGCGATCATGTCCTCGCGCCACGGGGAGAGGATCCGTTCCTTGATCTTGGGTTTGGCGACGTGATCGAGAATGAACATCTGGTTCGGGTGCTGGTCGACGAATTTGATGGAGGGCTTCAGTTGGCGCTCGAAGATCAGAATATCGTAGCGGAGCTTGTACTTGAGCAGCTTCTTGATGCCGGCGTTGAAGTCTGGCCGGAGGATGTAGTTGTCGTCCGGTTCGCCCTGGATGACGTGGCGGACGCCCTTGAATTTTTTATGGGCGGCGAGGCGTTCGAGGTGCTTTTCGACATCCTTTTCGGTGAGGGGTACCCAGCCGACGACGCCGCGGAGGAAGTCGTGTTTTTCGGCCATCGACAGGAGCCAGTCGGATTCTTCGACGATGGTACGGGCTTGGACGGAGACGGCACCGGAGACGCCGGCATCGTCGAGAGTCTTCTTTAAATCGGCCGGTAGAAAGTCGCGGCGGATCATTTTCATTTCGTCGCTGATCCAGCCGTATTCGGCCGCGGAGTATTTCCAGAAGTGGTGATGGGTATCGATGATTGTCATGAGGCTTGTGCTTGGGCCGCGGCGCGTTTTTTCTCCGCCTCGCGCTCGGCCAGGATGCGTTTCCAGTCTTCGAGAATGGCGGCCGTGGCGGTTGCGCCGAAGCGGTCGCACCCTGCATTGTATACCTCCATTGCGCGGTCCAACGTGCGGACGCCGCCGGTGGCTTTCATCTTCACGCGATCCTTAAGAATTGACTTCATCAGGGCGAGGTCGGGGAGGGTGTAACCGGTGGGGCCAAAGCAGGTGGAGGTTTCGGCGAAATCGACTTCGCAGCGTTTGCAGATTCGGCAGAGGATCACCTTTAAATCTTCGACGAGGTAGCCGTTTTCGAAGATCACTTTGCAGAGGGCTCCGGCTTGATGGCAGCTTTCGCTCATCTGCAGGATTTCGGTTTCGATGTGCTGAAACTGGCGGGAGATCATTTTGCCGAAGTTGACGACGAGGGCGATTTCTTTGGCGCCTCGGCGGAGGAGGTCGCGGCCTTCGTAGAGCTTCGTCGCGGTGTTGGAGGAGCCGTGGGGAAAGCCGGCGACGCTGGCGACGGCGACGCCGGAACCGTCGAGGATTCTGACGGCGAGGTCGACATCGCACGGGCGGACGACGGCGGCGGCGACGTGATATTCGCGGGCGAGCCAAAGGCCGGTGGAGACCTCGTTTTCGGAGAGGTCGGGCCTTGTGAGAGAATGCTCGGTCAACCGCGCGAGATCTTCGTAAGTCTCTAGCGCGGGTCGGGCTTCTTCGATGTTCTGATCCATAACGTTCCCCATTCTTGCAGATTTGTGCGGCCTTTCGGCGTGCCGGCGAACCAGTCTTCGTGATGGAAGTTACCGAAGTTGCCGGTGCCGCGTTCCTTTTGATCGAGGTCGCCGAGGGCGATATTCAGGCCCATGGCGCGATCACCTAATTTAGTGGAATAGAACTGGCCGGGCGCCACTTCCAGGCAGGGGTCGAAGCTGATGGCCCATTCCATGATGTAGCCTTTGCCGCCGGGTTTGGGCTTGGCGACGCAGTCCATGGCATGGGTTTGAATCCAGCGTTGGTAGGTGGTCCAGGCGGCTAGTTGGGAGCGGGGTTCGCCTTCCATTAGGCCGGCGGTGCCGACGCCGCCGAGGCGTGATTTCGTGAGATTACAGACCATTTGCCAGCTTTGGCCGTTGCCGGCGGCGTTTTCTTTCGGGGTAGCCCAGCGGTTGGTCGAGTTGATGAGGATCTCTATTTCGTCTCCGAACCAGGGGAAGCCGTCGCGCGTTAGCTCGTGGGCTTTGGGGTTCGAGTCGGGCAGCCAGCGGGGGGTGTCGATGCCATAGAGGACGTCGTCGGTGACGTCGAAGGCGAAGTAGAGGCGTTTGCCATCGTGCTTGACGAAGCCTTTGACGGCGAGGTCGCGCGGATCGGTGACGGGGGAGAAAGTTGAGACCCAGCCTTTGACGCCTTCGAGCGAGTTGGCGTCGGACCACTCGCCGGGGCTGAGCACACCGTCGAGTTGAGGGGGGGATCCGGCGAAGGCTTCGAGGGAGCGTGGGTACTCTCCCGCCCAGCTTATCGTCGACACAGCCAGCAGAAGGACGTACCGCATCAGATCACCTTTTCTTTCGGGCTGCCGCAGGGGGCGGGACGGAGGCGAGGGCTCGGAGTTCTGTCCGTGCCTTGGCCGAATTTTCATGAGCCGGGAATTTCTTGATCAACGACTCGAACTCCTTCCGTGCCTCGGCTTTATAGCCGCTTTTGACGAGGGCACGCCCTTTGAGCAGAAGGGCGTCGGGAGTTTTCGAGTTATCCGGATAGGCTTCGAGGAGTTTGTCGAAGGCGGCGAGGCTGGCGGTGTAGTCGCCACGGAGGTATTCGATTTCGCCGATGTAATACTGGGCATTGGGGGCTAGGTCGGTGTTGCCGAAGTACTTCAAATAGTCAATGAATTGAGCGATCGAGAGGTCGGCGTTGCCGGAAGTACGATCCCGCATGGCGGCTGTGTAGAGTTGTTCGGCGGAGGTGCCCGGGGGCGGACCACCGGATTGGGGGCTGGCCGGGGAGGTTCCCGGGGGTGGGGCAGGCGGCGCGCTGATGATGCGAATCGCCGTGGAGAGGTCAGCGACTTGGTTCTGGAGCTTTCCGACGCGGGATGTGAGATCGGCCATGGACTCACGGACGCTGGAGAAGTCGTTCGACATCTGGTCGACTTTCGTGCCTAGGGCGGCTACGGGTACGACGAGATTCTTTTCTTGATCCTTTAGCTTGTCGCGGAGGCTGGCTTCGAGAACGGCGGTGGCGGTGCTGGCCTTGTTGGCCACTTCCAAGGTCTGCTGGAGGAGTACCTGGATGCCGGCTAACTTTTCGTCCTGGGAGCGCTGCAGGGAGCGTAACTGATCCTGCATTTGCAGAATGTCGCGCTGCATCTCCATAATCTCTTTCTTTTGCCCGTAGACCCCCGGTAGGGCCAAGACGACGAGCAGGGCAAATCGAAGAATAAATTTCATAACCATTCGCGTATAGGAAAAAGGGGGCGGATGCTGCCATCCGCCCCCGGCTAGTTGTGATTGTTCGAGCTACTGAGCTACGAAGTGCGAACGACGATTTTTGGACCAGCAACCTTCGCTGCTCTCGGTGCAAGACGGCCGTTCTTTGCCATAAGAGATGGTGCGGAGACGGTCAGCCGAGACGCCAAGCTGGGCCAAGAATTCCTTCGTTGCGGTGGAGCGGCGATCGCCGAGGCCGAGGTTGTATTCGGCAGAACCACGCTCGTCGCAATGGCCCTCAATCGTCAACGTGTTGTTCGGGAACTTGCTGAAGATGGCCTTCAGCGCGTCGGCGTTTTTGGTTAACGTTGCGCGGGAATCTTCGCGAACATCGCTCTTGTCGTAGTCGAAGTAGATGTCCTGGATTAGCTTCGAGACCATGGAGCCGAAGTCGTCGGACGGGGTAGGCGTGACGGTCGGAGCAACGACGGCGGGAGCCGTGACGTTGACCGTAACGGACTCGGTGCTGGTGCCGCCTTCATTGGTGGCCGTGAGGGTATAGCTGGTAGACGAAGACGGGAACACCGAGCGGTTACCGGCGGCGGTGACCGTGCCTAAGCCTTGATTGATGGAGACCGACTGCGCGCCGGTGACTTCCCATTTCAAGACTGCGGCTTGTCCACGTTCGATGGTCGACGGCTCCACGGTAAAAAACGTGACCATGGGCTTTTTCACCGGGGCCTTGACGACCGGTGCGACCGCGACGGGAGCGGCCGGAGGAGGTGGTACGCCCACCTTCTTTCGACAACCCGCCGCAAAAAACGAAAGTGTAAGAGCAAGTGCGACTGCACTGGCGCGTTTGGTGTTCATCCTAAAAATTGCCTCCTCGATTCTGCTGCGATGCGGTTTTGTTAAAGCTGTAAAATCTTTTTGCCAGTCTACTTAGTCCAGACCGGCTTTTCGTTCACGCCAGCAGATGTTAGCTGCTTGAGCTGTGTTCCGTCGGCCAACATCGACCAGATTTGCGTCGATCCGCCACGGTTGGACGATATCACGATGTGCCGCCCGTCAGGTGCCCAGCTTGGATTTTCATTCCGACCGGCCCCTTGCGTGAGTTGCACATAATCTCTCGTCGCTACATCCATTATGAACAAATTCCAATTTCCCGGGGAGTACCCTCTGGTCCAAGCAAAGGCCATGTGTGACCCCTGCGGATTCCAGGAGGGATTGGAAGCTTCTCCTTCCCCGGTTGTGAGGCGCGTAACATCCGCACCATCGATATTCATTTTATATACTTGTTGGGCTCCACCGCGACCCGAAACGAACAATATCTCATTTCCGGTTTTCGGATTGATCTTGGGTTCGACCTCGATGGACCGGGTATTCGTGAGCCGCTGGAGGTTGCTGCCATCGGCGTTAGCCATGTAAAGCTGGGCCCAACCGCTGGCGGTAGAGGAGTAGATTATCTGCTTTCCATTGGGTGTAAACGATGCGGTTGCGTTCATTGAGGCCCTTTGGTTGTAGAACGGAATTTTGCGTCCGGTCTCGAGCGAGTGGATGACGATGGCGGGTCCGCCCCCTGCAAAGCTGGTAAACGCGAGGCGTGTGCCGTCCGGGGAGACGTTCGGCATTGTGATCAAATTTTTATAAAAAGTGAATTGTTTTTGGTTGGAACCGTCGTAGTCCATGACCCAGATCTCTTTTGAGCCGGACCGATTGGAGACGAAATATATTTTTGAGCCGGCCAAACTTTCGACGCCGAACTGTTTCAAGATATCGGTGGCGAACTCGTGGGCGACCTTTCGAGCACCGGCATCGTCGAGCGAGCCCTGATAGATTTTCCCGATCACTTGTGCGCTCGAAACTTCGGGCTGCTTCACGTTGAAGAGCCAGCCAAAGAGCACCATTTGGTTATCCTGTTCGGCGGTGTAGCCGAAGGCGAGGTAGTCGCTACTGACGGGGGGGTCGCTCCAATCCTGGAGCCACGGGGCGCGGGTTCGATTGGTGGGGTCGAACTGGAGGGGTTTGCGGAAATCTTCTGGTCGCTGGGGGATGTTGAGCGGATACATGCTCTTCGGCGTCATCTTGAAAACGCCCGCGTCTTCGATATCACGGAACAACGTTTGGTTGAAAGTCGCTACGAAGTTGGCGGCCTTGCCGGCACCGCGGAAATCGGGGATGGCGATGGCAGCTTTCTGGCCGCCGACGATGCGACCGACGATATCCGCGCCCTGCTGACCGAAGCCCGCCGACGACGCTAATGCAACCAATAAGGGGAGGGTTATTTTCTTCATCGCTGTAATTGGAATTGAAATTCTACGTTCGCTGAGTCGCGTTCGAACTCTCGGGGCAAGGGCGGGAAAGGGGAGGCGTCCTGGACCGCGCGTTGAGCCGAGTAGTCGAGCGCCAGAATGCCGCTGCGTTGCGACAACTTGATGTTACGGACGCTGCCGTCGCGTAAAATGTCGAAGGTGACCGAGACAAGATTCGCGGTCCTTAGGTTGGGGTCGATGTCGTTGGTTCGCCACTTTTCGGCGATGCGGCGTTTGATCAAATCGGCGTAGGCCCCGAAGCGGTTGCCGAGGGGGGTACCCGTGCCGATGCCGACGCCGCCGGCCCCGGGGACGCCAAACATCGGGTTGGTGAGCGCGCGGCCGACGGTGGTGGTTAGTTCGTTTGGACGTTTGGGTTCGTTGGGGCGATAGCGATTCTGCTCGGCGGCGACGGCGGCGACGCGGCGTTTCTCGCGCTCGGTTTTTAAGGGGATCGCGTCCGGGTCTTCGCGGCGCTGGGTCTTCTCAGGCTTGGGTTCGTTTTGTTTGACTTCGGACTCGGTTTCGGCAGCAACTGGGTTCGGACGGGTTGGCCGGACCATCATGGGAATCTTACTGACGGGGGTGATGGCGACTCCTCCGCCGGGCAGGGCGTTGGGATCGCCCCAGGCTTCGCGCTGGCTCATCGGGAGCAGCCCATAGCCGACGGCGACGCCGATCACGGCGCCATGTAAAATAAGGCTCCGCAAGAGCGGTCCGCTGGAGCCGGTCTGCCTCGGTAGTTTCATCGCTTCTTGCGTCCGGCCTCGTCGACGGGCTGGGTGACCATGCGGACGTCCAACTTTGACTCGCCCAGTTGCGAGACGACCTGAGCGATCGGGTCCCACGGGGTGGCTTTGTCGGCGCGGACGTAGACCGCTTTTTGGCCGGGAAAACGTTTCCTGATCACATCACTGAGTTCGTTGATGTTCACCGCTTTCTCGTTGAGCTGCATTTCGCCTTCCTTGCTGATCGTGACGACCGGCAAGTCCTGGGCGGATTGCCGCACTTGCTTCACCTTCGGGACCTCGACTTCGAGGCCGAACTCCATGACATGGGCGGTGAGCATAAAGATAATCAGCAGGACGAGCACGACGTCGACCAATGGAATGATGTTGATCTCGGCCAGGGCCGTTGTGGAGCCACGGAACCGAGATCCGCGGCCGCCTCGATTTCCTAGAGAAAATGCCATCGCTTAGCCTTCGTACGTCCTTTCGACCAAGTTGAGAAATTCGAGCGAGAAGTCTTCGAGCCGAGCGCCGATTTCGCGAACGGCTCCGCCGAAGTAGTTGTAGAAGATGGCGGCGGGAATGGCGGCGGCCAGGCCCATCGCGGTGGCGACGAGCGCTTCGGCGATGCCGGGGCCGACGGCTCGCAGGCTGGCGCTGCCGGCCGCGCTTAAAGCTTGAAAGGCGTCGATAATGCCCCATACGGTGCCGAATAGGCCGATAAACGGGGTGATGGCGGCAATGGTGGCCAGCCATCCGAGGCTGGATTCCAAATCGCTGATTTCCTCACTGATGCCGATTTGCAGGCTGCGTTCGACGGCGGTCCGATTGGTGAGCTTGCCCTTTTGTCGAAGCTGCCGGTCGACTTCGGCCCAGCCGGCGTCGAAGACGGCGACGACGGGTGCGGTGGGGAACTGCTCGCAGGCGGAGGTTACCGTGGCTACGTCGGGCGCTTTGCGAAAGATCCTTAGAAAGCGTCCGTTATCCTCGGTCGCTTTGCGCAGCTTCGAGAATTTCTGGAAGACGATGGTCCAGGAATAAATTGACGCCGCGGCCAGCAGAATCAGCACTGCCATCGATATCGGCTTCGAAGCACTGACAATGCTCCATAAACTAGTGGGGGCCGAGCCTACGGCGGTAAGTATGAGTACGATCAACAAAGTCTCCAGTCCTCTATTTTAACCGGACGTGGCATCGGAGTAAAAAGTTGAATCGTTCGGGTCATTTGGTTTCGACGGGATAGCCGAGTTCGCGCCAGTCGGGGAAGCCGCTTTCGAGCGGGCGGAGGGCGGCGCGGACGCCGGAGACGTCGTCGGGACAGGAGCAATAGCGGACGACTTCGGCACCTGGGTGATGGGCCATATCAGAGAAGCCCACGGAGCCGAGGGTCCAGCAAGGGGCTCGACGCTGGGCGCAATCGCGGTTCGGGCGGTGAGTTGGCCGGCTTGGGCAAATCCTTCGAAGAGCGCAATCGTCTCCCGGTCGCCGCTGGCGTTCTGCATGCTGGTGATTCCGAGCTTCGCCAGCAACAGCATGCCATCGGCCATGGCTTGGAGATTTCGCGCTTTATCCGATTGCGGAACGAACCGACGGACCAAGCTCTGGGCCCGTTCTTTCAGCACGCCGGAAGCGCGCCGGTTGGTTGGCCGTCGGCGTCTTTCACGATCTCTCCGAAGCCTTCGTAGACGGTCGACTTCGTCACGTCGGCCACCGCCAACGCCTGTGAATTCACCCAGACCGTGTGGCCGTCGTAAGCGCCTAAACAACCACCGCGTTAAGGCGGTGGCGTTAAGTTGCGACTGAAAGTCGCGGGGCGCGGCTAAAGCCGCCTGAAGAGCATACCGGATGAGGATCGCGCTTAAGGGCCCGCAAGTTCGCCACATTAAGTCGCGAGCTGATCGGTCGCCTGCATTCCACACGGTCTAGCGATTCTTGGCAACCCGCGCGGGCGCTTCTCCGACATTCCGCCATCTCCTTGTTTTGCAGCACTAACGCTAAAAGCGGCCCGCCTGAACGGAGGGGGGATGAGACAGGGCACTCAGAAACTAAAGAGAAAGGGGCAAATGGTCGGGCCGATTGGCTTCAGCGGCGGGTCGAGCAAGCAAGACCAAACCGTCGCCGCCTCCAGTGCCCCCTAACAGCCGACTCGCCAGCCAGAGTGCGCCCGCCATGTAGGCGATGCCGCCGATCACGATCATTACGACGCCGCCGAGTTCCTGATCCTGCAGCGCGTCGATGCTATGGTGGCCGGCATAGAGCGGGCGTGGTGAAAGTGCGAGCAGTGCGCCCAGAAGTGTCATATGCATCAGCGTAAGGAGCAGGGCCACGATGCCGAGCGCCGAGCGTTCCGCCCTCCGGCTGGCGTCCCCGCCAAATATCGTGATCCAAAGTAGAAATCCGGACGCGAGGAACGATGCCTGTTCGGCGAATAGGGCGAACGCGTCATGGCGGGCTGCTTCGTGAAGAAGCGGCATGTGCCAAATCCAAACGACAACCAGTTCAATAAGCGACGCCAACAGCGGCGATACGCCCGGCCACTTTTGCATCGGATCCCAGTTTCCCCCGGCAACTCCCAACGCCAGGAGCGGGGCGGCAACGGCTACGACCGTCATGTGCGCGGTCATGTGGGCGTAGAAGGTGTGTTGCGGCAGCAGCCATGCCGCGGAAAGCAGACCCAGTCCGAGGACGAAGATCGGCGGGCTCCTCATAAGCAGTTACGAATGAATAACTGGCTCAAGCAGACATAGATGGTGGCCATGGCGCTCAATCCGGAAAGAAGAACGGTCGCCGCGCCAAGGAACCGGTGGCGGTCTTCCGCTGTGTCTTTGTCGAAAGGAGGCTCTCCGCCCTCCATCTGGTATTTCCTCCGCCCGATCCGGCCAATGATGCCGATAAGAAGCAACGCGACTAAGCCGAAAAGGACAATCCACAGGCGCATGGCATCGACACTTTTTGCGCGGTCTTCCATCGTGCCGCACCACATGGCGGCACCGACGTAACTGGCCAAAAAATGCGCCGCCCAAATGGACGGAGACAACACAAGGAGCCACAAGCTTTGCCGCTCCTCCGATGCTTCGTGTTCTGTTTCGTGAGTTCTCATCGGAGCAGTGGAAAGCCGGCAATCACGGCCACAGTCGCGCCGACGGTGATAGCGACGAAGTGCCAATAAAGAGTGACATTCGAGATGTCGATGTCATATCGAGCCGTCATGCGGCCGGCGTAGCGGCGCGCGGCACAGTACAACTGCATGATGATGCCGACGGCAATGTGAAGCGCTGTCCAGATAACCAATAGCCAGACCATCGCCGGATAAACATGCTCTTCCGGATTCATGGCGGCTTGCTTTGGCCCGGCGAGAAGCGCATAGATTCCGAACACGGCCGACAGTACCGCCATTCCAATGCCGGCGTAGAACGATCCGGGTTTTTCCTGCCGATTCCACGCGCGAGCCAGCATCGTCAGTGCCCATGCGGCGAGCGACGCCAACAGCCCCGCGATCGGCCAGATTAAACCAGGGCCAGCAATCGAAGCTGGCGGGAAGTCATTGTGCAGTGTCCAGTAGAAAAAGTAGCCGAAGAGAATCGAAACGAACGCCGTGATATCGGCCAACATCGTGATCATCATGGCCCACCAGCCGACTGACGACGAACCAGATATGTATAACGGGACCGTCACTCCATGACCGATCGCTTTCTCTTCCTTTTCCGGGATCAGGCCAGAGCCATGCCATAGCCAGTAGAGAATACAACCAAGGGCGACGACCCCGCTAACCGCCATCGACCAGTACATTTTGAAGGTCGGAAAGATAAAGACGCCGCCGAGGAAGATTGCCGAGAGCAGCGTGATGAAGCTCGGGCCGGGAATGCGGAGACACTGCTCGGGCTTGGCGTCGATGATGGAAGTCACCAGCATCTCGCGCTTTTCCTCCTCCGCGTCCGGCATGAAAAATCGCCCTTCGTCCACATCGCGCACGAAATTTGGCTGATCCCAAAGCGGATAGCGGCTATCGATTTCGGGAATGCACCGCACGCCCCAAGGCTTGCCGGGCATTTCCTGTAGCCACTCCAAACTGCCGGCTTGCCATGGATTGCGCGGAGCGTCCGGATCCTTTCCTTTGGGTCGGAGAATATCCCACAGCAGAACGCCAAAGCCAGCCGCCAGGATAAGAGCTCCAATCGACGAGGTAAGATTCAACCCTTCCAGTCCAATACCCGCCGGATACGTATAGACGCGGCGGGCCATGCCGCGAAGTCCGGTGAAATGCATCGGCAGGAAGGTGATGTTGAAGCCGCAAAATAGAAGCCAGAAGGCCGTTCTCCCCAGCCTTTCCGAAAGCAGCTTTCCGTTTATGAGCGGGAAAAAGTAGTAGGTCGCGGCGATCACAGGAAAAATCGTTCCACCGATGAGAACGGAATGGAGATGCGCCACAACGAAGTGCGTGTCGTGCGCCTGGAAGTTGAAGGACGCAACGGCGACCATTACGCCGGTCAACCCTCCTATAACGAAAGTCGCCAAACCGCCTGCAACGTACAGCATGGGAACCGACGGGCGCAGTCGGCCTACATACACGGTGGCGATAAAGCAAAATATCTGTACTCCGGTGGGAATCGCCACCGCTTGCGAGGCGGCAGAAAAAAGGGCTAAGGTGACGCCCGGCAAGCCGGTGGTGAACATGTGATGCACCCACAGGCCAAAGCTCAGGAAGGCGGTGCCTATGGCGGAAAGGACAATCCACTTGTAGCCCACAATCGGGGTGCGAGCAAACGTGGGGACGATCATGGCCACCAGGGCTACTGACGGGAGGAACGCAATGTAAACCTCCGGATGGCCAAACAACCAGAACAAATGCTGCCAAAGCAGGGGATCGCCTCCCCGGGCGGCGTCAAAGAACGGCCAGTTAAAAGCTCGCTCCAGTTCGAGCAGCATACTGCCGGTGATCAACGGCGGGAAGGCGAACAGAATCATTGCCGCCGCCACCAGAACGTACCAGGCATACAGCGGGATAAGGTGGATCCGCATCCCCGGCGGGCGGCATTTCAGGATTCCCACAATAAGTTCCACGGCCGCCGCGATCGCCGAAACCTCAATGAACGAGAAGCCCAGAAGCCACATATCGGCACCAATACCTGGCTCATACCGGCTGGTCAGCGGCGGATACATGAACCAGCCGCCGGTTGGGGCGGCGTTGAAAAAGATCGACCCGCACAGGAAAATTCCGCCAATCAAAAAGGCCCAGAATCCAAAAGCCGACAGGCGCGGGAAGGGAAGTTCCCGGGCACCCATCATTTGCGGCAGAAAGAGGATGGAGACGGCTTCAAATATCGGAATGGCGAACAGGAACATCATCACGGAACCGTGCAGCGTAAACACCTGGCTGTACAAGTTGGCGGAAAGAAACGTGTTGCCGGGGACTGCCAACTGGATGCGCATCAGCAGCGCCAATAGACCACCAAAAACCAGAAAGAAAAAGACGAGGCCCGTATACCAGAGGCCGACGACGCTGTTGTTCACCTCCGACCAATATCGCCAGCCGGTGGGCGGCTGCCACGCCTTCATGAGCCTTTCTTCCTGGCCCTGCCTCACTGCGAGTGAAGCGGCCTCGGCTAGCGGTTGGTGGTCTTCAGTCACGGCTTCACCGCCCTTTGCATGGTATCTACCCAAGGGCCAAACGCCTCTTTGGGAACAACGATGGCTTGCATTGCCATCTTGGCGTGGCCGATGCCGCAAAATTCCGCGCAAGTGCCCAGGTAGGTCCCGGTGGTGGTCGGGTGCAGCACCAGCCTGTTCACGCGCCCCGGCATCACGTCCATCTTTCCCCCCAATGACGGAATCCAGAACGAGTGAATTACATTCGAACTGTGCAGCAGGAACTCCACTGGCTCGCCGACCGGCAACCGCAATTCGTTCGCCGTCTCAAACGGGCGGCGGCCCGGCACTTCATAACGGAATCTCCACCACCACTGTTCAGCCGTAACGTGCACGCGTAAGGTGTTTTTTGGAGCGACCCCCAACAGGTCCGGAAGCATGGATAAGCCAAAAATGAGCAGCACCGCAAGCACCACCGCTGGCGTCGCGGCACCGCCAAAGATGATCCAATTCCCTTCCCTGGACCGATCCCCCGTCCCGCGTTTTTTGGCGGCGAATACAGCCAGTAGGATGACACTGAGCCAAACCACCCCGGCTCCCGCGGTCATCCACCAAAACAGCGACGCAATTCGTTCCGCCTCTAAACCTGCGGGGCTGAGAGCGGATTGGGGCCCCCCGCATCCCGTCCACAGGAGCGTTGTAGCGACGACAGTGTGGCGGCGGAGCGTCATTCGTACGGAACGTTGAACTCCCTTAAAATTTTGGCGATCCTATCCCGGCTTCGCTCTAGTGCCCCATCAACCGCGCGTTTTAGCTCGAAGTCACCTTTCCGTACGCCCATGCCTATGTCGTAAGAAAGCGGTATTTGAGATCTGCCGGGTTCAACGGCAACGGTTGACACATAGAGCGGAATCGGTTCGCGCTTGGCGAAATAACCAGCCAGGGGCCCCCACGCGATCGCGAGATCAATTTCTCCACTTGCGACGGCATCAATGATTCGGGCTGGCGCATTGGGCTCGTTGTAGTTTCCAGCTACGCGGTAACCACGAACATTTACGATGCCGCGTTTCGACAGCGCATGCGCGGGAGGCGTGTTGGCGTAGTCGTCTCCCACGATCTGAACGCCGATTCGCAAGCGCCGCAGCGCGGGGTTGTCGAAGGATCGCGGAGGGACGGAGGAACGGCTGACAAAGACGTAGGACGACCGATAGTAGGCGCGCGTTGCCAGTAGGCTGTCCATTGATGTCGGGATTCCGGGAACCACATCGCACAGCCCGGAGGTCAATGCGTTCCGCACAAACCCGCGTCGCTGCGCCCACCACACGGCCTCGACTGGGCGCTTCAATTCCCCGGCGACCAACGCCGCGATTTGGTTCTCAAACCCTTCCCCCCGGTCGTTCGAAAACGGCAGATTGTTGGGATCCAGGCAGAATCGTAGCGGAGGCGCGGCGGAGCCAAGGGCCGCGCTCAGAATCGCCAAATAAACCGAAGCTCTCACAACGGCACCTGATTCAGTCCTTCTTCGGCACGTTTCTCTCCCGCGGTCAGAAATTTCAAAATGCCCTACCGTCTACTGCGTGGTTCGAAATGGATCTTTCTCGCATCTTAGTCCGCGTAACTGACAGCACGTTTAGGGCCATTCAGCACCTCTGCCGCAGGCAAGCTATGGCTCCGTGTTGGACGATATCTCCCCAGGTCGTCAGCCACGAAATGGAAGGGTCAGGAACGCCGGGTCTCCGAACGGATTACCATCCTCTGCCCGGTCCGAAACCTCCGCATGGTCCGCGGGACGCTTTCCGGCGTAAGAATCTGTCGCCAATAACTCTTCCCGCCGATCCTGCTACGAAACCGAAAACCGTGCCGCTTGCGGCGAGCGAATCTTCTATCCGTCAGCCGGTTCATATTCCTCGACTCTGGCCCTCTTGGGTTGACGGTACGTCCCCGGCAAACTGATGTGGTTGCCGCCATAATCATCGACGAACTTCTGCCCAGCATCGAATTGCGAACTATAAGCGCCCAGCATCGGCATGCCGTCAATCGCTACCGCGACTTTCTTCCGCAAACGCTGCGCATACTCCCGCGCGTCCTAAAAACGCCCCTACATCGTGCCGGTTCGCCCTGCAGCCACGTGTCACAGGAGTGGAAATGAAATTCCAGCGTCGCCCCGTCGCGCCCATTCGGCCGTTTGACTCTACCGATATTTACCGGTTGGCCCGGTCTGGAAAGACAAACCGCAATGCCAGGCTGCCGCGGCATTCGAAGAGCTTTTTTCCCAACTTGCGAACGCCCGGCCCGCTATGGGTATGGGGGTTGCCGAAGACTCGACAGAGATCGGAGTTCGCTGGCAGGCCGTCCACTTTTTCGCTCTTGGGTCGCTCCCGCAAAAGCCGTATCACCGCCGGGTCAGGTGTCAGCGCAGCCAATCAACTGCTTCAATTGTTCTGCTGTTACGGTCACAGTTCGCCAGACCGTTTAAGCCTACCGAAGCGTCTGTCGGTGGCTTGTTCCAAAGCGGCTACCTGCTCGGGTGCCGCTCCATATTGGCACCGAGCGTAATCGGTGGATTCCACCTCGACTCTACGCAGGCCGATGATGTCTGCCCCACAGATAATCCCGATATCTTCCCCACTGGAGGCGGCGGCCAACCACCGACCCAGATTCTTCTTATTCATAAAGACAATTACAGGCTCAAGAGAGGCCTTGTCAAGGTGCCACGGACCGGCACGGCAAGAACACGGCGACGCCTCATCTGCCCATCCGAAAGGAAACCCGAATAAATTACCACCACCAACCACCCCGGTGACTCAGCCACGCCACCAGCGCCTCGGTATCCCGCAAGTCCTGCTGCAAATGCTCCCAGCCCTCCGCCACTACCAACTTCCGCCGAATCGCCAGCGCCTCCCCCGCCGCAGTCTGCGCGATTCCGCGCTCCCCCTTTCTGTCATGCGCCAGCGCCAAGTTGTAGAGCGCCGTCGCCAAATCGTTCGCCAGTTCCCCCCGACCCTCCTTCTCCACCAAACGCCGCAGAATTCCGATCGCCTCCCCGTACTGCCCCACCGCCTCCTCCAACCGACCCAGCATTTGGAGAGCATTCCCCAGGTTCATGATCGCCGTCGCCAAATCGTTGGCCAGCTCTCCCCGACCCTCCTCCTCCACCAATCGCCGCCGAATTCCGATCGCCTCCTCGAACCGCCCCACCGCCTCCTCCAACCGACCCAGCATTTGGAGAGCATTCCCAAGGTTCACGATCGCCGTCGCCAAATCGTTGGCCAGCTCTCCCCGACCCTCCTCCTCCACCAATAGCCGCCGAATTCCGATCGCCTCCCCGTACTGCCCCACCGCCTCCTCC
>JANXMS010000376.1 GCA_025354525.1 Acidobacteriota bacterium
GATGGCCAAGGCGCCGATGTGATCGTGGTGGTAGTGGGTGACGAGGGCGTAATCGAGCGAGGCGGTATGCCGGGCGATGTAGCGGCCGATCCATTGGCCCGGGCGGGGCCGACGGCGGGGTTGGTGGTTTCTGGGATGGCACCGGCGTCGATGAGGAGGGTAGAAAGGCCGCGTTGCCGCGGCCGGTGTGGATGTGGTGGATGTCAAGGGTACCCGGCGTCCAAGGAAGGAGGGCGCCGGAGGCAGGAAGGGAGAGTCCGAGGGCGAGGAAGAGTGGCCAACGGGAACGACGCAGCATTTCGACTAGAAGGTAACTCGCAGGCTTAACTGGAAGCGGCGGACGTTGGTTCCGTCCGGGAAGCCGTTGCTGGCGGTGCCTTCGCCGTAGTTGGCGACGGGCGTGAGAATGTTACCGGAGACCACGTTGTAGAGCTGACCGCGACGGGAAGTATCGAGCGGGGTATTGAAGATATTGAAGCCTTCGGCGTTAAAGGTGAGCTTATAGCGTTCGGTGAGCGAGAACATCTTCGAGATGCGGACGTCGATGCGTCTGGCCTGGTCGATGGGCAGGCTGGTACGGGGGAGGAAGGGGACGCGGTTGTCCCCGGCGAGGCCGTTGAGCGAGGCGGTGAAGGCAGCGGGGAGGCCGGGGATGACGATGCCGGCCCCGTTGACGGTGGGCGTTAGGCTGAAGGCACTGGCGAAGGTGCCGAGCAGGGAGAGTTGCCAATCGTTGACGGCGTATTTGGCGAAGGCGCTTTTGTTGCTCCATGGTTTGTAGCCGATGGTTTGGGCGACGACGAGGCGATGACGCTGATCGAGGGAAGAGGAGCCTTTTTCGTTGCGATAGTCCCCATTTATAAAGCTGGTGGGGCCACCGGTGAAGAAGAGATTGGAACCAGCGCCGCCCAGATTTTCGTCGATGGTGTGGGCCCAGGTGTAGCTGACGTTGCCGCCCATGACGAGGGGTCCGGCGGTGAGTTTGCGGTTGGCGAATTGGACGAGCAGAGCGTTGTAAGAGATGTTGCTGGCTCCTTCGACGACATTCATTCGCTGGAAGCGTGGATCGACGCGGTTGGCGAGGCGATAGACGGGGGTGGAGAAGTTGCCGACCTGGGTGCCGGTCGAGTCGTTGATGCGATAGGTGACCGGGTCGCCGACGGGTCCGACGTTGGCGTCGCGAATGCTGAGCATGCGGAGGCCGCGGTTGAAGGCCCAGCTTACGGTGAGGGAGTTTTGGCGCCCGATGGCCTGTTCGATGGCGAGGTCGCCCTGCATGGTGTAGGGGGTGCGGAAATTTGGGCCGGCGTAGCTTAGGCTGCGGCTGCCGGCGGCGAGGACGGCCGAAGAACGGAGGTTATTGGGGAAGACGGGGCCGGAGTCGAGTTGGGCGGCGTTGTTACTTTGGAGATTAAAGCTTTGTTGCTGAATATTGGCGATGTTGAGGTTGGTGATGAGGGCACCGGGGAAGCGGGCGTAGAACATGCCCCAACTGGCGCGGAGGATGGTTTTTTCGGGGACAAGTGGGAAGGCGAGGCCAACGCGAGGGGCGAAGTTCTTCTTCGGCTCTGGGATGTTGCCGGTGAGCGGGTAACCGGCGACGGCTGCTTTGGGTTGGGTGAAGGTGGCTAATTCGTAACGCACACCGTAGTTGAGGGTGAGGCGTTTGTTGACGCGGAACTGATCCTGGGCGAAGAAGTTGTAGTCTCGGATCCAGACGGTGGAGAGGGGATCGCCGAAGTTTTGGGTGTAGCTCTGCCAGCGCTTGGCGCCAGTGGGGTTGTCGCTGAGATCGAGAGCGAAATTGGTGACGTTGGCGTAGACATAGTTGCCGCGGGTGTTGAGCAATTGGTCCTGAATGTCGCGGGTTTGGGCGAGGTCGGCGCCGAACTTGAAGAGATGGCGGCCCCAGGTGACGGAGAGGCTTTCGGCGAACTGGAAGCGGTCTTCGGTGGGCTGAACGCGGGGGATGTAGTTGGCGGTGCCGAGGTTGGCGACGCCGTTGATCGCAAGGGTTCCGGCGAAGCCGGTGTAGGGCAGGTATTCGCTGGCATAATCGTCATACAAGCGATCTTTAAACCAGCCGAAGCGGAACTCGTTGACCATGGAGTTGGTGGGGAGGGCGGTCCAGGCGAGGCGGCCGTTGCGGGTGCGGACGGTGGAGAGGCCATTGTTGCCAGTGGCGGCACCGTTGTTGAGCACGGCAGCGGTTTGGATGCCGTTGGGGGAGATCCAGCGGAGGTAGTTGAAGCTGGCGCTGATCGAGTTGCGATCGTTGAGCCGGTAGTCGGTCTTCAGGTAGAGCAGTTCCTGGTTGGCGGTGCGGGGAACAATTTTGTTGAAGCGATCAAGAAAGCGTTGGGCATTGGCGCATTGGGAGACCGAAGCGGCGCAGGGGGCGACGTAGACGCCTTGGCTGTTGAAGAGTGGCTGGCCGGTATGGCTGGAGATGAGGGGGAAGTCGCGGCGGGTGATTTCGGTGTTGAAGAAGTAGAAGAGGCGGTCTTTTTGGATGGGGCCGCCGATGGAGCCGCCGAACTGATTGCGTTTTTCGTCGGGTCGGAAGCTGGCGTAGCGGTCGCGGGCGTTGAAGTTTTGATCGCGATAGAACCAGTAGGCGGTGCCGTGGGTGCTGTTGCCTCCGGACTTGCTGACCGTATTGATGACGCCACCGGAGGCGCGGCCGAATTCGGCGGAACCGCCCGTGATGACTTGGAATTCCTGAACGGCGTCCTGGGAGATGTTGGCGGAGATGCGGGTGCGGCCGGCGTTTTCGTTGTAGTACTGCTGAGTTGTATCGTTGCCATCGATGAGGAAGGCGTTGCCGCCGGGGATGCCGCGGAAGGTGATGCCACCGAAGGTGCCGTCGTTGGTGACGCCGGGGGTGAGGAGGACGAAAGAGTCGACGCGGCGACCGTTGATGGGCAGATTCAAGATCTGATCGGCGTTGACGACTTGGCTGACGCCGGTTTTAGCGGCGTCGACAACGGGGGCATCGGTCGAGACTTCGACGGTGGTGGCGGCTTGGCTGACGGCCAAGGCGAACTGGATTTCGACGAGTTGGCCAACATGGACGGTAACGCTTTTGGCTTCCGTGCGACCGAAGCCGGTTTTGTTAATAACGATTTTATAGCCGGACGCGGGAACGAGGGATCCGGCGGAGAAGATGCCGGCGTCGTTGGTCGAGAGTTTGCGGCTGACCCCGCGCTCGGCGTTGGTAAGGAGCACTTCGGCGGCTGGAACGCGGGCACCACTGGCATCGCTGACAGTACCGGTGATACCGCCCAAGCCCGCGACCGATTGGGCGAAGAGGGATCCGAGACTGACCAGGAAGACCAAGAAAAGGTTTTGAAATTTCATTCTCCTCCTACGATCTCAGGCCGTTGCCGCAGGAAGATGACAGCGGGGTTGCGGGTGTGTTGCGGAATGGACAATTTTAAGGATGAGGCAGCGCGCTGGAGAATCGGTTCTGTTGCTACTCTCAGGAATGGCTATGCGTACTCTTCTTTTCGCTCTTTTTGCGTCCTCAGTGGTGTGGGGCCAACCGACCCGTTTGCAGCAAAACATCGAACGGATAACGCGGTCGGTGAATGCGCAATGGGGCATTTATGTGAAGGTGCTCGAGACTGGGGAGGAGATGGCGGTCAACGCTGATCGGCAGATGGATACGATGAGCACGATCAAGATTCCGCTGATGGTGGAGGCGTTTCATCAGATCGAGGGAGGTAAGTTTTCATTGACCGACAGGGTGATTCTGACCGAGGCGATGAAGAGGCCGGGCACCGGGGTGCTGAGGACGCTGGACGCGGGGGCGCAAATCACGATCAAAGACACGCTCACCTTGATGAACATCATCAGCGACAACACGGCGACCGATATTCTGTTCGAGAAGGTGGGCGGGCCGACGGTGGTGAATGCGCGGTTAGAGAAAGAGGGCTACAAGCATACGCGGGCGACGACGGCTTCGAGCGGGTGGTTCGCGGCGCTGCGGTCGGCGAAGTCGGCGGCGGATTTCCATCGGGAGGGGAAGTCGGCATATGGTTTATCGAGCGCTCGGGAGATGGGGCAGTTACTGGAACGGATTGCGAAAGGGGAGGCCGTGAGCAAGGCGGCGAGTGGAGAGATGATGACGATGCTTCGGGGGCAGATTTACTCTACGCGGTTGCCCAAGTACGTGACTGGGTTTCGGGTGGCGCACAAGACGGGCGATTTTCTTCCGTATATTGGCAATGATGTGGGCGTGTTTGAAAGCCTAAAGCGGAACATCGTGGTTTGTGTTTTCACGGCGAATCACTTCGGCGTGGCGGCGCAACTGGAAGATGCGATTGCTCGAATTGGGGAATTGATCGCTAATCACTACGCGGTGGAGTAAGTGGCTAGAAACGAAACGAGACGGTGATGTTCATCAGGCCCTGTCCGCCGGCGTTGGCGGTGGTGCCTTCGTCGGAGGTGCTGGTGGAAACCTTGCCGAAGACTGCGGGATTGGTGAAATTTACGGTGGTGTTGGGGGCCGAGAGGTTGTACCACTTGAAGGGGTTTTGGAAATCGAAGCGGAAGGTGGCGGTTAGGCGTTCTTTGATCTGCCAGTCTTTGGAAGCGGAGAATTGGGTATCGATGAAGCGTTGGCGGTCGAAGGTGTTGCGGCCGACGTTGCCTTGGGTGAAGGGGGCGGGGTAGGAAAAGTAGTTCATCGAGTCGATGAGTGAGTTTTGAGCGGCCTGGACGAAACGGTTGGCTCCGATGTCCTGCCAGTTGTCGCGGAGCCGGGCGCGATCGCCGGTGGAGTTGGGCCTTCCGGCGCGGGTGGCGACGACTCCCGGCATGTACTGGAAGGGGCTATTGGCGAAGCCGAAGGTTAGCGCGTCGCCGCTCTGGATGCGGTAGAGATAGACCATGTCGAAACCGCCGAACATGGCGTTGATCCACTTACCGGAATTGAGCCACTTGCGGCCGCGGCCGAAGGGGAGTTGATAGTTCATGCTGCCGGTGTATTGGTGGGTTCGATTGTTGCCGCTTTCGGCCCGATCGATGTCGCGGGAGAGGAGATTGTTGCCGCTGCTGGAATCGATGACCTTTGAATAAGTGTAAAAGGTGAGAAACGACAGGCCGTGGGAGATGCGCTTGTCAAGTTTGACGGTGCCGGCGTGGTAGTTGGACCGGGCACCATTCGTGCGAAAGAGAATGCTGCCGAAGTTGGGGAACGGGCGGAAGGGCTGGGAGTTAGTTTGGAAGGCGCTGAACTGGGTGGGGTTGTTCAAGCGAAGGTTATTGGCCCAATCGTAGGAGACGTTGTTGATTTCGCGATTCTCGAAGCCGTTGACGGAGGCGTTGGCGGTGTAAGTTAGTTCGAGGAGGTAGTTGGTTGAGAAGCTGTGTTGGAGGCCGAAGTTCCAGTTCATGGAATAGGGCGACTTGCGATTGGGATCGACCCAACTGGCGCCGCGGCCGGCGTAGTTGGTGCCGGCGAAGGGGATGCTGCCGTCGGAGCGAAGAACGGGTTGGAGGAGGAGCGAGGCAAGGGGGCCCTGGGTGAGTTGGAAGCGGGGACGGAAGTCTCCGTTGGGGGTATCGATACGACCGGTGGCGGCGCCGAACTCTTCGGTGGGCGCGACGGGGAGGCGCTCATCGATTGA
Organism: Acidobacteriota bacterium; assembly: GCA_025354525.1. Classification (GTDB taxonomy): domain Bacteria; phylum Acidobacteriota; class Terriglobia; order Bryobacterales; family Bryobacteraceae. The sequence goes on from JANXMS010000376.1 coordinate 5,634, forward strand.
GGAAATGGCGAAGCCGGCGCGGAGGACGAAGCGGCGGGGGAGGGAATAGGCCAGGCCGATCCGGGGCTGGAAGTTGTTCCAATCTTTGCGGTGCAGTTGCTTCGGATGAATAATAACTCCGATTCCGCCGGGGACGATGTTGTCGGCTCCGATGGGGTCGAAGCTGGATATCTGGCCGTACTTGTTGTTCTGGGTGCTCTGGAATTGGTAGCGGACGCCGAGGTTCAGGGTGAGGGTCGGGGTTATCTTCCAATCGTCCTGGACATAGAAGGAGTTGATCCAGTTGCGCGGGAGATTGCTGAGGAGATTTCGGGTGATGGCGTAGCTGGAAACGGCTCCGGTTAGTAACTGGCTGAGGGCGTTTCCGCCGGTGTTGGGCATGCCGGTTCCGTTGGGCAGAAGCCCGTTGGTGCCGGATAGGTTAAAGGTTCCGGCGTTGTTATCCGTGCTGTAATTGTTCCGGCGCAGGCGCATTAAGTCGTAGCCGACTTTAAAGGCGTGTTTGCCGGAGAGTTTGCTGACATCCTGACGGAAATTGATCGTCTCTTCGACGTTGAGGCTGGGGTTGGCGACGTTGGGAATGCCGGTGATGTTGGGCATGCTGCCGGCGCCGATGTTGGGGATGCCGAGGAGTTTGCCGAAGTCGGTGCCGAAGCCGGGCCAAGTTGTGTCGTTGCGGAAGCGGTAGTAGTTAAGGCGCGTTTCGCTGATCATCGTGGGGCTGAGTGTGTAAGTGGTGCCGATGCCGCTGGTGGTCTGGGCGTCGGTGGAGATGCGTTGGGAGGTGTTGTAGATGGGGTTGACGACGTCGAGATTGGGCGTGAAGGAGGTACGGGTGTTGAAGCTCCAGTTGAAGAACATCTTGAAGCGGCTGGAGAATTGCTGATCCATGCGGAGGCTGTAGTTGACCCAGTCGACGGTCTTTTGGCGGGCGAGTTGGAGGTTACCGGTGACGCCGTTGGCGATGGGGGAGCCGGGGAGGTTGGGGAGTTCCCAGACCTTTTCGCTGAGGAATTTGGTGGCGACGGGGTCCCATTGCGCTTTGGGGATGATGTTGCCGGGGAAAGGGGTGCGGGACCAGATGCCATTAGTTACTGTGGTTGTGCGTGGATCGAAGATGGTGTTGACGCCGGGACGACCTCCGAAGCTGAAATCGCCGTTACGTTCTTCGGGGGTCGGGACGCTCCAGGAGATCTGTTCGCCTTGGCGTTCTTTTAGATACTGGCCGGCGACCATGAAGAACGATTTATTGCGGCCGTCGTAGAGTTTGGGGATGTAGACGGGTCCGCTGAGATGGAAGTCTGGTTGGTAGAAATGGAGGCTGTTTCCGGTTTGTTCAAAGCGGGCGGGTTGCATGAAGCGGCGGTGTTGCATGGGGCCTTCGCGGAAGAGGAGACCAGCGCCGCCGTGGGGCTGATTGGTGCCGCTTTTCTTGACGATGACGATGGCTCCGCCGGCGGAATGGCCGTATTCGGCGGGGAGGACGGTGGTGATGACTTTGGCTTCTTCGATGGTGCTGAGGATGGTGTCGGTGGTGTTGGTGCCGCTGGGTTGGACGCCGTACATGCCGTCTTCGAAGTAGCCGATGTTGCCCGTGGCACCGCCGTTGATAGAGAAGCCGCCGAGGGAGCCGGCGTAGGCTAGGCCGCTGCTATTGACGCCGGGGGTGAGATAGAGGACGGCGCGGGCGTGCCGTTGATAGAGGGGCATGCGTTGGAAGAATTCGCCGGTGATGGCGGTGCCGGTGGAGGAGGTTTCGGTTTCAAGGAGGGGGGAGGCCGCGGAGACCTGGACGGACTCACTGACGGCACCGAGTTGCATGACGGCATTGATCGGCAGCGTGGCGCCGACGCGGAGTTCGACGCCGTCGCGGATGAAGCTTTTGAAGCCAACGGCGGTAAAGGTTAGCCGGTAAGTTCCCGGGCGAAGGAAGGGGAGGCGATAGAGGCCTTCGGAGTTCGAGACGGTGGTGGCTTCGAAATTGTTGGCGATGTTGATGGCGGAAATCCGCGCCCCGACGACGACGGCGGTACTGGTATCGGTGACGGTTCCGGTTAGGACGCCGGTGTCTTGCGCAAAAGCCGCGGCTATGGTGCCGAGGGTAAGTAAGTAGGCGCGACCAATTGTTAAGAGCAAGTTGTGATTCCTTCGACCGAGTGATCGGGGGAACTGTATCACAAACTTGCCTCGAAGGTAAGCGGTTATGGGTTGCTACGGATATGTTCGGCGATGGCTTTGGAGAAGGCTTCGACGAAGGGACGGCCTTGGGTGAGAAGGTTTTCGAGGGTCATGTAATCGTACGGAAGGTCCGGGTGGACGCCCACGTTTTCGACGTAATTGGTGGTGGGGTAGCCTTCGATGACCACTGGGCGTTGGCGGTGCTGTAAGGCGACGGTGGACCGGGTGTGTGGTGGACCCCAAAAACTAGACACAAAAATGGTTATTGCTTAAGTGTAGGAGGGCATTGAAAATGAAGGAGAATCAATGCCTCGAACACGCAAGACTCACTCGCCGGCTTTGAAAGCTAAGGTGGCGGTGGAAGC
>JANXMS010000379.1 GCA_025354525.1 Acidobacteriota bacterium
TTCCCGCTCTCATAAGCGGCAACAAACTTTGAGCGCAAATCGCCTGAGTAGGCTCGTGCCATATCCGTGCGTCGTCATAATTTCCAGAGCGCCTCCATTATGTCAGGTTTTGCTCTAGCCCCTCAAATCGCCCAGCAAGCCGAAACAATGGGCGGCAACAAAGTCGGCGGCACCCCCTGGCAGGAACAGAACAAGCAAATCCTCTCCGCCCTCAAGATGGACCGCGTCGTCACTGTCATCACCATCTCGCTCATTCAACTCATCGCCGCCCTCAACATCCTCATCAGCCTCATCATGATGGTCATGGAGAAAAACCGCGACATCGCCGTGTTCGTCTCCATGGGCGCTCGCTGGGACCAAATTCGCCGCATCTTCATATTCCAAAGCCTCCTCATCGGCACCGTCGGTACCGCCATTGGCCTCATCCTCGGCTACGGTGTCAGCTATCTCGTTGAACAGTACCGCTGGATCTCCCTCGACGCCGAAGTCTACGCCCTCAGCTACGTCCCCTTCGAACCTCGCCCCATCGACGCCTTCTGGGTAACCGGCAGGGCCCTCCTCGTCAGCTTTTTAGCCACTCTTTACCCCGCCCGCCAAGCCGCCAAGGTCCTCCCCGCCGAAGCGCTACGCTACGAGTGACCACATACCGTCATTTCAGAAACTCCAGCAGATCGGCATTAAGCTTATCCTTGTGCGTCGAACAGAGCCCGTGGGGCGCCCCGGCATAAACCCGCACCGAGCAATTCGGGATCAGTTGCGCCGCCACCATCGCGGTATTCTCCATCGGTACAATCAGGTCGGCGTCACCGTGCACAATCAGCGTGGGCACCGTAAACTTCTCCAAGTCCTGAGTAGAATCGGTCTCCGAAAAAGCCGTGATGCAGTCGATCACTCCTTTTAACCCAGCCTGCATCGCCTGCAACCAAAACGAATCGCGTACCCCTTTCGACGCTTTGCCCCCGTAAAACGACTCCGTCAGCTCCTGAAAAAACTGCGACCGGTCTGCGGTCACTTTCGCCCGGATCTCATCAAACACCGCTATTGGCAACCCGGTAGGATTGTCGGGCGTCTGCAACATCAGAGGCGTCACGGAACTAATCAGCACCGCCCTCGCCACCCGAATCGATCCGTGACGGCCAATATAGCGAGCCACTTCGCCCCCCCCAGTCGAGTGGCCAACCACCGCGGCCTCGGTCACTTCCAGCGCCTCCATCAGTTCTGCCAAGTCGTCCGCGTAAGTATCCATATCGTTTCCCGTCCAAGGCTGGCCAGAACGCCCGTGGCCGCGGCGATCATGGGCAATGCACCGAAAGCCGTGCGAAGCCAGAAAAACCATCTGGTCCTCCCAAGCATCCGACGACAGCGGCCAACCGTGGGTGAAAAGAACGGGTTTTCCGGTGCCCCAGTCTTTGTAGTAAATCGATGTACCGTCTTTTGTAGTAATCATTGGCATACCGTTCTTCCAGCATCTGGATGGCCATCTACCTGCTCTAGTGTTGGCATGAAGAATCCAGAAAGCGATGGCATCCCTACGTTCCCTCTCCCTCCCAAATCGAAGCGTGGCACCGGTCCCGGGTCCGCCGGCCAATCCGGCGATACCCAAGGTCTCTCCAATGTCGCCGAGGCCGACTCCGAAAGTGTCGAAGAACTAGTCGAGGAAGGCCAGTACGCCGAAGCCGCCCTCATTGAAAGTATGGAGAAGGATGTAGACGGAGAGTTGCACACATCCGAAACCGCCGAACTCGATCTCCCCAAGAAGCACCGCCACCGATACAAATAATTGCCTCGCGTTACAAAACCGTCAACCGACAAGACTTACCGAGTGTGAACCGCACAATCCTCAATCTGGCCCTAGCCGCCTACGCCCTCGACGCCCAAGCCCAAACCCTGAACTGCCTCTGCGTCTATCTCGAATACCAGGTCATGTCCCGCAGCACGTGCCCCCGCCACGGGTACTTACTTCCCGTTGGACGCTTCCTCAACCTCGCCCCCATCGGCGAGGTGACGCCCATCACCTGCGCCAAAGGTCCGCCGACTGCGGGAAATACGCCCTCGTCGGCAACAAGTTCAACCTCACCCCCCTCCAAGGCAAACCCTGGACCGCCGACTTCAAACCCGCCGCCACACCCGGCAATCTCGACATCAACAGCATCCCCTGCCAAAAAATCACCGCCGCCTATCCTCCCAACGCCAAACTCAACGCCCGCTACACCGCCGGCGTCGGCTTCGGCGGCATCCGCTCGGTACGCACCTGCGCTTTCAATTCAGACGGTACGTTTAGCATCGAATCCCGCGGCTCCGTCAGCGCCGGTGTCATCTCTGCAAACGCTTAGTCCGGAACCTACCGCTTATCCGCCAACTCTCTAGAACTCTCGGTCAACGGCCAAACCACCAAGCACCTCATCTACGAACTCCCCGCCGACACCGACAAGGTCATGATGATCGACGGCCTCACCTGGGAAAAACTTTAGTCCTTTTGCCACAAAACCTCATCTCGCACCGACATAGTTCGCAGGAATATTACACATGTACGATGCTGGTCGCATTCTTACACTCGGCCTCATCGTCGGATTCCCCACCTTTCGCGGCCACCTTTTATGCCTATAACCCTAAATTCGGCGGTTACCCCGCCGGTAGCGGGTTGATCGGGCTCCCTATAGGGGCGATCCGCCGTAGAAATACCAGAAGATTCTCCTTAGCAGGGTGCTCCATCGCGCCTTTTCGTCCAACTGCGTCGCACTGGCCAGAAACCGATGCAGATACTCGCTCATGCCACTTGATAACTTGGCTATTTTCTTCGCCTTGCCGTGCACACTCGTCATCTCCAACTTCACTTCC
>JANXMS010000391.1 GCA_025354525.1 Acidobacteriota bacterium
CATTCGCCTCCCGATTTGGGCCAGTTTCCTAGCGTTTTTGGAGTTTGTGCCGCAGAGAGCCGCTCACAATCATGCCACAGGCGTCGCGCGACGCTACGGAAACGATTGATTCTATTGAACCGGAGGCCGCTAATCAATTACCGAGCAACGAACTCCCAAACCCGCGGCGCGCCCTCGCTGGAGGCACGAAGAACACTCTAATTTTCGCGGCGTCCGTCGCAAGGTCCAGCCAGAAGTCTTCACGCCCGTCCCCGTCGTCGCCGCCGAACAAAGTCCGCCGCTTACTCCATCCTCCGCACGGGACCAATTCCCCCTCAGCGGTCTCCACCTCAAAACAACCTCCGTCCTCCATTAACCGGCTATCTACCCCATAGACACGGGCCAACGCTCCCTCCCGCTTGGCCAGGGAGTAATCGGCTCTTCGCTGTTTGACGTTGGTAGAAGCGCCCGTGAAAATTCGCCGGCGAAAGGCAAGCAAGCGTACTTGGCCTCGGGGTCGGCCGTGGAAATCGCCATAAAGCCCGATTTACACATACCCACCGCCGCGACGGCGATGCTGTCGCTTCCCCGCTCAAACACGAACAGGAGCACCGCACTTTTCAAGGTCTCCTGATGGATTGGCGACACCATCCAACCCGGCACCTCCAACAGCCGAATATCGTCGCTTCGCCTTCTCGTTCTTACCCACACCAAACAGCGAGGAGGCGAGTAATGCCTACCTGTAACTCGCGCACCGATAACGCAATCAAACGCGCTATCGTATGAAGGTGGAACTCCTCCCCGCCACCTTCCAGACATCTCGGCCGTCAAACCCGCTCTACTGTCACCCGGACTTTCTCACCCGGCTTGAATCCTACCGCACCCAGCCCATCGGTAAACGCGCGGCGCTACTCCTGCAGCGCCTGCTGATTGACCCCGAACGCCTCCACTACAAAGCTACTCAAGGCGACAACAAAGGCTGGCGCCGCTCCCGCCTCGGCGGCTCCTCGGGCAGCCATTTTTATGCCTGGTGGGCCCCCAAAGGCGCCCTTCCGCTGCAATCCCAACCCGGATTTTCCGACGCTCCCGCCGGGGCCCTCTTCCTCCGCGATATCCGCCACCACGACGACCACTCGCCGCTCCCCTCCCAACGCTTTCCCGACGACTACCTCCCCATCACCGTCCCCGAAGTTCGACAGGAAGACTTCGGCCCCGCCCCCTGGACCTCGCAGCAATCGAAATTCGCCACCGCCCGCGATTCCGTCCGCGTCCTCAAGGGTCATCCCGGCTCCGGCAAAACGACCGCCCTGCTCCACGCCGCCGACCATACCAGTTCGACTAACATCCTCTACCTCACTTACTCGGCTGATCTCGCCTCCCTCGCCCGCACTTACTTCGACCGTTACTGCTCCTCCTCCCGCGAGTATCACGTCACCACCTTCCCGCACTTCCTCCGCGCCCTCCTCAAAATCGACCTTCCTATCACGCCGCTGGCCGAACTCCGCCAACGTTTCCTCGTCGAAATCGCCTCACTCTCCCGTACCCTTGGCCCCTGGGCGAGCGACGTACCCGCTCTCTTCGACGAATTCCACGCTCACATCATCGGCGGTGCCCTTCCCGCCCGCGTCGCGCGATTTAAGGCCGCCCCCACCCAACGCATTGTAGAGGCCGACTACATCGTTAGCCGCGCCCGCTCCCTCGGCAAAGGACCGGCCGAGCAAGCCCACGCCGCCGCCGTCCGCCTCGAAAAAGCCTCCGGTCCGCTCGCTCCCCGCCTCTTCCCCGATCTCCACCTCGCCTGGACCGCCATCGAGCAACTCCCGCAACTTCCCGCCACCGACCTTCCTTGGGATTGCATCGCCATCGATGAGTGCCAGGACCTCACCCCCATCGAAACCTTCTTCATCGCTCGCCTCACTCTTCGCCTTCGCCAACTCCGCGGTCGCCCCGTACCCCTGCTCATCGCCGGCGACGAAGCCCAAACCGTCCGCCCGACCGACTTCGAATGGGCATGGCTCAACGACATTTTTCACGCCGAACTGGCCACGCCCTCCGTCCACAAACTTTCTTCCAACCTCCGCAGTCCTCGCCAGATCGCCGAACTGATCAATCGCGTTTGGGACCTCTACGGATACCTCGATAAGCAGGATCGCCCGTCCGGTCAAGGCTGGGCGGCCATCGACGATGACTCTCCCGACCAGATCCTCTACTGTGCCGCCGCCCCGGGCGAAGATCTCTCCGCCCTCTTGGCGGACCTCTCCTCGCGCGAGGGCCTCGCCCTCGTCGCCTTCGGCACCCCTCCCCCGGGCCTCCCGCAAGCGCTCTCGCCGGCCGAAATCAAAGGCCTCGACTTCCACTCCGTCTGCATTATTGATGGCGGCGAACAGCTCGAAAAAATCGTCAATGTCTCCGTCGCCGCCGACATTGAGCACCTCTCGCGCCGACTCGCCATTGACCAACTCCGCGTCGCCATCAGCCGACCCACCGAACGCCTTATCTGGCTCGACATCAGTCCCCCACCTCGCCGCGTCGCGGGCAGCATTGCCTTCCTGAACGGCAAACACAATCAGGCATCCCATTCCGCCCTCTCCTCCGCCGCCCTCCTCAAATCCCTCCAGGAAGAGAACCTCGACCTCGAAGAACGCATCCAGCGCTGCCAGGAAGACGCTCGCCAATATCTCGCCATCCGCCCCGACCTCGCCTGGTCCCGCGCGCACCAAGCCGTCGCTCTCCTCGGTTTACCGCACGATCGGAACGCCGTCCAAGACCCGCTAACCCGCAAGACGGCGAATCTGACGCTGGCCGAAGTCTGCTTCACTCTCGCCCTGCGCAAGGTAAAACTCGCCCCCGAACTCGGCAATCCGCAGCTCTTAAGCGAAGCCAGCATCGCCGCCACCCACGCCCATGAAACGGCTCTGGCCTCCTTCGCTTTTACGCTATCTCGGCACGTAAAGCTCTCCGACGTTGACGAACTCAACTCCTCCGTCGAACTCATGCGTCTGTTCGCGGCCATCGCTGCCGATCTGCCTCCCTGGGTCCTCATCGAACTCGGCACCCAGCCCTTGCGCTGGATCGAACGTCTCGAGGCCGTCCAACACCTCGGCACCAACGCCGCCATTTGCGTCCGTGTCCTGCCGCCATTTTTCAAAGCGCTCGGCCTTCCGGACGCGCCCCAACGCACGGCCAAACTCCAAACCCGCGCCGTCGAACTCCTCGTCAAATCCCGTCACTTCAAAGAAGCGCTGCCCATCCTCGCCGCCCTTCCAGAGCGCAACTACAAGCTCGAAGCCATCTGCCACGAAGGCACCGGCGATTTCGCCGCCGCCGCCGACGCCCTTCAAGCCGCTGGCAGTATCGACGCCGCCATCGACGCTTACCGCCGCGTCCCGAATCTTGCCAAGGCGCTCGCGGCCATGAAACTGTCCACTAAGGCCCACGCCGCCGCCCCCGCCCTCGAATGGATTGTCGCGATGCAAGCGCTCGCCGCCAAACGCCCGGACAACTTCAATAGAGTCGTCAAGCCCGAAGAGAAAAAATTCCTCGAACAACTGCTCGAATCCTCGCTCGGCGTCCAACGCAAGGCCCCCGCCGCTAAGAAGGCCGCCACTAAAAAGAGCGCTCCTGCAAAGAAGGCCGCCGCCAAGAAAGCGCTGCCGCGCAAAATCCCGAGCTATTTCTAACGTCTACAGCGCCGACTCACCGCGGTCGTCATTCCGAATCCGTAACGCCTCACCGACGTCGTAGACGAAGATCTTGCCGTCCCCAATCTTGCCGGTCCGCGCTGCCCGGCAGATCGTCTCAATCACCTCTTCGCAGCGCGCGTCCATCACCACCATTTCCATCTTCACCTTCGGGATCAAGTCCACCTGATACTCCCGCCCTCGATAGACCTCCATATGCCCCTTCTGCCGCCCATGGCCGCGGACCTCGGTTAAGGTCATCCCTTCAATGGCAATGGCTTTCAAGGCCGCTTTCACTTCTTCCAGCTTGAACGGCTGAATAATCGCTTCAATTTTCTTCATGGACACATCAGGCCTCCAGATTGTATCCCTCTTCCCCGTGTAGCACCAAGTCCATCCCTTCGATCTCCTCTCGTGCCTCCATCCGCAGTCCGCCCGTCAACGCCGCCGTAATCTTCAGCGCCACCCAACTGCCGACCACCGCAAACCCGATCCCGATCGCCACACCGATCAGTTGGTTGCCGATCTGCCCGCCGTTGCCGTCCACCCATCCGAGCGGTGCCGCCTCGCCGTTGGCCAGCTTCAACGCGTCGTTCACGGCTCGCGTAGCAAAAACGCCCGTCAACATAGCACCAATAATTCCGCCCACGCCGTGGACCCCGAACGCATCCAGCGTATCGTCATAGCCCAGCCGATGCTTCACAATCACGACGAGATAGAAACAGGCGAGGCCTCCCGCCAACCCGTACACCGCCCCCACAAACGGCACCACAAATCCGGCCCCTTGCGTCACGGTCGCCAGCCCCGCAACCGCTCCGGAGATCGCCCCCAGGGCGCTCGGCCGACCGGTATGGAGCCACTCGGCCACAAGCCAAACGACCGCTCCTGCTGCCGCTCCCAAGTGGGTCGCCACGAAGGCGCTGGAAGCCAGCGATGATGCCGCCAGCGCACTCCCCGCGTTGAAACCGAACCACCCGACCCAAAGCAGGCAGGCACCGATGAAGCTCAGCACCAAGCTGTGAGGCTTCATCGGCTCCTGCGGATAGCCGCGCCGCGGCCCGATCACCAACGCGCAAACGAGCGCCGAAACGCCAGTCGTGATGTGAACCACCGTACCGCCGGCAAAATCATACACGGGCACCACGCCGCCCAGATAAGCGTTCAGGAATCCTCCCTTTCCCCACACCATGTGGGCCACTGGGAAGTAAACCAAAAACGCCCACAACACGGAGTAGATCAACAGTGCATTGAACTTCACCCGCTCCGCAAACGCCCCGGTGATCAGGGCCGGCGAAATCACCGCGAACATCATCTGATAGACCATAAAGGTCAAATGCGGAATAGTCGGGGCATAGTCTCCATTCGCCGCCGCCCCTACCCCGCGCAACATGGCGAAATCAAGGCCGCCGATCCAGGCCGTGCCGGGAGCGAACACCAGGCTGTACCCAATCACCGCCCACAATAGCGACATCACGGCCATCATGATGAAGCTCTGCATCATCGTGCCCAGCACGTTTTTCTTCCGCACCAGGCCACAGTAGAAGAGCGCCAGGCCCGGACCCGTCATCAGCAGGACGAGCGCCGCGGAGGTCAACATCCAAGCGTTGTCCCCGGCCGATTGCGCCGCAGCTACCGCCGCTTTCAACTTCTGCATCTCAGCTACAAGCGCCGCGTCAGACTGCGCGGCGACAGGATATGCGGCTGCCAGAATACTGGCCGCCAAGCGACACCTTTTCATCAATTGTGGGTCCTCAGACTGGGAGTGGAGGAGTAGCGAACAAGGCCACTCGCCCAACTATACTGCTACGACCGCCCGCCAACGCGTCTATACTTTTTTCTATGAGCCCTATCCAAAACTCTAATGGAGGGGCGCTTCGCCGCAGCGCCTACTTGCTCTTCGCCGCCGTTATCCCGAGTGTCGCTCTCGCCTTGCAGGCCCCAAGAACGTGGGACCTGGTCACCTACCATCCGCCCACCGGCTTCAGTGTTGTCGAAAAGCCAGTTGGCAATGTCGGCCACGTCGAACTCACCAAGGCCAGCAGTTCCAGTTATTGCATCATCGCCATTCACACGAGCACCCCCTCGGCCAGCGACCTCTCCGCCAGCTTTGCCGCCGAGTGGCAGGCGGTCGCCCTGAAGACGATCAACCCCGTCGCCGCGCCGTCACCCACCATCACCAACCTGGGTGCCACCCGCGCCGCCACCGGAAGCGCCTCCTCCACCGTTGGTGGTCAACCGATTTGGGCCAAGCTAGTCGTGCTCGACGCCGGCCCCAGTGTGCTTTCCCTGCTCATTGTCGCGCCCAACCAGCGGGCCTTCCAAACCTACCAGGCCGACGTGGACCAAATGCTCAGTAGCCTCATCGTCAGGCAAGCCACACCCGGGCAAGTCCCCGCGCAAGTTAGCGACGGCAGGCTCATCATCCCTCCCGCGCCGGGCACGCTGAGCGTCGCCGACCTCGCCGGAGAATGGGGACTGAGCGAGGGGATAACCACCCGCTACGTCGACCGCTACACCGGTGCCCCCGCCGGGTACGATTCGCTCCATTTTACGAACAAATGGACCATTTCTAGCGAAGGAGGCATCTCGCTGGACTTCTTCGCAATCCGGAACGGCAAGAAGATCATCGAGAAATCCACCGGGACGGTCGCGCTGGTTGGAGGCGTCCTCATCATCAAGATGACCAACATGCAGCGCTATGTTGTCCGAGGCTGGCTCGAACGGCCCGAGTTGACCGTTCTAAAACTCAACGGGCCGTGGTACGACGCACCCATTCCAGCGAACATTTTCACGAACCCAGACCAGGGCGCAAATCTCGACCAGAACTGGGTTCGCAAACAATAGTCGGGTGACTAGGCCTGCCGGCGACGGAGCAGGCCGAAGGCCGCAAGTCCGATAAAAGTCGCCACCATCGTCGCCGGTTCTGGGACGGAGGTGGAACCGACCGTGCCCAAGAGCTGAAACGATTGCGCCCCACCGACGTTATTGGAAGGAAGTTTGGGGTTCGCCTTCTGCTTCAAATTGCCTCCGGCGATCGATGCTAGATTTTGCCAAAAGACCTGGGTGCTGCCTGGATTGGTAAGCGAAGGTCCGTCGTGCAACTTTAACCAACAGGTCCCGGGGCCTTACGCGAGAGGTGCCAGAAGGTTGAAATCCACCGGATAGATGCCATGGATGTTCTGAGCGACTTGACTCAGGAACTGCGGCACGATCCAGTTCACCGCCCCGGTGCTCGCGACGGCTCCGAGCGACCCGGCTGAATTCTGGTAGAAGGCATAGGTAAGGGTTCGGCTGTAGATCTCCTGCGGTTGCGCGAGCATCAAAAGGCGAACCGAGTTAACAGTCGCCGACGAAGCCTAAACAACCGCCGCCTCAAGGCGGTACGGTTAAGTTGCGCCTGAAAGTCACATCGGGTCGGGTGCCGGGGATGAAAGCCCCGGCACCCGACCCGATGTGACTTTCAGGCGCAACTTAACCGTACCGCCTTGAGGCGGCGGTTGTTTAGGCTTCGTCGGCGACTGTTAACTCGGTTCGCCTTTTGATGCTCGCGCA
>JANXMS010000402.1 GCA_025354525.1 Acidobacteriota bacterium
GCCGACGATGAGGCGTTCGATGGGCTTAATTCTTTCGATGACGGGGGGCGAAGCAGAGCCGCCACCGATGAGCTGGCCGAGCACTGTGGTGAGAATGAAGTTGACGGTGCTGGAGCCGTTGGTGGCGGTGATGGTCTGCTGAGCGTAGGAGGAGCCCGGGTTGACGGAGGTGGCGATGAAGCCGATGCCGGCCCGGCCATCGGCATCTGTCTGGACAGTGCAGACGTTGGCGGTGCAGGTTGCGCCAAGGAGAGCGGTTCCGTCAGAGGTGGACGTATTGAACGTTCCACTGCCCGTTTGGATGGAGAAGGTGATGGTTTGGTTGACGGCTGGTTTTCCCTGGACGTCGCGAAGCTGAACGACCATGGGTTCGCGAATTTGGAACTGTTCTTGCACCAACTGACCTTGGCCACGGAAGATGGTGAGAGCACCGGTGGGTGTCCCTCCGCCGGTGGTACTTCCGGTGGTGAGGGTGAAGAGGAAGCTGGGGGAGGTTGGACCACCGCCGGCCGAGGCGGTGACGTTGAATGTGCCGGCGGTGGGGGGTGCGATGACGTTGGTCAGCGCGTAGCCATCGGCGTTGGTGGTGACGGTGGCTCCTTGGATTTGCGCGGCGGAGTTATCCGAACTGAAAATTACGGAGATGCCTTGTAGCGGCTGGCCGACGGAATTGAAGACCCGGGCGACCAGGGGTTGGTAGGTGGTGCCGACGGCGGTGCTTTGGTTGTTGTTGTAGCCGGTGATTTGCGTGGGCACGCCGGTGAAGGCGGGCGCGGCGAAAACGAGGTTTCCGGGGTTAGCCGGAACGGCGGCAGCGCCGGAGCCCTGGGGAGGGAATGAGCTATTGTCGAGGCGGAGCACTGAGCCCGGAGTGGCAGCGAAGAGGAAGCGAGGGTTAGGCCATTCGTTCGTGGAGGTGACGGCGGTTACGTTGTTTGGGGTGCCGATGTTGCCAAACTCGGGAGGGTTGATATTGAGGGGGCTAACCGAGATTTCGTACATGGCTTGCCGCTGGTTGGAGACGGCGTAGATCCGGTTGTTGGAGGCGACGGTAAGGGTGTCGAGGATGACCTGGAAGTTGGGGATGGTGCCGGCGACGGTGCGGCTGAGGAGGTCGATCAAAATGACCGAGGAGCCGGTTACCGGAGTTTGATTGACCATGAGGCCGTAGCGGCCGTCTGGAGTGAAGGCGATTTTTCCGGGGCGGGCGTTGAGCGGGATTTCGGCCCGGATGGTCATGAGGCGGCCGTCAATTTCGTAGAGGCGGTTCGCGGTGGTCACATAGACCAGACCGTTGTAGCCGACGGCGACGCCGGTGGAGACGCCCGGAATAGTCAGCGGGGATCCGATGGCGGCATTCGTATTGAGATCAACCGCGGTGAGGCGGTTTGAGGTGGAGCTGAGGACGAAGGCTCGGGAAGCGTCGAGGGCGACAGCGACATCGTTGGGCTGGTTCCCTACGTCGGTGACCAGATTGAGGACGTTGTCGGTGGTGGTGTCAATGATATGAAGACCGTTGGCGACAACGAGCAAGCGTCGCCGGTCAGGCGTCATGACAGCGGCTTCGGCCTGGGAGAGAGTTTGTCGCTTTAGAACGTTGGCCGGGTTGGCTGCTTCAAAGACCACGACGGTGTCACCGCCGGAGCGGGCGACGGAGTAGTACTTCGTGCCGGCGGCGTTAACGAAAAAGAAGGATGCGCCAGGCTGCGCGGCAAAAGACGAGATCGTCGAAAACGGGTCGAGCCGAAAACCGGTGATGGTTCCTGTTTGGCTGGAAGAGTTGGGCAGTAGGAAGAGATTGGTCTGAGCTGCGGCAGTCCAAGCGGACGCGAGCAGACAAACTGAAGCCAACAGGCCGTGTCGAATAAGCGACATTGCTACCTCGAGATATATGGGATTGTGGATGCGGACAGCGGAGACGCGGGGACGGAGAGCGGATAGGGACAACTTTCAATTTATCATTGGTTTTCTATTCCTACAAGATGGGTGAGGTAAATTACCTCAATAAAGCGGGGAATAGAAACGGCAATGGGGAGAAGCTTTCGCTTCTCCCCATTGCCTGTTGCGTTGCTTGCTTCTTAGTGACCCAAGGTCTCGGAGAAGACGCCCGTGCGGGTATCCAGAGCCGAGTCCATGATGAGAGCCAAGTAGGCTTCAGCGATCCGGTTGGCACCGACGTCGCTGATGTAAGCGAAGCCGTGGCCATACTGGAAGGAGCACTGAGCGATCACGTAACCCTGGAAGCCAGGAGTTGCCGCTACGCCGAAGGTGCCGCCGCTCGACAAGGTTGCCGTCATGGTTTTGCCAGACGGGATAACCGCCGAAGCCTGCATCGGGGGAGCTGCGCCACCACCGGTGGTTTCACCGTAGTAGTTCAACCGACACGCGCCGGACTGCGGGGCCGTCCCGAACGGATCGGTCGAGGTATTCGAGATGGCGATACCCGAGTCGAATCCGACTTGGTTGGTCAAGAACGGGAACAGGATGTTCGTGCTGCAAGCGTTGATGGAGAGCAGGGTACGGGCGGAGCTCGTATCTGCAAAACGGGGCTGGTTGTTCGAGGTGGAAGCGGTCATCACGTTGCTGAGCGGCGCGAAGCTGCCAGCGACCGAGGCGGAACCGATACCGGGAAGAATGTTGCTGGTGTTGGCGACGTAAGCCGCCGAAATACCAACTTCAATCGTCTGAACCGTGAACGGGTTGGAGGTCATGACTTCCCAAACGGCCATACCGGCGCCATTGCTGAGCGTGATAGGAGCGGTCGGAATGGTGAAGCCAGACTGGGTGGAGCTGTTGGTAGCGCTAACAGCGGAGTATGCACCGGCACCTTGGCCATCGGTCGAAACCAAGCTGACGAGCGACGTCGAGGACGTAGCCGCGCCAGTGATGTTGGCCGTAGCGTTGGTGTTGCAATCAGAGCAGGACGAGATGCCGTAGACCGAGGCATACAGGACGACGCCGGCGGGCACGTTGGTGAAACGAGCCATCAGGCGGGTACCCTGCGAAGCCAAGCCGGCTTGGGCAATGTTGGAGGTCAGTGAGGTGTTGTTGGTTCCGGAAACTACAAACGGGTTGTAGAAGCCGGTTTCGGTGAAGAAGTTGTTGTTGGGCGTGTTCTGGGCTTGCGGCACCGGGCTCACATCAGCGTTGGTGTAAGCAATGTTACGACGCTTGAAGGAGGAGGCGAAGCCTTCCGAGAACCGGAGGATATGGCGCATGCTGGCCATGGTCGAGCTGCTATCGTTTGCAGCGCCACGGTTGTTCGAGACGCACTGGAGATAGTTGGTCTGGTTAAGGACCGTGCGGATACCGAAGGACAAACCGGGCTGGATAAAGGCCACGGTCTGCTGCGGGTTATTGATGGGGATGGAGGTCGTCGAGGTCGCCGAAACGAACATAACGATCTGGGTCGGGATCAAGGTCGAGCTCACACCAAGCTGGTTGGCGTTCGCGCGAACGTTGGTGATACGGATGATACGGGTGGTGGTGGTGCCAGGAGGATCAATCGGCACACCGAGCCACACGAGTTGGTTTGCACCAGCCTGACGGCCCTGGAACACGTTCGCAGGGAGCGTGTTGCGGGAGTCGCCAGCGAGGTAGTTAACGCCGCCGGCTTGGCCGCCGACGCCGGTCATCGCACAGCCACCGTTGGTGGTGCAATAACGGAGGTTGCCACCGTTGGTGTCAGCACCAGTCGGTTCATCGATCATGAGGAGCGCTTCGCTCCAGGGATCATTGAGCAAACGGGAGGTCACGTTGGTGTTCAAAAAGATCTGGAAGTTGACCTGGGGGACCGGAGCGCCAAGAGCGGTCGGGTTTCCACCAGTACAGTTCAAGATCAAATCACCAACGAGCTCCGTGAGCCCTTCCGCGCGAACGATCGGCGGAACGCCAGCGTTTGAATTACAGCTAAACGCGGGTTGGGCATTGGCCGAAGCCGCCGCGCCAAACATCAACGTAACAACGGCCAATACGGGGAACCATTTACGGAAATCTGCCATTTCCTTCTCCTTGGGGAATTGAAAAATAGAATTGATGAGGGACTACCTTTTTACCGCTTTGACCCGGTCTCGAGGAACTCGTCCAGCACGCGAAGACGATTACAGTCTGCTTGCGAGGGACGGCTACTTGCGAGCCGAGCTGATGTTTATATGTTTTGTGATTTGTACGTACTCGCGGCCCCGTAAACGGAGAACCGCCTAACCCTGAGCCGACGCAGTCCTTTACTTTTTAACATTCCTACTCACTACAAGTCAAGGGCTTAGTTTCCAAAGACTTGCGCCATGTAGGCGACTGTACGCATGGATTCGGGTGCACGTAGAGGGCCATTTCTGCAATGGAAAGCTGAACCGCTTGTACGGTTCAGCCAGGGAGTGAAAGAACTCTATTGGATTGAAACGGTTAGGGGGGATAGGACGACACCGGCCTGACGGAGTTCGAGGGTCTGGAACAGGCCGGGGGGCATATCTACGGGTAGGTTTACGTTGACCTGATAGAGTCCAATGTATCCAGGGGCGAGTCCACTGTATCCAACCGGCACTTCCAAATTGTTGATGCGGGCGGATACGGGCCGGATAGTGCGGCTGAGATTTCCTTGGAGTTGCACGGCACCGAAGCCGGTTCCGTAGAGGACTATTGCGGTTCCGCGAGCGGCGGGTTGAGTGGGAGAATTTAGGTTGCCGGTGGTATTGACAACGGCCATTTGCGAGGCGGCGAGGCGGAAGATGGCTGGGGCGACGTCTCGGATTTCGACGCGGACTTCGGCTGAGCCGAAGACGGATTGGATCGATAGGGGATAAGAGCCTGGGGGGAGATCGAGGGGTAGTGCGAGATTGAGTTGGAAGGGACTGGTAAAGAGAATCTGGGCGGATCGACCGCCGATTTCCGCAGTGGTGGTGGAGCCTTCGCGGCCGAGACCGACGCCGAAGATGCTGACGAGGGCGCCCGGGGCGAGGTCTGGCGAGAAGTTGGCACCGTTGAGGACGGCGGTGGTGAGGAAGCTGGTTTCGAGGGGGCTGGGCTCCCATTGAAGGCCGGGGCGGGCGACCCGGAAGGAGCCGGTATTTTGGCCTTCCAGGAGGAAACGTCCGCCGACGGTGCCGAGATCGGAGAGGGTTCCGCGGTAGCGCCCGGTGGCGGCGAGTTCGAGTTGGTAGATGGGCTGGCCGCCGTCGCAGGAACGAAAGCTCGTGAGATTGCCGCCGCGTTGGATGGCGAAGGTAGCGCCGCAGACACCGGTGGGGCCGGCGATGGAGATGTTGGTTGTTTCGGCGGTGACGAGGAAGCCAGCGTTTGAGGGGGTCCTGGGCTCGAGGCGGAGGAGACCGACGATGCGTCCTTTATAGGATAGGTTTCCGGACTGGAATCCGTTCTGGTAGTCGGCTAGGCTGGTTCGACCGAAGGTTGGGCTGGGATCCATGATTTGGACGTTTCCATCGGTGGAGATGCCGGTGGCGACGACGGCATGGGAAGCGCCTCCTTCGAGGGCGAAGCTGATGAGGACGGGGCCGGTGGCGATGGCGTCGCGGAGGACTTGTTCGGTGGGTGGGAGTGCCAGGACTTCGAGGCCGCCGGAGACGAAACCAGGAAGTCGCCAGAGGTTGGCCATCCCGTTTTCGAGGAAACCGTCGCAGATTTGGACGGCTTGGGAATCGAAGACGCAGAAATTGCGGAGGAAGGTGTCGAGGGCGGCGGGGCTAGCGGCGGGGCCGGAGGCGGGGACTTCGCCGCGATCCTGGTGATATTTTATGATGGCGGCGGCGGAGGCGACGAAGGGGTTGCCGGGGTCGGTGACGCGAGGGAAGGAGGTGAGGCCGCCGCCGGTGGTACGGGCTTGGAAGGTGACGATTTGGCGAAGGGCTTCGGCGGTGACGAGGGCGATCCCTTCGGCGGAGGGGAGGCGGAGGCTGACTTCTGCTTCGCCGTTGCTGTCGGTGGTGGCGGTGGAGCGAGTGAGGAGAGCCCCTTGGGAGGCGGTGAAGGCGACGGCGACGCCGGCGAGGGGGTTGGTGGCTTCGTCGCGAAGTTGGATGCGGAGGGGGATGGGAAGGAGGGCGCCGGGTGCTCCGGCCTGAGCGTCGCCACGGACTTTGGAGAGGCGGGGACGGGCGTCGGCGAGAGCTCGGATGCTGTAAGTGACTTGGGCAGTTAGATTTTTGGTGGGTTCATCGGCGATGACGGTGACGCTGCCCGACGCCGCGGAGGTGGGCACGAGGGATTCCCAGGCGTAGGCTCCGTTCGAAGTTTGGACGAAGAATTCGGGTTGGCCGGAGATACGGACGCGAATGCGGGTGTTTTCGCCGAAGCCGCCGAGGGCGAGACGGACGCGGCTGCCGACGATGACGGTGGCAGGAGTGGCGCTGAGGGAAGGGCGGCGAGGGGTTTCGACGAGGATTGCTTCGGTTGCCCCGAGTGGGAGTTCGAGGTAGCCGCCTTCAAAATCCTGACGACGACGGCCGGAGACGGTGAATTCGTCGTTGAGGGGGGCACCGAGGGGTCCGTTTGTGGCCGTGAGTTGGAGGTATTTGTTGTAGATTGCGCCGCCGACGAAGTTGACACGACCGGCGACGGGAACGCTGTAGAAGGCACCTGTGCGAAAGGTTTGTTGGGAGCCTGTGGTGGCGGCGAAGGTGAAGAATGGCGCCACATCAGAGACGGGGGAGCCAGCGGCGCCGGTTTCGAGGCCGAGGGCCTGCCATTTGGCGAGAATGGGGCTGGAGACGAGGCGAACGGGTCCGCCGGCGAGGGTTCCGTTTTCGAAGGCCTGGCGACCGCCAGGGGTGGGGTCGGAGAGGGGGTAGCCGAGGCCGCCGGCGGGTCCGCCGAAATCCTCGTAGCGTGAGAGGAGGGCGCCGGAGAGGACGTAGGCTTGGGGGAGGCGGTCTGGAAGGGCTAGGACGATGCGGGTTCCGGCGGTGGTGGAAAGTTCCTGGGTATTGCCGTTGCCGACGCGGCGGACGGGGTTGGGGCTGGGGAGGTTGATGGCCAAACGGTTGCGGGTTATGGCGTCCTGAAAGGCTTGGGTGGCGGAGGCACTGGGTGCGCCTTCTCCGACTTGGCAACAGGTGGCTTGGACGAAGACTTGAATGGGGGCGCTGATACGGCCTTCACTGGTGGCGGTGACGGTGGCGACGCCGCCGCCGACGGCCTTGAGGGTTGCGGTTCCGGCGGTGGTTTGGATCGATACGACGCGGCCGTTGGTGGTGGTCCAGGCGACGGGGCGATCGAGAAGGTCTTCGCCATTGGCGGAGCGGGGGATGGCGGTGATCTGGTAGGTTTCGTTTAGCTTGAGGCGGAGGGTGCTGATGGTGGCGCTGAGTCCGATGTTCGAGACGGGTAGGCGGACGGAAATTCCGCCATTGGAATCGAAGTCGATGGAGCCGTTTTCGAAGCTTTGACGAAAGCGACTGGCACCGAGGGAGACGACGGCGCTGATGGGAAGGCCGAGGAAGCCGGTGGGGCCTCCGTTGTTGACATAGGCTTGGTGGACGGGGGGGGCAACGACGATCTGTCGACCGCTCAAGGTGCCGGAGGTGATATTGAAGATAAAGCCGTTTTGGAACGATTGGTAGGTGTAGGTGGTGGCGGTGGTTTCGGCGGAGGTGGCGGCACCGAGAACGGTGATGCCGCCGGAATTCTGCCAGAGGGTGAAGTAGGGGTCGCGAACGGTGAAGTTCTGGGAGCCATTGGCGAGGGGTGCGGAGTATGAAAAGAGGGCGTATTTGCGATCGAAGAGCTGCCAGTAGCAGGTTCCGGCTGCGGTATTGGTGCAGAGGGCGGTATCCATGGAGGGATATCCGGCGGTGGTAACGCCAACGGAGGAGTAGTTGGCGAAGAGGAGGGGGAGGAGTTGGTATACGCCGGTTTGTTCGTCGATGATGGCGGTGGAGGTGTTGGCTTTGACGAGGGCGAGGCGACCGCCGGTACCGGAGAGCGGATTGAACTCTTGAATGAGACCGGTGGAGCCGTAGCGGCGAACGTCGGCGACGGGTGGTGTGGCGACGATGTTGGAAAAATTATTGCGAAAGAAGGCGTTGACGAATTGTTGGCGAATGACGGGATCGATGTTGCCGCTACCGACGTCGACGCCACTGCCTTGAGAGAAAGCCGGGCAAGTGGCGAATAGACACAAGGCTAGTGAGGGGAGACGTGAAGAAACATTCATATAGATGCGGGGTTAGAACGGGCCGATTCGATTCTAACCCGCGCGAGGCCATCAAGTTTCGTTGGTGGGGCTATTCCTTGATCAACTTCCGCATCCGCCGCATACGACTTTTGAGTTCTTCGCTGGCTTCGGTGATCTCTTTGGTGTCGTAAATGACTCGAGGGGTCATGAAGATTATCAGCTCAGTGCGTTCTTTGCTGAAGGATTTGCTGCCGAAACCCCAGCCGAGGATGGGGATACGGTGAAGGACGGGGATGCCGGCGGAGGATTGGGTGTTGGTTTCGTTGATGATGCCGCCGATGGCGATGGTGTCGCCATCTTCGAGAGTGACTTGTGTGTTTAGACTTCGTTTCGAGAACGACGGAGAGTTGATGGCACCGGCGGCCGGAGCTTGGGGCGAACTGACCTCTTGGTTGATGATTAAAGTGACGATTCCGCTGGGATTGATGCGAGCGGTGACCGCAAGGGTAACGCCGCTGTTGCGGTTGGAGATGTTATTGGCAAACAGTGAGCTGCCTCCACTCTGCACTCCGGTGGCGGCTGAGGCGGTTAAGGTAGGCACCTCGGTACCTACGTTGATGCTGGCGGCGATGGAATCTGTGGCGATGATGCTGGGGGCGGAGATGACTCTGGTGCGGCTTTCGTTTTCGGTGGAGGAGAGGAAGGCGAGGAGTTCTCGACTTTGGCCGACGAGGGCACCGGCGGAGAGATTAATGCCGGCGTTAGCAAGGGAGCCGAGAAAGTCTCTCGAGCCAGCTTGGGCGGCTGTGCCTCCGGTGGCCGCTCTTTTTTGGAGAAACGCGGCGATTCCGTTGGCGAACGCACCGGTGAGGGTGACTTCGTAGATTTTGGCTTCGATGAGGACTTGGCGAGGAGGAAGATCAAGTTCCCGGAGGATTTTTACGATGCCTTCATACTCGGCCGGGGTGCCTTGGATGATGAGGGTGTTATCCATCGGATTGGGGACAACGCGAGGGCCCTTTGTCTGAGCTCCGCCGACGGCTCCGGCACCGAGGTAGGAGCCGGTTTGGTCGGCGGCGCCGAGTCCCCCGATCATGCCAGCGGCTTGTTGGGAGCCGGCGGGGAATTGTTGCGTAATGCCCGAACCCATCCCCATCATGCCTGAGCTTTGGGCATAGCCACCGCCGAAGCCGCCTCCACCCATGCCGCCGCCAAAGCCGCCGAAGCCGCCGCCACCCATGCCCATGCCTCCACCCATGCCCATGCCTCCACCCATGCCCATGCCTCCGCCCATCCCTCCCCCCATGCCGCCCATCATTCCCATCATGCCCATCATTCCCATCATGTTGCCGCCGCCACCGTAGAGCATCATGATGGCCATGGCCATCATGTCAGCGCGTCCGTACTTGACGCGATATACGTAGTTGTCGATGGAGCCGGCCGTAATCTTGACGGGGACGTCGAGTTTCTTGATCCATGTTTTGACTTCGTCGAAAGCGCTGGGGTTAGCGGCTACCGCGATGATGGTGTTGATGCGATCAACGGGCAGGAATTTAATGGGGCTGACTTTGTCATTGAGGGAGATCGATTTGAAAATGCTGTCGAGTTCTTTGGTGAGTTCGGAGGGGCGACCATTTTCGACTTCGAAGAGGCGAACGCGCTGGGAAGCGAAGGTATCGTTGTCGAACAGGGAGATGAGTTCCATGGTGCGACGCATGCTGCGGGAGCCGTCGAGCATCAGGAGGAGATTGGCGGGCGGATAGGACCACATCTTCGAGTTTTCGCCGGTAAAGGGTTCGAGGAGTTTGGTCAGTTCTTCGACGTTGGCGTATTTGAGGAAGACGAGATTGAGTTGCACCGACTCGCTGTCGGGGAGATTGGTGGAGTTGATGTTGGCCTTGATGGGTAGGCGTGCGACGTCGCTCATAGGAACGATGCGATAGACATCGCCGACCTGCACCATGGCGAACCCGTTGATACGAAGGATCATGTCGAGGAGATCGCGCGGGTTCAACTGTTTGGTTTCGCCGTAGGTATTGAGGACGACGCCGCCCTTTACGCGGGGATCGAGAATGTAGTTGATCTTGAGTTGACGGGCAAGGATATCGATGACTTCGGTGAGCGCAGCGTTTTGGAGATTGAGTCCGCCGAGGGAGGTGGGGGGCGGGGCGGAGGACGGCGGAGGGGCCGCACCGGGAGCGGGCTGAGCGGCGACGGAGGTAGGGGGAGGAGGAGCGGATTTCGGTTGCTCGACCACATTTGTGCCGAAGCCGGGGGGGGGCTTAGGCATGGGGGCTTGCGCCAGGAGCACGGCGGCACCGAGGACAAGCGACGTTACGAGGGGGAGGGTCCGCATTGGCATCCGCAATTATTCCTTTACCGGTGCCGCGCTAGGCGAGGCGGGGGACTTGGCGGACTTCTGTGCACGGCTCCAGACCGCCTGTTCGGCTTCGTCGAGATTCGTTTTCTTTTTGGTCCAATTGTAAGCGCCGAACGGGCCAGGGCGGGAGAATCGCAGTATTTCCCCTTCTTCTTTCACGGTCATGCCTTCGATGGGATCGCCGATGCCGTCGCGCTTCTGCTGTTCAGCGACCGAGAGGGCCGGTGACTTCATCCAGCCGAAGGGGCTGGATTGGTAGTGCCAGGCTTTGCCTTTTTCGTCGACGATGCGCCAAGTGTCGTCGTTGATTTTCTTGGCGTTGGCGGGTACGCCGACGGGAGGCTTGGGGTCCGATTGGGCGACCGCCAGGGTGACGGTGACAAGAGAGAGGAGTATCGTGCGGATCATTTTTGCTAATTCCTTACTCGAACTGGTTACTGGACTTTTTCCCATCGGCATTGAAAGCCAAACGGGGTAGCCGTATTGATTTTGCGGAAGCCGTCGACGATGGCACCGTCTGGAGTTGTGTCCCCGGGTTGGCACTGTTTCATCGTTGGGGAGACGACTTGTCCGGGGCCTTGCTTGGCTGCGCTGTTGGCACCGCCGAGGTCTGTAACGGCCTTGGCGGCGGTGACGTTTGCGGGAGCGGCGGGGGCGTTATCGGAGGCGGGTGCCGGCGGGGCGGCGGAGAGGAGCTTGGAGGCTTCTTTGTCGGCAAGTTCCCCGAGAGTTTTGGTGATTTTTTTGTTTTGCCATTCGAAGGTGACGTCGGCTCCGGTTACGGCGAGGATTTTGAACTCACCAACTTGGTCTCCTGGGCGGTAGCCGCGTTGCCGCTTACCTTTGGCTTCGCTTAGCATGACGGTGGGCGGATCGCCGATCATCAACACGCCGTAGGCGAGGGGAAAGGCCGGCATTTGCGGGGGTGCGGGAGGGGGAGGGGGCTCCACAACCGGGTTACGATCCCTACTAAAAAGAAGACGCGCGGCGATGTCCAAATAGTTGGCGGGGGTTGTCTTTTCGACATTGGCAACGGGGGCGACGGGCTTGGCGGTGGGGAGGGCGGGGGCGCTGGCCCGGACGAGTGCTTCGCGCTTGCGCGTTTCGTCGAGGAGCTTTTTGAGCTCCATGGTGGCTCCGGCGATACAGGCTAACAGGAGCAAATTGACAAGAAAAAGGCGTCCTCTCAAAACTGCACCGCTTTCTTGGTGGGGATCAGTTTCCGGGGCACGAGCCCGGAGACGGTGAGCTGCACGGGCAGCACTTTATCTTTTTCCCGGGCCAAGCCGACGCGGAGTTCGGAGGTAGCGAGGAGTTCAGGCTGGGCTCCGAGATCGGCGAGATAGTTCACCAACTGTTCGATTCCACAGTCGAAGACCACTGAGACGCTGACTTCGCCATAGTCATCGCCGAAGGATTTCGCTTGGCCGATTTCATTGGCGCGAATGTCGATGGGCTGCGGAAGGGAGCGTCCGACGCGACGGAGAATTTGGAAGAGTTGGGCTTGGGCTTGGGGGGCGGTATCGGCCTGGAGGAGGCCTTTTTCGCGACTGGCCAAATCGGTTTGGGCGGCCTTGAGGGCAGCTTCTTTGTCGGGCACTTGAATCATCATGCGGCGCACTCTTTCGAGGCGTTGCTCGACGAGGGCGGGAGAGTCTCCGGCGACGCCAGCGACTGGGGTACCGGCCGTGCTGCCGTCAGGCCAGAAGTAGATGACGGCGACGACGACGAGCGCTCCGCCGAGGAGTTGTAGGGCTTTGCGATCCCGGTCGGTCATGATCATTTCTTGGGGACCTCCCGAAGGCTGCGGATTCGAAAAACTTCGGAGCTAGCGAGTCGGCCAATGGGGACGGTGAATTCGCTGTTGGCCAAACGGGGCGAGTTGTCGATGATGCGGAGAAGCGGCGCGGCTTGATCGGTTTCGCCGTTGAAGTTAACGGTTTCGCGGGTCACGTCGAGACCAGAGAGGAAGGTAGCTGGAGACAGGGTGGTGGTCAGTTCGAGCAGGAGATCGAGGTCCTGTCGGGTGCGGCGGCGGAAGTCATCGAGTTGGAGGACGCGGGCGCTGGTTTTGGCGACGGACTGATCGAGGGCTGGCGCTTTGGAGGAGAGGGATTCTCCGCGCTTGATTTCTTCCCGCATGGCGGCGACGTAGCGACCGGTGTCGTAGGGTTCGTGAAGAGCGATGCCAGCCAAGAGGGCGACGAGAATCGTGGCAAGGACGGCGGTGGGCACGTAGCGCCATTTCGAACTTGAACGTCGCTGGCCTTCAGGGAGGAAGTTGGCTCCGAGCGAAAGGACCGGCACCGCGCTGCCGAGGGCGGCCGCGTGGGCCATGCTGACGCCGAACTCGAGGGGGGCGGTATCAGCAGGGAGACGAAGTTCCGCCGCGGCTAAGGCCAACGCACGGGCGGGCGGTATGTCAAAAACGGAAGAGAAGACGGGCCGGGCGTCGCTTTCGCCATAAACCTCAAGGCCGTCCACGGTTTCCTGTGCGGCCAGGAAACCTACGGGGGCGGCGGTGGTCATGCGAAGGGCCGAGTAGATGGCCGCGGCAGAGAAGGTGAAGCTGCCGACCTTGATGCCCGCTTCAGTGAACCAGGTCTGGTAGGCCTCAAACTTCTGACGGCGGAGGATTCCGATGAGCACCTGGGTGCCGTCGAGACGGGCGAAGGCGGGGACGGCATCGTCTTCGGCGTACGGATGTAGGGTGTCGAGTTGGAAACCGATGGCGGCTTCGAGTTCTTCGTCTCCGACGGCAGGGAAGGTCATGGTTCGGACGATGACTTCACTGCGCGGCACCATGACGACGGCGGCGATGTGGCCGGCCGAAAACTTTTTCACGAAATCGGCGTATTCGCGGCCCCATTCGACGGCGGGGCGTTCGCGGAAGCCTGCGATGACTCTCGATTCGAGAAGCTCGGCACCGGACGGGCGAGCCCGTACGATGGAGACAGTAAGATCTTGCGGACCGACTTCGATACCGACGCCGGTGCCGAACGAAAGCCATTTTCGAACCGCGGGAGGGAGGCTGCTCATAGCTTCAGTTGGTCCCCGCGTTGTCGTACCAACGGAGAATATGATAGGGCGTCATTTCGTCTTTTTCGTCCCAATTGAATTTCACAACCATGGCGACTGATCGGCGGACGTCGCTGCCCCGTAGGGTGGCCTTGGCGCGGAGGGTGAACACGGAGCCTCCACCGAGGCGGAGTTTGCCAGCGGCGGGTCCGGCGGCCTGGACGACGGAGTTGAGTTCCTCGTTCGTGACAAAGGGACGCTGCGCGCGGCGGGCGACGATTTGCGTGGCCAAATCAGGTGGAAGACCGAGGGAGAGAAGCACGGGCTGAGCAGTCATGTTGATATCGAATTGGCTATTGGTGCCAAAGAGAGCGAGGCAGTCCTTGAGGCCGGTGGCACGGACGAGTTGGCCGGCCTGGTTGCGTACCCAGGTACCGTAGAACATGTCCGGGGTGACCCCGCGAACGAACAGGAGTTCTTCTATTTGTTCAAAGGACGCATGGCGAGCGCGGAAAGACGGGATGAGGGAGCCGTAATACTGATCAAAAGTGGAGGGTCCAGGTGAGGCTTGACGCCAGTCGATGATGGCGGCGGTTAGTTCCTGAGCGCGATTCGGGTCGAGCCCCATGCTCAAGAGAAGCCTTTGCAGATCGACCGGGGTGACGGAATTGATGTTGTATTTGGAGGATTCGGGGATGATGTCGACCTCGGCATAGCCGGAGGGGAAGGGCATGCGGAGCACGGGAATGCCGGGGGCCCAGAAGCGGGAGGTGCCGTCGGGATTGCGAGGGGTGTTACGGCCCCACTGCATCCAGAGGATGGCGCGGTCGATGGCGCCGGTGGCGAGGTAATAGGCGCGGGTCTGCTCGACGGTGGTGGAGGTACGTTCGGTTTCGCCCCGGACGGTGGTGGCGACGGTGAAGGCGATGGCGGTGAGGGCGGCCGAGAGCCATAGGACGGTGAGCAGCGCGCCGCCGCGTTGGGGGTTAGTCGGCATACTTCTTGAAGGGGTCGGCGGTGACGCGGACGGGAATGGTTACAGTGGCCACGTCGAGGTTGCCGGGGTTGGCATCGAGCGGGACGATTTCCATGCGAATGGCGGCGGGCCAAGCGGGGGCGGACCAGGTGGAGGACCAGCGTTGGAGGACGGGAGGGGGCAGGGTTTCGAGAAAAACGAACCGAACGCCGGCGATTTTGTCGGCGAGGACGAAGCTATCCAGCCGGGGTTCGATACGGCGGAAGATGGGGAGAGGGAACCCGCGTTCTGGATCGACGGCCATGCCAACGCAGTGGCCCATAAGGCTGGTGGGGCCGGTATAGACGGATTCGTTGACGATAAGGCGAAGGCCGATGTTGTCTTTGCCGGGGATGACGCTGTATTCGACGATGCGAGGATAGCCGCGGGCGGATTCGTTAAGGGAGTAGTTGGTGACGAAGCGCATCGACTGGGCGCGGCCTTCGAAGAAGCGGGTGCGGGCGCCGGTGGGTACGCCTTCCGGGCCGAGGCAATCCGCCCCAACGGGCATGAGGCCGGCGAGTTGCTGTTGGAGGGCGCGTTCGACGCCGATGACGCGGCGGTTAGCGAGGAAGCGGTTGTTGGTTTTTTCGAGAGCTTGGAGGCCGACGCGGAGGGCGTAAAGGATTCCAC
>JANXMS010000468.1 GCA_025354525.1 Acidobacteriota bacterium
GGTTCCATTAGTATCCAAGCGTTTTTCGTGCGGTTTTTCGTAATTGATTAGCGGCCTCCGGTTCAATAGAATCAATCGTTTCCGTAGCGTCGCCCGACGCCTGTGGCATGATTGTGAGGGGCTCTCTGCGGCACAAACTCCCAAAATGCTAGGAAACTGGCCCAAATCGGGAGGCGAATGATCCCGAAACCCGCTCATCAAGTACGGCTTTTCTATCGAACTGCCCATTGATATTGGTAGCTGCTTTGTTAATACGGCGATGGTCGAAATGATTTATGAAAACTGTTTCCAGCGGTCAGAGCACTAGCCTGCGAGGTGCCACCCTGTCATTCCCGACGCCATTACCGACTTAACAACGATGACGTTGAAATGCCTCGCGGTGATCCTTACAAATCGCCAACCCAAGGGCGAGTTCTTTCACCGCTGCGCTCCCCCGCGCAGCCGGTGCCCGACCCATCCGCCAAGAGGCGGAGAATGTCCTATCTCGGCTCAAACCCCAACGACCGCATCAACGCTCCCGTCTCCGGCGCTCTCCCCCGAAACGCTTGATACAACGCCATCGGATCCTGCGTCGCCCCTGCGGAATAGATAAACCGGAGAAGCAGCTCCGCCACCGCCGGATCAAACGCGTCGCCCGCTTCCTCAAACGCAGCAAACGCGTCCGTATCCAGCACCGCCGACCATCGATAGCTGTAGTACCCCGCTGCGTAGCCCATCGGGCTCCCAAAGATGTGCGAAAAATGCGTAGACCGGTGCCGCATCAAAATCGCCTCCGGCATCCCCAACGCCAACAACCACTGAGCCTCCCGCTCCGCCACCTCCACCACCTCCCCCTCTTCCAACAAATGCCACTCCAAATCCACATATGCCGACGCCAGATACTCCACCATCTCGAAGCCCTGATTGAAATTCGCCGCCGCCTTCAACTTACTCAGCATCACCTCCGGAATCGTCTCCCCTGTCTCATAGTGCCGGGCAAACTTCCCCAGCACGCTCTTGTCCTCAAACCAATGCTCGTATAACTGCGAAGGCATCTCCACAAAATCCCGCGGTACGTTTGTCCCCGACAAAGAAGGGTAAGTCACATCCGAAAGCAACCCATGCAGCGCATGGCCAAACTCATGGAACAACGTCCTCGCGTCGTCATGCGAAAGCAGCGTCGGCTTCCCCGTCGGCGGCTTATTGAAGTTTAGGTTGTTCGTCACCACCGCAGTCATATTGCCATCCATCCGTTGCTGATCCCGCAACGAACTCATCCATGCCCCGCTCCGCTTTTCCGGCCGCGCGTAGTAGTCCCCATAGAAGATCCCCACTAACTCCCCATCCGCCCGCCAGACCTCCCAAGTGCGAACGTCTGCGTGATACTTCGGCAAGTCCGTCCGTTCTCGAAGCTCCAAACCAAACAACCGCCCCGCCACCCAGAACGTTGCCTCCAGCATCCGCTCCAGAGAAAAGTACGCCTTAGTTGCCTCGCCATCGATTTCGTATTTGCCCTGCCTCACTTTCTCGGCGAAGTAACGCCAATCCCAGGCGGCCAATCGCCTTCCCGGCTGCTCTTCGTCCATCGCTTGTTGCAGCGTCGCAGCCTCTCGCCGCGCCGTATCCATCGCCGGCGCCCAGAGTTGATCCAGTAACTGCCGCGCAGCTTCTGGGGATTTCGCCATTTTATCGTCCAACGAATAGAGCGCATAGTTTCGATACCCTAGTAATTGGGCCCGTTCCCTGCGCAAAGCGACGATCTCGCCAATCAGAGCTTTATTGTCAAACTCGTTCCCGTTGTCGCCCCGCGCCGTCCACGCGCGAAACGCCTTTTCCCGCAAATCTCGGCGCGGACTCAGTTGCAGAAACGGCTCGATGCTGCTCCTTTGTAACGTCACGACGCCTTGACCCGTCGCGTCTTCCTCCGGAGCCAAAAGCATCGTGAACGCCGCCGTGTCGGCCAGCAGGTTCTGCCCGAACAGAGTGGTTTTGGAAGCCAAAGCACTATCGATCTCGGCCAACCGCAGCTTCTCCGCAGGCTCCAACCGCGCGCCCGCCCGGACGAATCGCTTGTGGGTTTTCTCCACCAGTCGAAGCGCTTCTGCCCCGAGTCCCAACTCAACCCGCCGGGCGAACACGGCGTCGACCCGCTGAAACAGCGTCGCGTCCAGCGAGATCGCGCTCCGGTGCCCTGCCATTAAGGGTGCCGTTTCGCGGGCAATCGCCTGCAGCTCCGCGTTGGTGTGAGATGCATTCAAATTCGAAAACACGTCCGCGACCCGCCGCAGGAACGCTCCGCACCGTTCCAGCGCTTCGATGGTATTCGCAAAAGTAGGTTCCCTCCGCTCTACCACGATCGCCGCCACCTCGGCCCGTTCCAGTCGCATTCCTTCTACGAAGGCGGGCAAAAAGTGTACGGCCTCAATCGCCCCAAACGGAGGTAGCCCAAACGGTGTAGTCCAGTCAAAACAAAACGGGTTGTCCATCATCAAGTTCAATCCTAAGTCAAGTTGGCTCGCGATGCTGGCTCAACGGCCGAGAGACAACGACTTTGATCACCCCGACCTAGAGGCGCACCCCCTCCGACCGTGTCCGTATCCCATACTCCAAAGCTCCCTCGGGTCGAGCGGCGATGAACCAAGTAAAGCTGGCGATTCAATGAACACCTCCTCCGATCCCACCACGATCGCCAAATTCCTTGACGGCGACGATCTGAGCAACTTTCAGTCCCAAAAAGCTCCAGATCCTTGACTAATTTATAAGTGATTGTCCGGGACAGGCAGATAACCGGCTCTTCGCTGTTGTTTGACGTGGGTAGAAGCGCCAGTGAACGTTCGCCGACCAGAGGCGAGCAAACGTACTTGGCCCCGAGATCGGCCGTGGAGATGGCAAACCGTGGAAAGCGAGGAAAACGGTTCTTCGCTGTTTGACGTGGGTAGAAGCGCCAGTGAACGTTCGCCGACCAATGGCGAGCAAACGTACTTGGCCCCTAGCGGGACTTTCCCACCTTCGAGCGTCGAAACCATCTAAGTTGCTTCATTGCAACTAGATAGAAGCCACGTCTTGTATATACCACGCTGCCTGGTCAGTTCAGTTTCGG
>JANXMS010000477.1 GCA_025354525.1 Acidobacteriota bacterium
GGCATCGTCATCGCCGCCTCCACCCGCTGCTTCGCGTCCGCCACAAACCCGCCCAAATCCCGGCCCCGCACATTCGACTGCACCACAATCCGCCGCTGCCCATTCTCCCGGTTGATCATCTCCGGCCCCCGCGCCACGCTGATCTTCGCCACCTGTCCCAACGTCACCCGCTCCCCCGCCGGGGCCCGCATCCGAATGCTGTTCAACGCGTCCGGCGTCCGCCGATACTCCTCCGGCAGCTTGATCACAATCGGAAACCGCCGCTGCCCTTCAATCATGTCCGATACGTGCAGCCCCCCCACTGCCGACTCCACCACCTCCCGAACCGCCGACACGTTCATCCCATACTTAGCCAACTGCGCCAAGTCCGGCTCCACCCGTAACTCCGCCGTCCCCGAAATCACCTCCATCTGCGTATCCGCCGCCCCCGGCGTCTGCTCCAGCGCCCGCAACGCCTTCTGCGCCAGCGCCTCCAATACCTCCGGGCTCTCCCCGAAAATCTTCACCGCCACGTCGGCCTTAATCCCCGAAATCGTCTCGTCCAGTCGCATCGCCATCGGCTGCGTAAAGTTGTAGGCCACCCCCGGCACCGCCTGCAGCGCCTCGTCCATCTTCACGATCAGCCCCTCTTTCGTCTTCGCCGTCGTCCACTCCTCCACCGGCTTCAGCAAAATGTAAACATCCCCCTCGCTGATGCTCATCGCGTCCAGCGCCAAGTCGCTCCGCCCCAACTTCGACACCACCCCCGTCACCTCCGGAAACGTCAGCACCACCTGCTCCACCTTCTGGCTCAGCGCCACCGACTCCGTCAGCGAGATCCCCGGCAGCTTCTTCGACTGAATCAGAATCGTGCCCTCTTCCAGCTTCGGCATAAACTCCGTCCCGATGAACCGCAACGACACAATCGCCGCCATCGCCAGCAACGCCCCAAACGCCACCGTCAACTGCCGATGCCCCAACACAAACTCCAACCGCCGCGAGTACACCCCTCGCACTCTCTCAAACCACCCGTCCTCCGAATGCGCCTTCACCCCCCCCGCCAACGCAAAACTCGCCAGCACCGGCATTGCCACCAACGCCAGCACCAAGGACCCTAACAGCGCCGAACAAACCGTCACCGCCATCGGCCGGAACAAGCGTCCCTCCAAGCCCTCCAGAAAGAACAACGGCAGATACACCGCAATAATGATCCCCACCGCGAACACGATCGGCCGTGCCACCTCTGCCGCCGCATGCCGCAGCGTGTCCACGACGGACTCATGCTCCCGCAGCGCCAACCGCGCCACCGCGCTCTCCATCATCACCACGGCCCCGTCCACGATCATCCCGAAGTCCACCGCTCCCAGGCTCATCAGGTTCGCCGAAATTCCGAAGTACCGCATCCCAATAAACCCAATCAGCATCGACAACGGAATCACCAACGCCACCAGCAACGCTGCCCGCACATTCCCCAAAAACACCAGCAGCACCAGCAGCACCAGCGCACCAGCCTCCAACAAATTCCGCCCCACCGTCCCAATCGTTCGGTTGATCACCTCGCTCTGGTCATAAAACGGAACCAGCCTTACGCCCTCCGGCACCCGAATCTGCGCCAGCCTCTGCTTCACCCGTTCAATCACGTTCCGCCCGTTCTCTCCCTTCAGCATCACGGCCACGCCGCCCACCGTCTCGCCCTTGCCGTCCCGCGAAATCGCCCCCTGCCGTTGCATCCCGCCCGTCTTAATCTTCGCCACGCGGCCCAGCAAAATCGGCGTCCCGGCGTTAGTCTTCACGACGATCTTTTCCAGGTCCTCCCGCCGCTTCACCCGTCCCAGCCCAATCAGCGTGTACTGCTCCGAGGCGTGCTCAATGTACCCGCCGCCGAAGTTCTCATTGTTCTCCGTCAGCCGCGCAAACACCTCCTTCACCGTCAGCCCATACTGCTCCAGCGCTCGCGGATCGATCTCCACTTCCACCTGTTCGGTCTCTCCTCCCCAGGAGTCCACTTCGTTAATCCCGCGCACGCTCCGCAACTGCGGCTTAATTTGCCACTCCTGCAGCGTCTTCCTCTGCAACGGGCTCAGCTTGTCCGTCTCCACCGTGTACTGGTAAACTTCGCCGAACACGGTCGCCATCGGCCCCAGCCCCGGCTCCAAACCCTTCGGCAGCCGCGTCCGAACCTCCTGCAACCGTTCATTGATGAACTGCCGCGCCACCAGCGTATTCACATCGTCCTCGAACATCACCGTCACAATCGAAAGCCCAAATTTCGAAACCGACCGCACCCCGCTATTCCGCGGAATCCCCAGCAAAGTCGTCTCAATCGGATAGCTCACCATCTGTTCCACTTCCGCAGCCGCCATCCCCGGGCATTCCGTAATCACGCTCACTTGGTTGTTCGTCAGGTCCGGAAACGCCTCAATCGGTATCTCCCCCAAACAGTAAAGTCCATAGCCGGTAATGGCCACCAGAAAGCCCAACACGAGCAGCCGGTTCCGCATTGCGAAGTCGATCAGCGTGGCCACTTACTACTCCTCCGCCAGCGACGATTTGAACATCTGCGACTTCAAAACAAACGCACCCCGCGACACCACCCGATCTCCTGCGACTAGCCCTTCCAGTACCTCCACGTTCGCTCCCTGCACCCGTCCCGTCCGCACCGGCCGCACTGCGTACTTGCCGTCTCCCAGATCCACAAACACCACCGCCTGCCCATTGAAATCCTGCAGCGCCGCCTGCGGCATCACCAGCCCCTCGGTCGCACCTCCCGCTGCAATCTCCGCCACAGCATACATTTCCGGCCGCAACTTCTGCCCCGGATTTCCCAGCGCGATCCGCACCGGCACCGTCCGCGTCTCCACGTCCAACTGATCGCCCAACCGCACGATCTTTCCCGCAAACGACTCCTCCGGATATGCCTGCACCTTCACCTGCGCGTTCATCCCCACCCGCACTTTCCCCAACTGATCCTCCGGCAACGCCGCAATCATCCACACGTTCGAAAGGTCACTCACAACATACACCCCATCCGCCGCCTTTACCACGGCACCCACTGAGGTCTCCCGCTTGATCACCGTCCCGCCGTTCCGCGTCTTGATCGGCACCGCCTCGTCCTCATGAGCCTCCGCCGGCACATCCAGAAACTCCACTAAGTGCACCCTTGTTCGCTCGAGTTCAATCTGTGCGTTCTTCACGGCCGCCTCCGCATCTCGCAACTGCGACTCGGCATGTTCGGTCTGCTCCACCGACGCCGCCTTCAACTCCAGCAACCGTTTCATCCGGTCCCGCGTCCGCTCCGCATAGCTCCGCTGCGACTGCACCTTCGCCAAATCCGTCTTCGCCCGTTGGTACTCGCTCCGCGCTTCATGCACCTCATGCGAATGCATCTGCGCCACCAACTGCCCCGCCGCCACCCGATCACCCACATTGGCGAACAGCTTCAGAATCCGGCCCTCCATCAGCGAGTCCACGTGCCAAGTCCGGTCTTCATTCGCCGTCAGCCGGCCGTTGACTTGCAGCACCAACGGTTGGTTCCTACTCTCCACCGCCACCGATACGATGTTCGCGCTCTTCACCATCGCCGGCTCCAGCTTCACCTCGCCCGGCGTCTTCTTCTCCTCGCTCTTGGCCGCCTTCGGCTTCGGTGCCTCTTTCGAACAACCCACCACCATCACCAACCCGATCAGAAGAACTAGATACTTCATTGGTTCGCCCCCATCGCCGTCTCCAAATTCACCACCGCGATCCGATATTCCACCAGCGCCTGCACAAAGATCAACTGGGTTTCGAGGCGCAATCGCTCCGCGTCCAACAGCCGTAGCAGGTCCGTGCCTCCCTCGCGGTAAGCCGCCTGCGCAATGCGAGCGGTATCGATCGCCTGCTGGCGCAGCGGGCCCAGCGTCTCATCCACCTGCTTCTTCCGCAGCCGAACTTCCACCTCAGCCGTTCTCAACTCCGCCTTCACCATCGCCTCGCTCGCCTTCAGGTTGTTCTCGGCCACCCGAATCTCGGCCACGGCCGCCGCCACGTTCCCCTGGTTCTTGTTGAAGATCGGCAAATCAATCTGTAACCCCACCAGCGCCGTTTCCTGCCCCATCGTGTGCTTAAAGCCGCCGAGCACATCGAAGTTCGGTCGCGCTTGGGCCACCTGCAACTGCTGATTCGCCCGCGCCGCCGCAATCGCGTTCCGCGCCAGCACCAGTTCGGCCCGCTCGCCCGCCGGCGGCGTCGCCGTCGGACCCTCCAGCGTATCGGCCAATTCCAGGGTCCCGAACTCGCTCCGGCCCATCTCCCGCTGCAGGCCGATCTGCGCCCGCTCTGCGCTCAGAATCGCGTTATTGGCCGCCAGCGCAAACCGTTCGGCTTCCAAGCGGACTCGGATCAAATCCGCCTCCGCCATCGTCCCTTCCCGGACGCGGATCACGTGGTAGTCCACGATTTGTCCAAACGTCTTCTGCGTCTCTTCGTAAATCACCCGCGTCCGTTCGGTCCCAATCGCGTTCCACCAAGCCTGCTTCACCCGGGCCACCAACTGCTGCTGCAACAGTACCCGAGCGCTCTCGGCCACCTGCCGGTTCACCCCGGCCAACTCTGACCGATACTGCCGCTTCTTCGCCGTCTCGATCGTTTGCGACAGCCAAACGAAATTGTCCGTGTCCCGCGCGTAGTTAAAGGTGCCCTGCCACGGCCCCCGCAAATTTTCCACCTGAAACGCCAGCCGTGGGTTCGGTCGCAATGCCGCCTGCTCCAGCAACCCTTGCGCCGTAGAGATCCGTCCGTCCGCCGCAGCCAGCAACGGATGCTTGGCAATTGTCTCCGCGAGCGCCTGTTCTAGGGTGATCGGCGCAGCGCGGCAGAGAGCGGCTACAAAAATATAAGTGAGAAGACGCAACCGCTCTATTCTCTCACCTACGCCGCCGTTGGAAAAATGCCTTAGACATAGAAACTCTTGACAACGAAGGGGTTCGGAGCCATAGAATCAGAAGTACACGGGGATTTTGCATGAAGAAATCGACATGGGCCTTAGCGCTCTCCAGCAGTTTGCTCACATTCCAAATCGGCGCGCAGGAGATTGACGAACACCTCTCGGTCGAACACGCCGAATGTAGTTATTTCGGACCCTCCGGCGCAAAAATGCGCACCGAAGCACTCAACGCCGCTCGCGTCGGACGCTACAGCCGCGAGACCATCAGCGTCCGCGAAGCGATGAGTTTCGTCCCCGGCGGCAGCCGCACTTCGTACTCGCAATCGTCATCGAACGCGAATCTCATCGACCGAAATATCTTCGGCGTCCTCCGCGAAAAAGGCATCGAACCTGCCAGCCGCTCGAACGATTACGAATTCATCCGCCGCGTCACGCTTGATTTAACCGGTAGAATTCCCACCGTCACCCGTGTAAATTCGTTCGTCGCCGATACATCTTCCGACAAACGCGCCAAGTACGTCGACGAGCTTCTCGCGACTCCAGAATGGGTCGACAAGTGGGTCATGTTCTTCGGTGACCTCTACCGCAATACCGACGTCGTCCGCGCCACGAACACCAACCGCTTCGCTGACGGTCGAGAGGCTTTCTATAAGTGGACGAAGGACGCCCTCACGGCCAATATGTCCTACGACAAAATGGCCACCGCCTTGATCTCCGGTACCGGCGAAAACTCGTTCGAGAAGGGCGAACTGAACTGGCAAGTAGGCAACCGGATCACGAACGGCCCGGCGCAGGACATGTACGACCAGATGGCCTCGACCACCGCGGAAACCTTCCTCGGGGTCAGTCACTTCAACTGCATTATGTGCCACAACGGTCGAGGCCACGTCGACACGCTTTCGCTGTGGGGCCGCGGCGCCACCCGAATGCAGGCCTACGGCATGGCGGCGTTCTTCGCGCAGACCACGATGGTTGCCGTCCGACCGGTGCCTGAAAATCGCAACTACAACTACTGGAACATGGGCGTCAATATTCGCGGCATCTACACCCTGAATACGACCACCGGCAACCGACCTTCGCGCACCTCGGTTGGGTCCATCACGGCGGCGGCTCCGCTCTACCCGTTTGCGGTCTCCGGCGCTGCGCCCGGCAACGGCGAAAACTCGCGCGCCGCCGCGGCTCGCAACGTGGTCGCCGACCCACTCTTTGCCCGTGCCACGGCAAACTACCTCTGGCGGGAGTTAATGGTTAAGGGCCTCGTCGAGCCGGTTAACCAGCTTGACCCCGCCCGGTTGGATCCAGACAACCCCCCTCCCGCCCCTTGGACCCTCCAACCGTCCAACCCTCGCCTGCTCAAAGAACTCGGAGAGTACTTCGTCGACCAAAAGTTCGACCTGAAGGCGATGATGCGCCTGATCACCACATCGGACGCCTACCAGCTCTCGTCTCGCTATGACGGGCAATGGAACCCTTCTTGGGAATCGCTGCATGCCCGTAGGCTCGTCCGCCGTTTAACGGCCGAAGAGGTCTACGACGGCATCCAGCAGACAAGCAACATTCCCAGCAACATCACCTTCGTCGTGGATTCCAACGACCGTACCAAAACCCGCACCGTAAACTGGGCGATGCAGACCCCCGCCCCTGCGGCGCGCGGCGGAGCGGCGGCCTTCTTGAACGTCTTCTACCCCGGTGATCGAGAGGACACCGAACGCCGACGAGACGGTTCTGACCAGCAGGCGCTCACGCTGATGAACAACACGTTCGTCATGACCCGAACGCGCCAAGCCGGCACCGGGCCCACCTCCAGCCTCCTCCGGCAAGTGGTCAATCTCGATGACCGGCAGATGGTCGATACGTTGTTCCTGATCGTCCTGTCTCGTTATCCGAACGAGTCGGAACGGACTTCGTCCATCAACGCCCTGCGCTCCGGAAATCGTTCTCTCCAGGCCGAAAACTTGTTGTGGACGCTCTATAACAAAGTCGATTTCACCTTCAATTACTAAGGATTCTCACCATGTCGAACGAAGCCAAATTTCTAAACCTGGTCGAGAAGCTCCCGCACGCTCACGTACCGTTCTTCCGTCGGCCCTTCGCCTCGCGGCGAGACTTCTTCAAAGTCCTTGGCGGAGGCGTCGCCGGTTCGTTTTTAGCTGGCAACGCTAACGCCCAGCTCATCCGCAGCCAAAACGTAACCACGAAGAACACGGCCAAAAACGTGATCTTCATCCTACTCACCGGTGCCCCATCCCACACCGACACCTTCGACCTCAAGTTCATCGACGGCGTATCGCCCGCCGGCTTCAAGCCCGAGATGATCAAGGGCATGAACTTCAACACCGGCGTCTTCCCGAAGATCGCCGCGCAGCTTGGCGACGTCGCCGTCGTTCGCAGCGTTCGCGCTTGGGCCGCGCAGCATACGCTGTCGCAAACCTGGGTGCAAATCGGTCGCAGCCCGGCCGCCGCGCTCGGCGATATCGCTCCCAACATTGGCTCCATCGTCGCCATTGAAAAGAAGTCCGAACGTACGCCTGGCCAGCTTTTCCCCACGTTTCTCGCCCTCAACGCCGACGGTGCCGTCGGGTCCGGCTTCCTTCCGGCCAGCTATGAGCCGTTCAAAGTCACCCCCAACGCTGCCGGCTTGGCCAACACCACCAACGTCGACGGCGTCACCCGTTTCAATGAAAAATTCGGTCTGCTCGAGTCGCTCGACAACCCCTTACGCACCAATTCGCCGAACGCCGAGGTGATGCAGGACTACGGCGACTTCTACAAGTCGGCCCGCGGGCTCATGTACAATCCCACCGTCGATCGAGCGTTTAAGTACACGACCGCCGATAGCGCCCGCTATGGCAACACCGGCTTCGGCAATGCGCTCCTCACCGCTAAGCAGGTGCTCGAAGCCAACTCCGGGACCCGCTACATTCAAGTTACCCTCGGCGGCTGGGACATGCATTCCAACATCTACTCCCAAGCTGCGAACGTGAACAGCTTGTTCAGTTTGGGGCGGACGCTCGATAACGGGTACGGCACCTTGTTGGCCGACCTGAAAGCTAGCGGCATGTTGAACGAGACCTTGATCGTGATGATGGGCGAGTTCGGTAGGACGGTGGGCCCGCTGAACGATCAGATGGGCCGGGACCACTTCACGCAGCAGTTTGCTACGTTCGCTGGTGGTGGCATCAAGGGCGGCCGAGCGATCGGCGCTACCGACGCCCAAGGTGCCCGTACCACCGATTTCGGATGGAGCGAAGGGCGCGACATCCGGGTTGAGGATATCGAAGCGACCATCTATTCCGCGCTCGGCATCAACTGGACCAACGTCCGGTACGACGATCCGTTTGGCCGCGGCTTCGAGTACGTTCCGTCGGCCGGCGAAGGACTTTATAAGCCGGTCCACGAGCTTTGGGGCTAAACTCGTAGGTAGATGACGCGCGTTCAACTTCTCTACAAGCTTTCCCGGCCGGTCGACGACGTTTTGATGAAGAGCATCAATAATGCACACGCCGTGTACGGGATCGAGCAGATCAAGCTCCAGCCGTCCCTCGACCAGATTCTGGTCGAGTACGACGCCTCGCGGCTCTCGATCGACAAGGTCGAAAGCAACCTTCACCGCGCGGGCATCCCGGCCACCAGAGTCGTCAGCGGACCGGCGACTGCGCCGCCGCCCGCCACAGCGTAATTTCCCTCGTGCGGACTTTGTGCCGCTCCGCGTCGGCAATAAACGTGGCCCGTACCCGTTCCCCAAGATCGACGCCCGGCGTCAATTGACCAACGGGTTGAGCCCGAGGCTTGAGCTGCCGTACCTGGCCTCGCGGCTCTCCATCGCAGCGAACCGGCGAATACGCCGCCGCCCGCCACGGCGTAATTTCCCTCGGGCGGACTTTGTGCCGCTCCGCGTCGGCAATAAACGTAGCCCGTAGCTGTTCCCCAAGATCGACGCCCGGCGTCAATACACAACAGGTTGAGCCCGACGCTTGAGCTGCCGTACCTGGCCTCGCGGCTCTCCATCGTCGCGAACCGGCGAATACGCCGGCGCCCACCACAGCGCAATCTCCCTCGTGCGGACCTTGTGTCGCTCCCGGCGTCAATACACAACGGGTTGAGCCCGACGCTTGAGCTGCCGTACCTGGCCTCGCGGCTCTCCATCGTAGCGAACCGGCGAACACGCCGCCGCCCGCCACAAGGTAATCTCCCTAGTACGGACCTTGTGCCGCTCCGGGTCTGCCCTTAACGTACCCGTTCCCCAAGATCGACGACCGGCGTCAATACACAACGGGTTGAGCCCGAAGCTTGAGCTGCCGTACTTGGCCTCGCGGCTCTCCATAGAACGGTGGACTTG
This sequence comes from Acidobacteriota bacterium, assembly GCA_025354525.1. Lineage (GTDB taxonomy): Bacteria > Acidobacteriota > Terriglobia > Bryobacterales > Bryobacteraceae. The sequence goes on from JANXMS010000477.1 coordinate 9,243, forward strand.
CTAGCGAACCGGCGAATACGCCGCCGCCCGCCACAGCGTAATCTCCATCCATTGCGAGATCTGTCCGCCGTCCTCAACCGATTCGGCGCGGACCTTGTGCCACTCGGGGTCAGCCATAAACGACGCCCAAGCCCGTTCCCGTTCCCCAAGATCGGCGAACGGCGTCAGGTAAATCAGGTTCGGCATGTGCGGCCCGGCCAGGGTGCTGCTGTAGAGCACCGGGTTGATCCCAAGGCGGTGGAAGATCTTGATTTCAGGCCCAGCGAACCGCTCGTGTAAAAGCTGCCATTGCGGCCACGAGGGCGAGTGGTACATGCGCATTTCAAAGATCCGACCTTTCTCGCTGGCACCGGCTACGAGCTCCGGCGAGTAGCTCGTTGGCTCGAGCAACGTGACGGCCAAGTCGGCACCCACCGGCGGCGTCAGCCGCGTGCTCGCCCAGTCTTCTAAAGAAGCGTAGCCGCGCAACGTCGCGACCTGGGGCATTTGAGCGGCCACGACAGCGTCAAGGACGATCGCTGGGCCGTTGTGAGCAGGCAGCCAAATTCCCTGAATCCAGGCGTGGAGCGCCGCTGTTTGGGGGCCTTGGTGGAAGGTATAGGTCTCAAGGACGTAGAGTTTCGTCTTCTGTTCTGGCGTAGGTTGCGTAAGCACGGTAATAATTGAGAGTACCCAAATGCGCGCCGCTCTTGGACTTCTCATCCCCTTCGCCCTGCTTGCGACCGACTACCGGACGCCGGCCGGCACTCGCACCGCGGTCCGCCGACCAGGCGGCGAGACGATTCTGCCGGGCGGGCGGATGCTGGCTCCCCTGGGTCGGCAGTTTCAAACCGGACCGGGCATTTGGGGGCTGGCCGTATCGCCTGACGGCAAGCATATTGTCTCGTCCGACGGCGGCCCGAATCGATATTCCCTAACCGCCTTCGAGCAGAGTGCCGGCACCTGGCGACCACGCACGATTGAAGCGCTCGGCAACCGGCCGAAACCGGCCGACGATGATGATGACGAGTTTCGCAGCGTCTTCATGGGCTTGGCGTTTGAAAGCAACAACGAGATCTGGGCGAGTGAAGGCAACTCCGGACGCGTTCGGCTGGTGGACATCGGCAGCGGGAAGCACAAGCAGATCTTCGATTTGAACGGCGATGGCTTCAAGGATTCGTACTCTGGCGACTTGGCGCTGGACCTGAAGCACGGGCTGCTTTACGTCGTCGACCAAGCTAATTTCCGCGTGGTGATCTTCGACACGAAGAAGAAGCGCAAGCTGGCTTCGTTCCGTACCGGCAGACTGCCGTTTGCGATCGCGCTGTCCGCCGACGGTCACCGGGCGTACGTCACCAACATCGGGATGTTCGAATACAGCGCCATTCCCGGTGCCGACGCCAAACAGGCTCGCACGACAGGGTTGCCGTTTCCTGCCTTTGGGTTTCCGAGCGCCGAGTCGGCGGCCGGCGTAACCCGGTCGAATGCATCCGGGGTGCCCGTGGTTGTGCCCGGCCTGGGCAGCCCGAACGTGAAGGAAGCGAACAGCCTCACGGTCGTGGATCTGGCCGCGCCAGCCGAACCGAAGGTGCTGGCGTTCATCCCGACGGGGAAGCCGTTTGGGAATGGCATCCATGGCGGATCCAGCCCGAGCGGCGTGCTCGCCCACGGGGACAACGTATACGTCGCCAACGGGCACAACGACTCGATCACCGTGATCAATGCGAAGTCCCTGACCGTGGAGCGAGAGATCGAAATCCGCATCCCCGGGCTTGAGTCGCTCCGCGGAATTCTGCCGACCGGCATGGCCGTACAGGGCCATCATCTGCTGGTGGCCGAGGCGGGCATCAATGCGGTGGGGGTGATTGACCTGAAGCAAAACAAAGTCGTCGCGCATCTGCCTGCCGGGTGGTTTCCGACGCGGGTAGTGGTGCACGACCGGGTGGTCCACGTAGGCAATGCGAAGGGCCACGGCACTGGCCCCAACGCCTCGATGATGAAGGCGTTTGACCGCAGCTTTCAAGCCGAACTGCGGCGCGGAACGGTGTCAGTCTATCCCTTCCCGGCGGCGGACGAATTCAGCAAGCATACCGCCAAGGCCATGCAGTTGAATGGGTTCGTTCCGCAAACAGCCGAGGCCCCGGCCCTGCCCAAAGAAATCAGGTACGTCGTCGTCATTGTGAAGGAGAATCGGACCTTTGACGAGGTGTTCGGCGACGTCGTAACCGCCTCGAACGGGGCCGTGAACTCGGCGTGGGACCTGGCTCGCTACGGGCAATATGCCAACGTGCAAAATGAACGCGGGGCCTTGCAGAACCGGGAACCGTTACGCAACATAGCCGTCAGCCCGAACCATCGTTCGCTCGTCGACCGCTACGCGTTTTCGGACAATTTCTATGCCGACTCGGAGGTTTCCGTTGACGGCCATCACTGGGTGGTCGGTTCGTACCCCGATACCTGGACCGAATCGACGCTGATGGCGGCCTACGGGGGGCAGAAGAATTTTCGGCTTCCCACCGCCGCTCCGGGGCGCTTCTCGAACCCGGGTTCCAATTCCAGCGTCCACCCGGAAGAACAGCTGGAGGCCGGGGCGATTTGGCACCATCTTGAGCGGCACAACATCAAGTTCCGAAACTTCGGCGAAGGGTTTGAACTCGCTGGAGCTGACGAAGGCGAGGGACTGAAGCCGACGGGGGCGCGGTATCTGACCAACGTACCGATGCCCGACCCGCTGTATCGAAACACGTCGCGCGACTATCCGAACTACAACACCAATATCCCGGACCAGTTCCGGGCCACTCAGTTCATCAACGAGGTGGAGCGCCTATATATTGAAGGGAACGAGGAGTTCCCCCGGTTCGTTTTCATCCACCTGCCGAACGACCATACGGCGAAGCCGCGGCCCGAGGACGGCTACCCGTACCAAGCGTCCTACATGGCGGACAACGACATTGCGCTGGGCCGAATTATGGAGTTTCTGTCGAAAAGCCCTTGGTGGAAGCAGATGGCCGTGATGATCACTGAAGACGATTCCCAAGGGGGCGTCGACCACGTCGATTCGCACCGGACGGTGATGATGGTCGCCAGCCCGTACGCCAAGAAGAACTACGTTTCGAAGGTGAATGCGAGTTTTCCCGGGATGTTGAAGACCGCATTCCGGCTGCTCGGAATGCCGCCGCTGAACTTGTTCGACGCAACGGCGGCCGACCTCTCGGACTGCTTCTCGAGCGCGAACCCCGACTTTGCGCCGTTCAAAATGTTGCCGGTCCGCCCGGAGTTGTTCGACCCGAAAAGCGCGCGCGAGCCGATGGACCCAAAGCCAGGCCCGAAGATGGACGATCCGCGGGCGCTGAAAGAGCTACAAAAACCCTGACGATTCAGGGGCGTGAGAGTTCGGCACCTTGCCCTTTATGGCTGGCGTTATTGCGGGCGGAGACGGGCGCGGGTTCATGCCTCCGGCGGGGGGTGTGGCCACCGTACAAAATGCCCTCCGTTCGCCGGGAGCTGTTCCGCTCGCGAAGTTGGACGTGAAAGAACGACAAAACTCTTAGCGATTCAGGGGCGTGAGAGTTCGGCACCTTGCGCTTTTTGGCTGGCGTTATTGCGGGCGGAGACGGGCGCG
>JANXMS010000493.1 GCA_025354525.1 Acidobacteriota bacterium
TCGTCGGCCGCACCGTCACCGTCATGGTCAACGGCATCACGGTCATCGACCACGCCGAAGTAGAAGGCCTCACCGCTATGGCCCACGACCCCAACGAAGCCGTCCCCGGCCCTATCAGCGTCCAGGGTGACCACGGTGCCGTCGAAATCCGCAAACTCACCATCACACCCCTCGTTCGCTAAGCCAGCTGCGAGTGCAGCACGTGGCCGTGAACGTCCGTCAGGCGACAATTCAGCCGTTGTGATAGCAAGTGAGCGTCTCGTGGTTCAGGCCCAATAGATGGAGCACGGCGGCCCAGAAGTCGTAAACCGTCGTCGGTTCTCAGCAACCCGCCGGTCGAACTCGGCGGTGGCTCCCCAAGAAGCCGCCTGCTTCAGCCCGGTGCCCAACATCCCGACCTGATTAGCATCGGGATTGTAGTCCGGGCCCAAGGTGCCTTGCTGATGGGTCGGCATGCGGCCGAACTCAGTCGTCCAAATCACCAAAGTCTCGGCCTGCGACACCCGCACTTCCAGATCCTGGATCAAGCCCGCTGTTGGTCGGTCCAGGATCGGGAGGTGGCGGTCACAGTCGTCCTACAGCGTCTTGTGCGCGTACGCCGGACGCACGCGAGCGCAATAAAGATGGACCTAACGGACGCCACGTTCCACCAAGCGGCGGGCCCGCCGGCAGTTGCGCCCGCAACCAGCCAATAGGGGGTTCGCTTCATTTAAGCCGTAGAGATCAAACTTAGCTTTTGACTCGCTGGTTATGGCCCACTCTCCTCCAGAGCGATGTGGCGTGGGGCACCGAGAAAACGATGGCCGAGGCGGAGAAGCGAAAGTAGCCCAGCGCCTCTTTCGAGATGAAGTAGGAGCTCCCGGTCACACTGCCGATGTGGAACGGAAGTACCTCTATAAGATTCGACGCAGTCCGCATCGAGCAGATTATATGTTTGCGCATCCTGCTGATTTGCTCAACGTGCAGGTTTGCCCGCTGCCGTTTGACCTGGGGGGCGGGCAGCTTGCCACGAATCCTGGACTCGCGACGCTTTCGACAGGTTCATCGTCGCCCACGCCCACTGCGCGTCGGACGCCTATCTCATTACCGCCGATGAAGGTATTCGAGCCGGAGCGCGCGGTCGTAACCTGCGTGCAGAATGCGATTGACAATGTAACCGCCTTCGTAAGTGTCTCTCGGCCTGTCGCCGTCCCGGACGCACTCGACGAAGTGCTTCATCTCGGGTACCCCGCCACTGATCCCGATGCCAGAGCGGTTTTCGCTCGACCTGAATGAATTGGGACAGGTTACTGACGAGTTTTCGAGAAGAGAAGGAAGGTCCTGCCCCATCAATTCTGCTTTACGACCCAAACTACAACATCACCCGACAGTAGAATCCAGTAACCAGCAAGGCGAGACTTCAACCCTGCAAACTCAATTCCAGTGACTTAAAGCCCATGTTTGCAACACGTGTCGCCCGTTCTTAAGTTGTTTCGGATAGCAGTGATACGGATGGCTCATTGATTAACAAAAATGGTCGTATCACAGGGTGAGTTAGGATACGGATAGTTATTCCAGATCTGGTGGTAAGTGGCTTTCGGCATAAGTCCCCCTGCCCTTAGCGCGCTTGGCGCGCTAAGGGACTCGCGACATCTTAACAATTGCTACCGAACGAAATAGGCATCCGCAAACCAGTGTGGTTCAGACCCTGTATACTAATCCGACCGCCCCCCATGCCGACCAACCCCACCTATCCCCCCGCCCCCCAAGCCTGGTACGCCGTCACCATCCTAACTATCGCCTACATCTGCTCCTTCATCGACCGCCAAATTCTCAGCCTCCTCGTCGTCCCCATTCGCCGCGATCTCGCCATCTCCGATACCCAAATGAGCCTCCTCATGGGGATCAGCTTCGCCCTCTTCTACACCCTCTTCGGCCTTCCCCTCGGTCGCCTCGCCGATTCCAACTCCCGTCGCAATCTCATCACCCTCGGCGTCCTAACCTGGAGCCTCTTCACCGTCGGCTGCGGCCTCGCCGCCACCTACCCCCTCCTCTTTCTCATGCGCGTCGGCGTCGGCGTCGGCGAAGCCGCCTTGTCCCCCCCGGCCTACTCCCTCCTGTCTGACTACTTCCCACCCCGCCAGCGTCCCCTCGCCCTCAGTGTCTACGGCCTCGGCATCTTCATCGGCAGCGGACTCGCCATGATCCTCGGCAGCATTATCGTCCAGTACACGACCTCCAAAGGCCTCATCACCGTCCCGCTCATCGGCCTCGCCGTCTACCCCTGGCAAATCACCTTCTTTGTCATCGGCCTCCCGGGCCTTCTCATCGCCGCCCTCGTTCGCACCATCCGCGAACCCCTCCGCCAGGAACGCCAAACGTCTCTCCCCGTCTCCCTCGCCGCCATCTACGCTTACATCAAATCGCACCGCGCCACCTTCGGCTGCCACCATCTCGCCACCGCCCTCATCACCTTCGCCGCCTACGGCATCAACGCCTGGACCCCCTCTTTCCTCATGCGCACCTACGGCTGGTCCGTTGGCCAAGCCGGCCTTTACTTCGGCGTCGCCGTCGCCGTATTCAGCAGCCTCGGCATCCTAGCCGGGGGCTGGTATTGCCAATCCCTCGCGCGCCGCGGCTATCGCGACGCCCACTTCCGCGTCGGCCTCGTCACGTCCGTCCTTGCCCTCCCGTCCGTCATATTGTTTCCCCTCATGCCCACCCCGGAACTCGCCATGCTCTTCCTCGTCCCTTGCCTGTTTCTTCAAGCCACCATGTTCGGCGTCGCCCCCGCCGCTCTCCAGCAGGTCGCCCCCAATGAAATGCGCGCCCAAATCAGCGCCGTCTATCTCTTCGTCATCAATCTCATCGGCCTCGGTGCCGGGCCCACCGTCATCGCCCTCGTCACCGACCAGGTATTCCACGACGACAACATGCTCCGCTACTCTATCCTCTTCGTCTGCGCCGCCGCTTGGCTCCTTTCCGCCCTCTTGTGGTGGGTCGGCCTCGCCCCCTACCGGCGCACCCTGGACCGAGTCCCCCACCCCACCCCGACGGAAACGGTGGCATTGTAGTCCCTTCTCATGAATCTGTCAAATCGGCAGATCGGCCACGGCTTCGCCCAGAACGCCCTTTGGATAGACCTGACCGGGGAATAGCACCGCACGATCGGCGACAAATCCCGCCTACGCCCAGCCCGGCTTCGACGATCGTGAGTGGCAGCGGTTCAATCTGCCGACCGCCCAAAAAACTCCGAAAGGACCGTCCTGGTTGCGTCGGGAACCCCAACTCCTGGAACGAGTCGACGGGTTTCAATTGGCGCCCACGGCGATGTCCTCAACCCGCCCGCTACAATCCTGCCCTCCTCGCCGGCGTCGAAACCGACGCCCTCAAACTCATCTTTTCCACCATGTTGTCGTACGTTGCGCATTCCCGACGATGTGCGATTGTCAAAAAAGGCCGAGTGACACGATTTTCGGTCCTCTTGTCCCTGATCGTCACTTCCATTTCCACGAGTCTATCCACATCCCGTATGACGTCAGCACACTCCAGCGTCCACTTTTTGTGGGCCAGGAACGAGCAGAACACTTGCCTCTAATCGCTTCGTCGCGCTTATGAAAGTTCGGACGGGTGTCCAGTAACGATTTCATCGAACGGAAGATATCCTCCCCCATCCAACCCCATCCAAAGTTGCTTGTACTTCATGGCCCCGTTGCTCGCCGTCAGATTTGTGTTTGTCGTCAGCACCCACTTGCCGTCGTAGCGCGCTTCTTTCTTGATCATGTCCTTTTCGACAGCGAACTGTTTGCCTCCCGCATCAAGGAACTTGCGATACCCTTTGTCGCCCCGGCCTAAAGCATCCCGCAACCAGGCCACCACCGCTTCGCGATCCGCGCGATCCCCTGTTCGTTCGATAAGCGATTCGGCGAACTTTGCTTTTGGTTGGGTTTGTACGTCGAACGGCGTCTGGGAGGCGTTTAGGTCGAGGCGGGCACCAAAGAAGGGGGATGATTTGCTTGCACCCAGCGGGTGAGGACAGGA
>JANXMS010000496.1 GCA_025354525.1 Acidobacteriota bacterium
TCACCAGTTCGCTCGAAACCTTTATCCTTCGAAGTTCGGCACCCCTTCGTTTGATCAAACCCACCAGCGGCGGAGCATTGCAAACCTCCCAGCCCTACGGACGGGGTATTCCGGGCGTAGTTCCGTCCAGGACAGGGGCCCTGATCTCGCGAGTCAGCCACCTTCCTTCGCAGAACAATTCGTTCCCAGTGACAGACACCGTATCCACCATCACCATGTCGCTCGAAACCTTAATCCGTCGCAGTTCGTCACCCATTCGCTTGATCAAACCCACCAGAGGCTGAGCATTGCGAACCTCCCGGCCCTACGAACGGGGTATTCGGAGGCGGAGTTCCGTCCAGGAGAGGGGCCGTGATCTCGCGGGGGGGGGGGCCACACTCATTCGCAGAACAATTCGTTCACGGTGACAGACACCGTATCCACCATCGCCATGTCGCTCGAAACCTTCATCCGTCGAAGTTCGTCACCCATTCGGTTGATCAAATCCATCAGAGGCTGAGCATTGCGAACATCCCAGCCAAACCGTACGAGATCGCGCGCGTACGCATCGGCCCGAAATGTAGCTGCCGCATACTCCCGCGCGCGATCGCCTAACAATTGACGCTCGTCCCAAACTTTCAAACGTTTGAAGGCTCGAGCAATGCCCGCGGATTCCTGGGACCGATCGACCTTTATGACGCAATCGTCCGGCAGCTCGCGATAGAACCCGACGTCGCTGACGATCACCGGTTTGCTATATAGCATTTCCTCGATGACAGAGGCCGAAGCCCCCTCTATCGCGGGCCACCGTAGATTGACACAAATATCGCTGGCCGCGAGGCAGGTATGCAAAACATCATCCGAGACACGACCCAAGAAATGGACACGCGAAGTGAGGCCTCGATCCGCCACGATTTCATCGAGCCGCTTCTGGTAGCTTGGCTCACTTGGTCCGGCGACGACGAAATGCATTCCATCAGGCAGCGCTTCGAGCGTCGCGTGAACACGCTTATTCGGGTTCACGTGGCCGATCGTCAATACCAGCAATTGCTCGTTCGGCACACCCAACGAAGCGCGCCCGGCAGCGGATCGACCGGAGGGCAGCTCATATGGAAGGTTGATCTTGCGGGTCGGGCCCGAGTAGGACCGCCGCACCGCGGCCAGCAGGTACTCCGAGTGGGCGATGACACCGAGAGCGCCCTCGGTGCACCTTTCGAGAAGTGGGAAATCCACCACCTCGTCCGTTTCCCAAACAGGACGGCCCTCGACACTCCGCTTTCCAGCGGCACGGCCGGCCACCCCGTACCAATGTTCCATTTCGGCGAGGTACGCACTAGGATCGCGGCGCACCTCCAGATAGAGCGCAGCGAAAAAATGGTGCATTACGAAATCATGCAGCACAACCAGGCCCGGGTGTTGTCGAGAAACATCGAAGATCTCGCCGTGGAACGGCAGGTGGTTGCCGAAGTTATAGACTACGAGATCAAACGAAGCGAGCCGAGAAAGGTCCGCGCTGGGCGCGAACACAAGCTTTGCCTCGGTCACTGGATGAAGGGGCCCTCTTTCGAAATGCCACAGTTCAACCTCGGCGCTCTTGGCCAGTTCGCGAACAATATACGTGCTGGCTCGGCCGATCGCGCTTTTCTCCGAAAGAGGTGTAAACCAAGCTATTTTCATCTCGAACAGAGCCGCATTAGATGCCCGGCGACGTAGGCGACATCGGCCTCGGTCAGGCCGATGTGGGTGGGCAGACTGATCCCGCGAGCGCTCAACCTCTCAGCCACCGGGTAGTGCGCGTCGGGTTCAAAGTAGGGCGGCATCACATGCATCGGATAGAAGACCGGTCGGGTCTCAATGCCCACCTCGGCCAGATCGCGCATCAATTGATCTCGGTCTGTAGGAACGGCATCATTCAGAATTACCGTGTAAAGCCAATAGGCGTGCCGACACCAGGACTCTTCAATGGGCAACGTGATCAGACCCGCAATCGGTGAGAGGTAGTGGGCATACCAGGAAGCGACTGTCCGATGATGCGCCATGTAGAGATCGATCTGTTCGAGTTGCGCCAAGCCGAGAGCGGCTTGAATGTTCGTCATGCGGTAGTTGTAGCCGATGACGGGGAACCAGTAGCGGCGATCCGTCTGCATTCCTTGCCCGCGATACATACGGATTCGGGCGGCCTTCTCGGGGTCTCGAACGGTGACCATGCCGCCTTCGCCGGTCGTAATAATCTTGTTGCCGAAAAAGCTAAACGTGCCGACGTCGCCGAGGCCGCCGACGATTTGGCCGCGGTAGCGCGCGCCGTGAGCCTCGGCCGCGTCCTCGATCACGAACAGCTTGTGGCGACGGGCGATGGCGAGGATCGAGTCCATCTCGGCGGGATGACCGTAGAGGTGGACGACCAGGATGCCCCGGGTTCTGGGGGTAATTTTGGCTTCGATCAGCGCCGGATCGAGATTCATGGTCCGCGGCTCGGAGTCAACAAACACGGGTTTGGCGCCGCAGTAGGCGACGGCATTGGCGGTGGCGACGAAGGTGAGGGTGGGGACGATAACCTCATCGCCGGGCTGCAGGTTGCAACCGAGCAGGGCGAGGTGGAGAGCGCTGGTGCCGTTGTTGGCGGCAACAGCGTGTGGGACGTCGCAGAAGCGTGCAAACCCTTCCTCAAAAAGTCCGATGAACCGACCGATGGAGGACACCCAGGTGGAATCGAGACACTCCTGCACGTATTTCGATTCGTTTCCCATAAACCTCGGAGCGGAGATAGGGATTTCGCGACGCGAGGTGGAGAATGCGGGGGGAGGGGGAAAGCTCATCGACTCAACAAAAGATTCCAGCTGATGCAGTTGAGCAAAGACTCGGGTTCGACCGGCAGCAACTCGCCGGATCCATCTTCTACCCGCTGCACTTTGAGCCCTAATTCGGCCAGCTCTTCGTACCATTGTAACGGTTCGATCCCAGCGCGCCGGAGGTGCTCCGGGGCGAACTCGACAAAAATCCTGAGGCCCGGGTTGCGCGCAAGAATCTGAGTCATTCCACGGAGAATGAACGGCTCGCTGCCTTCGGCGTCGATCTTGATCACGTCGATTTTTGGTTCGTCGGCAAGTGCCACGTCCAGAGTAACCGTTTCCACCGTTAGCGCTTCGCCGGCGGCGGTACCGGCGAAGAGCGAGTTGTGGCCGGAGTTGTTCGGGTAAGCGGTGAAAGTGGCGGTGCCGGCGTGGTCAGAGATTGCGCGGGGATCCAGCCGAACGACGCCGGATTCGAGAAAACCATTGACCTGGACGTTATCGCGGAGCAGGGCGTGCGTTTTTGGAGTGGGCTCGAAACTGTAGAGTCGGCCGTGGCCGGAAAGTTGGCGGAGCGCGAATAACGTGTAGATCCCGATATGGGCACCGATATCGACGACCACCATGCCGGGTTTTATGAAGCTGGCGAAAAGGCGTGTCATGCCCGGCTCCGGAAGGCCGCGGAGAGCGTAGTACGCACCGAGCCGCCACTCTTGACTCGGAACACCGAGCAGAAACCCATCGACCTCGGTGACTATGACGTCGGCACCGGCTTGAAAAACGGGGGAGCGCTGTTGGCGGCGGATGTCGGCGAGGCTTTCGCGCAGGGCTTGGTTTTCCATGCGCAACTGCTCGATCTGGGAGTTGTTATGCTGTGCAGCTTGGTTCAACGAACCGAGCGCCGTGCGATATTCGCGCGAGTCATCCGCCAGCGTGTCGAGGACGGTGCGATATTGGCGCGAGTCATCGGCCAGCGTGTCGAGTGTGGTGCGATGTTGGCAAGTCTCATTGGCCAGCGCGTCGAGGACGGTGCGATGCTGGCGCGTGTCATCCGCTAACGCGTCGAGGACGGCGGCCGAGGCGCTCTGGCGCAGGGAAATGGATTGGGCCCGCGTCGCCTGCAGCGCCCCGTTTTCGCGGACAAAAGCGGTCAAGTCCGCCTGTTTGACGACAAGATCGGCAACGTAGCGATCGACTTTATCGGAGATCGTGAACAGAGTATGGTCGAGCTTGCCGATGTTGCGTTCGGCCTGAATCGCGCTCTCCTGCATCACGTAGTCGAGTTTAAGTTCGATCGACTCGACCCGGGAAACGCGGAGAAGAAACTCAAATGCGCGCCGCGAACGATTCCAGACCGATAGTTTTACAGCGGAGAGCCAACGAGAGCCTGGAACCAGACGGCTTTCCTGGCTGCGGTCCCATAGGCCGACGTAGCGTCGGCGGCCAGTCTTGGCTTCGGCCGATTCGACGAGCTGCAGAATCATCGAACGGCGGGAAAAATGGTTCCGCAGCAACTCTCGATAGTGAACGAAGCCGCCGACGTCGCATTCCCGGCCGAAGACGCGTAGGTAACTTTGGCGGACGAAGCTGGCGTCGTCCGCGATGGCAAGCAGGGGCGCCAAATCGACGGTGGCTGATGCGGGCACAGTTCGATCTTCGGACGACGCCGTATCGGCAGGCCCGAGCTTCTCTACGAGGCGACGCTTAATCAGAGCTGCGTTGAAATCCAACGCTTTAGTCTAACGCGGGGCTTCAGCCCTTTGCAGCGAGTGTTCGTACTCCGCGCAGACTTCGGGCAGCAAACCGTCTCGAACGATTCGGCCCTGTTCGAGCCAAATTGCGCGATCGCAGAGGCTGGCGACGATGCTGTGCACGTGAGAAGCGCAAAGAATCGTTTTGCCCTGGGAGCGGAAATCTTTCATACGATCAAAGCATTTCTGTTGGAAACGGTCGTCGCCGACGGCAAGAATCTCGTCGATCAGCAGAATTTCGGGGTCGGCGTGGACGGCGATGGCGAAAGCAAGGCGGAGCCACATGCCGCTCGAATAGGTTCGTAAGGGATCCTCAATGAACTCTTCGAGTTCTGAAAACTCGACGATGGCACCGAAGCGGCGGGTGGTTTCAAGTCGGGACAGGCCGCTTAGCGAGGCGTTCAAAAAAACGTTTTCGCGACCGGTGAGGTCGGGATGGAAGCCGGTGCCGAGTTCGAGGAGGGCGGTGAGGTGGCCTTCGGTCCGGAGGGTACCCGTGGTCGGGGGGACTACGCCTGAGATCAGATTCAGGAGCGTGCTTTTTCCCGCTCCGTTTCGACCGACGATGGCAACCGACTCACCATGTCGAACAGACAGCGTGATATTGGACAAGGCGGTGAACCGGTCTGCCCTCCAACGACTAAGCCAGCCACTGGTCTGTAACGGGAACGATTTCGTAACCTCTCGGAGTTCGATACTGTATGGTGAGGACGGGCTTCCCATGGAAAAAATCAACTATTCGGCGGTGAGAGTAGCTATAACATGTTCCCACGTCAGGCCCATGCTTTGGATGAGGTCAAATCCGGCGCGGCCCAAGGTTCGAGCAGTTGCGCGGTCTTCATAGAGGCGGTCCATCGCCTCGGCTAGGCTTTTGGCGGTGGGCTCGGCTACGTAGCCGGTTTCGCCGTGGCGAACAATTTGGAGAATACCCCCCGAGTCGGTGGTGGTGATTACGGCCTTACCGGAATAGAAGGCTTCCATGGTGACGTAGCCATAGGAATCCTCGTCGAACGGGATATAGGCGGCACCGAGGGAATCGGCGAAGAAGGCTGCCTTTTCTTCCTCTGAGATGAAGCGGTCGATGATGGTGACGCGGCTCGATAGGTTGAATTTTTTAATGAGTTGTTCGATTTGTTTAGCGTCGCCTTCGGCTTCCGATTTGCCCGCGACGACGAGACGGACGTCGGAGCGGACGTGCCGCATGGCTTCGACGAGAAGATGCTGGCGCTTGGAAGTGGTGATGCGGCCGGCGCAGAAGATGTAGTCGCCGGGTTCGCCGAAGCGGAAGTGGCTGGTTTCGAGCAGAGGCGGATAGAGGATCTCGGACGGGATTTGGTTGAAGCGCTGGAGTCGGTCAGAGGTGGTGGCGGAGTTGGTATAAATGCGACGAGCTTCGCGCAGATAGGTGTTGTCCGCTTCGATGATGCTGCGGCGGACGGCGAGGTTTTCGGGGGTCTCCTCCATGCCTTGATACGGCGTTCCCCAAAGGTCGTAGACCTGCCGAAACTGATGCACGAGCCAAAGAAATTTGTTGTCGTGGGGAAGGTAGTAGGCCGGGAATTTGAAGGCGATGACCCGATCAACATTTTGGAGGCGCATGAGGCGGCAAGCCAACATGCTCTCGAGGATCTTAGTCGGCGGCTCCCAGCGGAAGGGGATGCGAACGAGCATGGCTTGGTGACCAAACTCGTTGAGTTTTTGTGTCAGCGCGTCGGCGAGGTGTTCGGCCCCGCCGCGAACGAAAGGGACGCAGTTATTGGCGACGAGGATTTTCATGAGAGCATGCGGTCAAGGACGCGGTCCCAGGAGATGCCGAGTTCGTGCATCCGAGCGGTGCCTGCTTCGCCCATGGCGCGGGTCTTAGAGCGGTCGGTATAGAGCTGGTCGAGAGCCGCAGCGATGGCGATGGGTTCCGGCGAGGCGATAAAACCATTGCGTCCGTCGACGATCAGTTCGAGCGTACCGCCGGAGTCGGAGGTGGTGAGCACGGCTTTGCCGGACTGATGGGCTTCGAGGCTGGGGTAGCCGTAGGAGTCCTCGTCGACGGGAAAGTAGGCGGCGGCGAGACATTCCGAGAACAGCTTGATTTTGTGAGGCTCCTCGATCCAGTCATCGAAGATGGTGACTCGGTCCTTCAATTTATGGCGGTGGACGAGGGAGTGGAGTTCATCGACGTAGGCGGAGGCGTCGGGGTCGGCTTTGCCGGCGATGAGGAGTTTGACGTCGGAGCAGACGTGGCGCATGGCTTCAATGGCGAGCCATTGGCGTTTGTGATGAACGAGACGATTGAGATAAAGAACGGTGTCGCCATAGTGGGTGCAGCGGTAGTTTTCGGCATTTGGCAGAGGCGGATAGAGAACCTCGGCGTCGATGGAGTTGTACTGCTTGAGGCGTTTCGCGACGACCTTTGAATTGCTGAAAACGCGATGGCATTCGGCAAGGCCGCGGCGGTCGGCATTCATGATGGAATCTCGAATGCGGGTGCCTTCGGGGGTGAGGGGAATGTCCTGGTAGCGTGTTCCCCACAGGTCGTAGGCACCGCGGTGATGATGGATGAACCAGACGACTTTTTTGGGGTGGCGGAGCAGGTAGCTGGGGAAGCGGACGGTGATGAGGCGGTCTCCGTGCTCGGTGAGATCGAGGAGGCGGAGGGCGGTCATTTGCTCCAGCAACTCGTCTTGTCGGGACGAAAAGGGAAACTTCAGCACCTCGACTTCGTGACCGGCGCGGGTGAGTTGGTCGGCAAGGGAGTCGACGATGACGGTGTAGCCGCCATAGAGGAACGGGACAACGGTGCTGGCGACGATGATTTTCAGCGTAGCCTCCGGGTGGCGGGGACGCCGACGGCGACGGAGTTTGGCTCTATGTCCCGAATGACGACAGCACCGGCGCCGACGGTGGCCCAAGCGCCGATTTTCATTCCGGGTACGGCGATAGAGCCTGCGGCGAGAAACGCGCCGTCGCCGACGGTTACGTTGCCGGCCAGGTGTGCGCCGGGGGCGATGTGCGCGCAGGTGCCAATGCGGCCATCGTGGTCGACCGAGCAGGCGGTATTGAGAATGGCCCCGTCGCCGAGGACGGAATCGACATTGACGATGGCACCGGGCATGATGGCGATGGATGAGCCGAGGGTGGTGCGGGGGGAGATGACGGCGTGGCGACTGATGGCGTTGGGCAGGGCGAAGCCGAGCGCGAGTAGTTCGGCCAGCATCCGATGGCGGATGCGGTTACTACCGATGGCCGGGAAGGCGTGGGTAACGCCGCTTGCGAAGAGCGCGGGGAGGGCGTCATCGGCGCCGAGGTAGGGGTAATGGAACAGGGGCAGCGTCGCGGAGAGCGAGGTGTAGCCGACGATGTTGTAAGCGGCTGATTCTTCGAAGATCTCGACAATGACTTTGGCGTGACCCCCGGAACCAAGAATGACGAGGCGAGGCTTCTGCATGGGGCCGAATTTCACTCTAGCATGGGTGGCCGTGTATACTAGACATTGTGTGCCTTTGGGTGCCACCCTAGCTCAGTTGGTAGAGCGTCTGATTCGTAATCAGAAGGTCGCCAGTTCGATCCTGGCGGGTGGCTCCAAATTTTTCGTGGCGTTATGCCGATCTGGCCCGATATGCCGGATTAGGATATATCGGGAAGCGAAGATGAAATTCGGATGGCTGAAGCGTCGGCCGCCCGCTAGGGCTACCTGGGCGAGCGGAATTGGTCTGGCCGTCGTCGTCAGCGGCATTTTGATTGCGTTGTTATGGGACCATACCCGCCACCGGGTGTTTCGGATGGGGTACCAGCATCAGCCGCCGGTGCAGTATGTCGATTCCGCCGGGAAAATTTCTGGTCCGTTAGCGGAGGCCCTGCGCGAAGCTGCCGCGAACATCGGGATCCAGCTTGAATGGGTGCACGTAACGGCTGGTCCCGCCGCTGGCATCCGTAACGGGCAAGTGGATCTTTGGCCGCTGCTGGCTGAGTCCCCCGGGCGTCCGGGACGGGTCTTTATCAGCGCCCCGTACGTGCGGCTTTCCTACTGGGTGATCACTCCGCTGGGTCAGGCACTTCCCACTAATTGGACCGGTATCCGCGTCGCTCGGGGGCTGGGCCTACAATCGCAGGCTTGGGCCGCGGCGATTGCGCCGGGATCTGCCGCCGTGGTGGCGCCGGATCAGAACGCTGCCTTTGCCGCTTTCTGTCGCGGCGAAGCGGACGTGGCCCTGGTTGCTGAAGGAATGAGTGATGGGGTGCTATCCGCCAAACCAGCAGCCTGCGGGCCACGCGGCGTCGGGCTCCACACGAAGCCAGAATGGGTGGTTCTCTATGGCTTGGCGGCCAATCCGGCCGATCCCGGGGCAATTCAGGCGGCGGAAAGGCTCCGCGAGGAGTTGAGCGCCATCATCCACTCCGGTCGATTCGCCTCCATAACGTTTAACTGGGGCTTGGCCACTTCCAGCCAACTCTTCACGATCTCTGAGTTTATCGAAGCGGGGCGACGAACCCGCCAACTCTGGTACGGCCTCTCCGTGTTGGGGCTTGTCTGCCTACTGCTTGGCTGGCAGACGCTGCGTCTGCGCCGCGCCCGAGCTGCGGCCGAAAGCGCGAACCGGGCAAAATCGGCGTTTCTCGCCAACATGAGCCACGAAATCCGAACGCCTATGAACGGAGTGCTCGGTATGGCCGATCTGCTGCGGCAAACGGCACTCTCTGCCGAGCAACACGAGCTCGCGAACACCATTCGCGAGTCCGGCCAGGCGCTGCTTGAACTCCTCAACGACATCCTCGATCTGGCCAAAGTTGAGTCGGGCAAACTCGAACTTCGCACGGCGCCGGTCCGCCTTGAAAACCAACTCCATGAAATCGAGCGCCTGTTCCGAACGCGGGCGGCTGAGAAGGGAATCGCTCTTCGAGTAGAAGCCGCCCCCGGCTCGAACGTCGTGGTCCTGGCTGATGAGCTGCGGCTTCGGCAGGTTCTCGCCAATCTCGTCAGTAACGGCGTCAAGTTCACGGATCGCGGAGAAGTCCTGCTGCGCCTCACCGTTGACAAGCAAGCAGACGGCACCGTTAGCGCACACTTCACCGTCTCCGATACCGGCATCGGCATCACTCCTGCCGACCAAGCTCGGCTGTTTGACGTCTTCACTCAGGCGGAAGAAGACGCCTCGGCGCGACGCGGGGGCTCCGGCTTAGGACTCGCCATTTGTCGCCGACTTGTCGAACTCATGGGCGGTTCGATCACTCTCTCCTCAAAGCTCGGTCAGGGTTCCACCTTCGCCGTAACTCTCCCTTTCGTCGCAACCTTCCTTCCCGCCGCGGCGGCCGCCTTCCCCCAGGCTGCGCCAGCCTCTCCCGCGCGCGTCCTCGTCGTCGAAGACAATGCAGTGAATCGCCGGGTGATCCAACTGATGCTCGAAAAGCTTGGCTGCTCCACCACCCTCGCTACCAACGGCGAAGACGCTATCCAGATCGTCGCCAGCGGGGAGTTCGACCTGATCCTGATGGACTGGCAGATGCCCGGCATGGACGGTGTCACCGCCGCTCGCATCCTGACCGACCGCTGGGCCGACCACGAACGGATCCCCATTGTCGCTATTACCGCCAACGCAATGCAGGGCGACCGCGAAACCTGCATGGCCGCCGGAATGTCCGACTACCTCACGAAGCCCCTCGATCTCGCAAAGCTAGCCCACGCCATCGAGCGCTGGGCGCTTACCAGTGCATCACTTGGCCGCCGTCCACGTTGATGGTTTGCCCGGTCACGGCGGAAGCGCGCGACGACGACAAAAACGCCACCATATCCGCGATCTCGTCCGGCTCCTGCCACCGTCCTAGCGGTGCCACGGCTTTGATCTTGTCTCCCGCCCATTCGTCGTAAGTCCGCCGCAGCCCCTCCGGCTGCTGATCGTGCCACGCCTGCCACACCGCTCGGTTCAGCGGCGTCTTCACCATCCCCGGATTCACCGTGTTTACCCGCACCCCGTACCCCGCCAAATCCTTCGCCAGGCACTGTGCAAAGTTGATGTTCGCGGCCTTGCTCGCCGAATAAGGTGGGTCCGTCTGCGACCCGATCTGCCCGGCCACCGACCCGATGAACACCATCGTCCCCATCCGCCGCTCCATCATCACCGGGGCCAACGCCTGCGCCACGTGCAGCATCCCCATCACGTTCACTTCGAGCACCCGGCCCCAATCCCCCGGCGCCAAATTCAAAAACGGAAACCCGAATTTCCCCGATCCCATCGCCGCCGCGTGCACCAAGTGCCGAACCGGCCCCAACCGGCTCTCCGTCTCGCGCAACGCCTCCGCAACGGACACCGCCGAACTTACGTCCACCTTCCCGGGCCCGTTCCGATCCCAGATCGCTACCCGGCAACCCTCTCGCTCCAACGCCTCTGCACACGCCAGACCAATGCCGCTCGCCCCGCCCGTGACGACGGCCACATTCCCGCTTAGCTCTAAGTCCATTCGAATAGTTTAACGGTTCGTTTCCGCCATCACTTTGCGAAAGGCCGATATCGTCACATCCGACGGCTTATGGTTCCCGAACCGATGGCCTTCTGCGATCCGCATGAGTGTACCGCCGAACTTGCTTCTTTCGGTGCAACACCTCACGCTAGGCTCCAAATTGGACATCGCGACTTCGCCGTCCTGGTCGACGGCGTCGCTTAAGCACCTGCCCGACCTCCGCCTTCGCCGGGCGACCGCGTCCGCAAACCTGCCGCCGCCATCGTCACATCCGACGGCTTATAGTTCCCGAACCGATGGCCTTCTGCGATCCGCATGAGTGTACAGCCGAACTTGCTTCTTTCGGTGCAACACCTCAAGTTAGGCCCCACCTTGGACATCGCGACTTCGCCGTCGTGGTCGACGGCGTCGCTTAAGCACCTGCACGACCTCAGCCTTCGCCGGGCGACCGCGTCCGCAAAGCTGCCGCCGCCATCGTCACATCCGACGGCTTATGGTTCCCGAACCGATGCCCTTCTGCGATCCGCATGGGGGTCCAGGCGAACTTGCTTCTTTCGGTGCACCACCTCACGTTAGGCCCCACATGGGGCATCGCGATTTCGCCGTCCTCGTCGACGACCTCGCTTAAGCACCTGCCCGACCTCCGCCTTCGCCGGGCGACCGCGTCCGCAAACCTAACGCCGCCATCGTACAGCTTATGGTTACCGAACCGATGGCCTTCCGCGATCCGCATGGGGGTCTAACGGAACGTGTTTTTTTCGGTTCAACACCTCACGCTAGGCTCCACATTGGGCATCGCGATTTCGCCGTCCTCGTCGACGGCGTCGCTTAAGCACCTGCCCGACCTCCGCCTTCGCCGGGCGACCGCGTCCGCAAACCCTTCTCCGCCGTCAAATCCATCGGAATGGTCTAACGGTTCACGTCCGCCATCACCTTGCGAATGGCCGCCATCGTCACATCCGACGGCTTAAAGTTCCCGAACCGATAGCCTTCGGCTATCCGCATGGGCGTCCAACCGAACTTGTTTTTCCGGTCCCACACTTCGCGCTTGGCTCCGCGCTGGGCCAGCAGCAGGACGGCCTGCGGCACGTTCTTATAGGCCGCGCCGTGCATTGCGGTCTCGCCGTTCTGGTCGACGGCGTCGATATCATTCCCCATCTCAAGTGCCACTTCGAGCGCCTGCACGACCTCCGCCTCCGTCCCAGCGTCTTCGCCCGGCGACCGTGTCCCCAAACCCGCCGCCGCCATCAACGGCGTCGAACCGTTCTCGTTCGGCAACTTCGGATTGGCGCCGAGCTTGGCCAGTTCGCGCATCAGCTCCGCGTCGGCGGTTCGCGCTGCCAAGAAGAAGGCCGTCCCTCCGGCCGTGTTCAAGCCGGTCAGTCCGACGCTGATCTTCTTCGGCATGCGAGCGTTCACGTCCGCGCCCTTGGCTACCAACTTCCTCACGAAATCCAGGCTGGTCATGCTGCCGGATCCATCCGGGGCCGGATCGTTGTCTCCGCCGCCCGGCTTTCGGACCCACGTCACCACATGCAGCGCGGCGTAACCCGACCCATCGGCGTTCGGGTTGGCCCCGGCGTCGAGCAACCACGCCCCGAGCTCGAAGTGCCCGTTCAAGGCCGCCAAAATAAGCGCAGAC
Organism: Acidobacteriota bacterium; assembly: GCA_025354525.1. Lineage (GTDB taxonomy): Bacteria > Acidobacteriota > Terriglobia > Bryobacterales > Bryobacteraceae. Next base: position 12,612 of record JANXMS010000496.1, read on the forward strand.
GTCCCTGGCCGAGGGGACCGCGCAGGAGCGGCCCGCCGTCCGCCCGTCGGGGTTGTATCGTTTACATCCGCGCCAGCCTTGACGAGAGCCTTTACGGCAGGGAGCTGACCTTCGCGCACGGCAAACAGCAGCGGGGTATAGCCCGAGTCGAGCCGTTCGCCCACTTCGGCCCCGGCCTTGACCAGCTCTTCGATCACGCCCACGTGGCCCTCGGCGGCGGCCCAGTGCAACGCCGTCTGCCCGTACTTCTTTTCCTTGCTTTTGACGTTAGCGCCTTTGGAGAGCAACGCCCGAACCGCCTCGACGCTGCCGGTGCGCGCCGCCGTCATCAGCGCCGTTTCGCCGCCTGGAAGCTCGGCATTCGGATCGGCTCCGGCGGCGAGCAACCGGGCCACCATCTTGCCGTTGCCGTTCGTGCACGCCAGCGCAAGCGCCGTGACGCCGTAACGGTTGGCGGCCTTCACGTCCTCTCCGGCGCGGAGCAACTGCTCCACCGCGGCCATGTCGTCGCGGTGCGCGGCCCGTTGCAGCGCCGTCGTTCCGTCGGCGGCCAGCAAGCCGCCCGCCACTACCAGTCCTATCGTCCAGCGTCGCATTTTCAGATCGTCAACTCGGGGATTTTCCCATTGCTATCGGCGAAGGAATCGAGACGAGCACCCACGCGGTCGAGTAGCGTCAAATGCAGATTCGCCAGCGGCGTCGGCTTGTCGTAACGGATGTGCCGCCCGCCCGCTTTTGGACCGGCTAAGCCGCCAGCCACCAGGATGGGCAGGTTCACATGATCGTGCTTGTCGGGGTTGCCCATGCCGCTGCCGTAGAGATAAATCGAATGGTCCAGCAACGTCCCGTCGCCGTCCGGAATGGCCTTCAGCCGTTCCAGGAAATAGGCGAACAAGGAGAGATGGTAGGCGTTGATCTTGGCCACGCGCGCCAATTTTTCCGGGTCGCCGCTGTTGTGCGTGAGCGGATGATGCGGGTCGGAAACGCCGATCTCGGGATAGGTCCGCGTGCTGGTCTCGCGGGCTAATTGGAAAGTGATGACGCGGGTCACGTCGCCCTGCAGCGCGAGCACTTGCAAGTCGAACATCAACTTCGCGTGGTCGCCGTAGGAAGCCGGCACGCCGACGGGGCGGTCCAGATCTGGCAGCTTCGATTCGGCGGTGGCTTTCTCGGCCTTTTGAATCCGGCGCTCGACTTCGCGGACGGTGTCGAGATACTCGGCCATCTTGTTCCGGTCGCCGGGCCCCAGCTTCCGCTGCAGACGAGCAATGTCGGCGCTCATCCAGTCGAGCAGGCTAGCGTCTTTCCGCAGTTCGGACTGGCGATCCTTCGCCGTTCCGCCATCGCCGAACAGCCGTTCGAAAGCGATGCGGGGATGCGCTTCGGCGGGGAGCGGAGTGGTCGGGGTCGACCAGGATAGGTTGTTCTGGTATACGCAGGCGTAGCCGTTGTCGCACTGGCCGACGGTGGTCAGCAAGTCCATCGAAAGTTCGAGGGAGGGCAGACGGGTACCTTGGCCGATCTGCTGCGCGGCGACTTGGTCGGCGGTGGTGGCGAGATGGTAGTCGGTGCTCTCGGTCCACTTCGCGGTCGCGGCGCTCAAGAAGGCGGCGTTTGAGGTGGCATGCGTTCCCGGATACGCGTTCCGCAGCTCCATGTTGCTCAACACGGTACAGTGGTCGATCACCGGTGCCAAGCTTTTTAGAATCGGCGACAGTTGGCGAAGATCGCTCCCGGGCGGCGTCCAATCTTTGATATGCGCGCCCATCGGGATATAGACATAGCCCAAGCGCCGGACCGGCTTTGCCGGGGATGCTGCGAGCGCTGTCATCGAAGGCAGCATCGCATCGAGCAAGGGTAGCGCCAGCGACGCTCCCATTCCGCGCAGCAACGCGCGCCGTGGTAGGGACTTCTTCGTAATGATCATTGGGCTCTCCTCAACTGAAACGACGGGCTGCCGGCAATCCCTTGAATGAACGAGGAGAACCGGAAATCGGACTTTTGCGCTTGTCGCACGATCTGTCGCACTGCCGGGGCGTCCGAGAATTCCACCCCCCGACCGAGCGAATAGGTCAACAGCTTCTCTGTAATGGTTGTAGCAAAAAGCTCGGGCCGTGTCAGCAAGGCCTTTTCCAGGCCTGCGACGCCGACAAACTTGGCACCATCCGGCAAGCCACCGCTGACGTCAACGGGCGTGCCATCTTCGGCTTGGCGCCAGCGGCCAACGGCGTCGAAATTCTCAAGCGAAAAGCCGACCGGGTCCATCAACTTGTGGCAACCCGAACAGGCTGGATTCTTGCGGTGCTCGCTGAGGCGCTCGCGCATCGTCATTTTCTTCAGCGCGGCTTTGGCTTCTTCCAGCGCCGGTACGTTCGGCGGCGGGGGTGGAGGCGGAACGCCTAGTATGTTGTCGAGGATCCACTTGCCGCGGATGACGGGCGAGGTCCGCGTGGCGTAAGAGGTGACGGTCAGAATGCTGCCTTGGCGCAATAAGCCGCCGCGTGGCGTCTCCGGCCCAAACGTCACTTTTCGGAAGCGGCTGCCGTAGACGTTCGGCACGCCGTAGTGCTTGGCCAAGCGCTCGTTCAGAAAGCTATAGTCGGCGCGGAGCAGGTCGAGCACGCTGCGGTCTTCGCGCATTACGCTCTCAAAGAAGAGATGGGTTTCCTTACGGAACGCTTTGCGGAGGTTGTCGTCAAAGTCAGGAAAGGCTCGCATATCGGGCGTGATTGACGCTAGGTTTCGCAGGTAGAGCCACTGGTCGGCGAAGTTCGTGACGAGCATCTTAGACCGCTCGTCGGCCAACATCCGCTTCACCTGTTTCTGCAGCACGGCTGGCTGATGCAGGTCTCCGCGGACTGCTGCGGCCAGCAGCTCTTCGTCCGGAATGCTGCTCCACAGGAAGAACGAGAGCCGCGACGCCAGTTCCAGACCAGTGATCCGATAGACCGACTTCGGCGCTACGCTGGCCGGGTCCTGTTCGACGCGAAACAGGAACTCAGGGCTGACGAGCACGGCGCGGAGGCCCATCTCGATACCGGACTCAAACCCTTCACTCTTTCGGGCTTCCCGATAGAACTTGAGCGGAATGGCAAGATCGGCGTCGGTGGAGGGCCGACGATAAGCCCGGCGCATGAGTCCGGACAGGATCTTCTTGGCGCAGGCTTCGTCCTCAGTCTTGCAGACAAAAATCGCTCGGCGGCTCGGCGTATCGCCGGGGCCCTTCACGGCGTAGGGCCCGTTGACGGTGACCGAAAAAACGGCCGGGGTGATGCGCGGATGGCGATCCATATTGAAGTGCGCTTGGTAGGGCTGCCGTTCGGTCTCGAGCAGGGTCGAACTTTGTTTTGGAAACGCCGCTGCCAACACGTGCGGACCGGCGCTGACGCGGAGGCGAACGTTGAACTCCCGATCGACCACCGAATGATCTTGCCCCTGTGTGGGCGGCTTAGCGGTGAACGCTTGAATCCGTTCGCCGTCGAGCATCAACTCGACGACGTGGGTCCCACGGAGGCCTTCGACGTGTTCGTTACGATCGCGCTGGAGACGGATTTGAATCTCGTACTCAGCGTCGAGGGGGAAGGTGTACTTGACGACGGTCCCGCCGCGGGTGCCTAGTGGCAGGTCTTCGAAGTGCTCTTCCTGCGTCAGGTCCGGCGGCAGCATAACGGTTTCACCGCCCGCCTGTTTCGGCGGAATCCCAATTGCCAACCGGCTGATTTTGCGGGCCGCGCCCAGGTAGCGTTCGAGCAATGTGGGGGACAGATTTCCTACGGTCACGTTGTCGAACCCGTGGCTCGAGTCATCGCTGGGCAACAACCCGGTGACGTCGACATTGACGGCCAGCAGATCGCGAATGGCGTTTTGATACTCGGTTCGGTTCAACCGTCGAAAGGTATCGGTCCGACCAGGGTCCGTCTTGCCGGCGTCAAGCTTTGACTCCAAAGTTGCCACCAGGTTCTGATAGTCGGCCTCTTTTGGCCGGGGCAAGCCGACGGGCGGCATGGTCCGGCCCCGCACTCGTCGCAGCACCTTTTCCCACGTCGCTGTGTCGTCCGCCTTGGCGGTATCCAGCGCTAAGCCAGCGGCTTTTGAGGTGCCGTTATGGCAACCAACGCAGTACTGATCAATGACTGGCTGCTGGGCCAGCAACAAGGCCGGAAAAAAGGCTACAACTCGGAGCATGCCCAAACTATATCGTGAATGCTACTCCCATGCCCGGTCCTTGACGAAATGCGCGTGGGCCGGGAGCGGGGCATCGGTGCGGAAATACTTCCGATAAGCGCCAATCCAGTCTGCGGCGATCTCTTCCTGGGCCGTCGCCAGTTCCAGTCGACCGTTGCAGACCATCGTCCGCAAATAGTCCTCCAGTGCATCCTTCACACGGGCGTTCCAAACGCTGCCGGCGTAGGGCTGCGGCCATAAGTTTTTCACAACTTCGGCACCGCCCAAGGCGGGCGTGATCAGGTAGTCGACTTCGTAAGCCTTAGGTTTGGGATCTTTGATTCCATATTGGGTGAAGACGACCGCGGCCATCTCACGCGGCGCGGTTCGGTCGTCATCCTGCGCCAGGGCGACGCAAACCTGTTGCTGTGTCATCGGCCGGGTCGCTCCTGGGGTGAAGCTCGGGTTTGGCAGATCGGTCCGTTTCTGGCCCCACCAGATCCCTATGCCCATCACGAGCATTGCCGCCACCGCCGCGAACTTCCAAGTAGGCGTGTTGGTGGGCCGATGCATCGCCGTGAACTCTTTAAGGGCCTTTTCCAGCACGCGGTATCGCGCCCGGCATTGCGAGCAACCCTTCAGATGTTCGCCGCCCGGTTCGCCGTCCATCACCGCCATTAACTCCGCGTCGTCGAGGTGTTTCATCGTCCCTCCACTAATGCCAACTTTCTCAACGACCGCGCCGGGAACCCGCTCGGTGCTTTTTGCCGCGACCGGGACAGGGTGCGCCACTGCGAGCTAGCCTTCCAATGATCGCCGCCCGGTTCGGGGTGCGTCGTCGACAGCGACCGCGCCGGGAGGTGGCTCGGTGCCTTTTGCCGCGACCGGGACCGGGTGCGCCACTGCGAGCCAGCCTTCCAATGATCGCCGCGCGGTTCGAGGTGCGTCATCGACAACGACCGCGCCGGGAACTCGGTCAGCGCCTTTTGCCGCGACCGGGACAGGGTGCGACGCTGCGAGTCGGCATTCCGATGATCGCCGCCCGGTCCGAGGTGCGTCATCGACAACGACCGCGCCGGGAACTCGCTCGGTGCCTTTTGCCGCGACCGGGACCGGGTGCGCCACTGCGAGCCAGCCTTCAAATGATCGCCGCCCGGTTCGAGGTGCGTCATCGACAACGACCGCGCCGGGAACTCGGTCAGCGCCTTTTGCCGCGACCGGGACAGGGT
>JANXMS010000507.1 GCA_025354525.1 Acidobacteriota bacterium
ATCTGCTGAGCGTGCTGCCGGGGATGGGCGACCGGAAGGTGAGCGAGGCCGCGGAACTGACCCCGGCAGCTTGGTGGCGGCGGCAGCAGGCCTAGCGTAAATTCAGAACTTTCGCAAGGCTGGGGATGGTCGACCGCTTACTCTAGATCCTTGCGGCGCTGGTCCAGCTTGATTCCGGTTCGCTGGGCCTCTTCGGGGTTGACGTAGGGGGCGGCTTCGAGGGCGACGATGTCGGTTTCGGCGGAGGCGATCTCTTGCTGTAACTGCTTGCAGCGGTCCTGGGGGCATGGGGTTGACGCGCCTTTTGCTCATCTTCGCTTCTAAGACTTCGATCGCGTGCTGTTCAGCCGAGTGACTCGAGGGTTGCGGAGTTTCTTCCCCTTCGGCCATGTGGTTTTCTAGATCTTTGCGGCGCTGGTCCAGCTTGATTCCGGTTCGCTGGGCCTCTTCGGGGTTGACGTAGGGGCCGGCTTCGAGGGCGGCGATGTCGGTTTCGGCGGAGGCGATCTCTTGCTGTAACTGCTTGCAGCGGTCCTGGAGGCATGGGGTTGACGCGCCTTTTGCTCATCTTCGCTTCTAAGACTTTGATCGCGTGCTGTTCAGCCGAGTGACTCGAGGGTAGCGGAGGTTTCTTCCCATTCGGCCATGTGATTTTCTAAGTCCTTGCGGCGCTGGTCCAGCTTGATTCCGGTTCGCTGGGCCTCTTCGGGGTTGACGTAGGGGGCGGCTTCGAGGGCGGCGATGTCGGTTTCGGCGGAGGCGATCTCTCGCTCTAACTGCTTGCACCGGTCCTGGAGGTGCTTCAACTTCATGGGGTTGACGCGCTTCTTGGCCTCGACCGCAGCGGGCGGGGCGGCGGCAGCAGCCGTCGTCGCTAACTGTTCGATCATCTTCGCTTCTAAGACTTCGTCCTGACCGGACTTCTTCCACAAATACTCTTCGTAAGTACCGGGGAATACTTCGATGGTCCCGTTGCCGACTTCGAAGACCTTGGTGGCTAAGTTGTCGATGAAATAACGGTCGTGGGAGACGAGGACAACCGTACCCGTAAAGTTCGATAGGGAGGTGAGGAGAACGTCCTTTGCGCGCATGTCCAAGTGATTGGTCGGCTCGTCGAGGAGCATGAAGTTCGACGGGCGGAGGAGCATCTTGGCGAGGGCGTAACGGTTGCGTTCGCCACCGGAAAGCACGCCGATCCGCTTGAAAACGTCGTCCTCACTGAAGAGGAAACAGCCGAGGAGACTGCGAAGTTCGGTTTGGGTTTTGCCGCCGCCAATGCTGGTTAAGTCATCCAGGATCGTCGCGTTGACGTCTAATTCTTTGTACTGATCCTGGGCGAAGTAATCGACATCGACGTTATAGCCGAGGTCGTAAGTGCCCCGGGTTAAGGGCTCGGAGCCGGCGAGGAGTTTGATGAGAGTTGACTTACCGGCTCCGTTGTGGCCGACGAGGACGATGCGGTCTCCGCGTTCAATGGTGAATGTGACGTCGGAGAAGACGGTTTTCTGGCCGTAAACCTTGGCGATGCCCTTGCATTCGGCGACGACGCGGCCGCTGGCTTTGGGCTGGGGGAAGGAGAAGTGGATGGTCTTTTCGTCGGGTGGAATATCGATACGCTCGATTTTGTCGAGTTCCTTGATGCGGCTTTGGACCTGCTTGGCTTTGGTGGCTTGGGCTCGGAAGCGGTTGATGAAGGCTTCGAGTGCTTCGATACGGTCTTTCTGGTTGCGGTAGGCGGCTTCGAGTTGGAGACGGCGGTCGGTTTTCTGCTCGAGATACTTCTCGTAGTTGCCGCTGTAGAAATGCATGCCCTTATTCCAGATTTCGACGATCTTCTTGACGGTGACGTCGAGGAAGTAGCGGTCATGCGAGATCATGACGAAGGCGTAAGGGTACGTCTGGAGATAGTGTTCAAGCCAGTCGCGGGCTTCGATATCGAGATGGTTGGTGGGTTCGTCGAGGAGGAGGAGGCTGGGTTTGGCGAGGAGGAGTTTGCCGAGGGCGATGCGCATTTGCCAGCCGCCGGAGAATTCTTCTGTGGGACGGCGCCAGTCGTCCTTATGAAAGCCGAGGCCGTCGAGGACCATGCCGACTTGGGATTCGACGGTGTAGCCGTCGCGGGTGGTGAATTCGTTTTCGAGGCGGTGGAAGCGGTCGGTTACGACTTGGTATTCGGGGCTGGTGGGATCGAGTTCGGACATGGAGCCGGTGAGTGCTTCCATTTCGTGCTCCATGGCTTTGAGGTCGTCGAAGACGCTCATGCATTCGGCGAAGACGGTGCGGCCGCTGAGGGCAAGGCCGTCCTGGGGGAGGTAGCCGAGGGTCATGCCTTTAGTGAACTGGATGGAGCCGTAGTCGAGGGTATCCATGCCGCCGAGGATTTTAAGGAGGGTGGATTTACCGGTTCCGTTGCCGCCGACGAGGCCGGCGCGTTCCTGGGGGGTGATGAGCCAGGAGACATTTTCAAAGAGCAGTTTGGGGCCGAAGCGCTTGCCGGCGAGGTTGAGCGTGATCATTTATAAATATGGGGATGGGGATGTGAGGAACGGCCGAGGGCGGAACCAAACGCGGGGGCGAGACGCCCTTTTCTATTGTAGTTCTTCGAGTACGGAGGTCACAGGACAAACTTTCCGCGTCTAAAGCGGAGGCAGTTCAAGGCGGTGAAGGCTCGCATCAAGGGTGCTGCGATCCAGGCGAATCCCTTGAGCGATGAGATTCCGGTAGGCGCTTCGAAGATCCGAGAGAGCGCCGCGGCGATAGAGTTCTTCAAGGAGACCGAAGCAACCGAGTACAGCGAGCCCCATCGGCTGGGCCATGCGGCGGCCACGCGATTCATCCATCAGAACGAGTTGGATACCTAACTCCTGGGCTAAGGATGACCGCGCTGGTTTCCCCGGCTGCGAGGCCAAACCGCTTGCTCAGCGCGGGCATGGAAAGCGGATTGGAGATGTTCGCTACCTTGATTCACGGCGCTTCAGAAACAGCAGAGGCCTTGAATTTACCTGCACCGTCGATAACTATTTTATTGTCAACTTTCCGCGCGATGACGACCGTGATGAAGAGCCCAGACAGCAAGTGAAGACGGTCGAGCCTGGCAAGAGTGATGAGCGGCGAGGCGTTTGAGACAACGTTCACGAGAGAAGTTGTCGAATGGTAACTCTATCTTCTTCTAGTTGCTCGATTCCGTAGTGGAGCGGGACATCCGGTTCGGCGGCAAACTTGTCGACTTTCCGCGCGATGAAGACCGTGATGAAGAGCCCAGACAGCAAGTGAAGACAGTCGAGCCTGGCAAGAGTGATGAGCGGCGAGGCGTTTTGAGACAACGTTCACGAGAGAAGTTGTCGAATGGTAACTCTATCTTCTTCTAGTTGCTCGATTCCGTAGTGGAGCGGGACATCCGGTTCGGCGGCAAACTTGATGAAGTCTTCGATGGGGGTCTGACAGAGCTCGGCGGCCCGCCCGAGCGAGACTTTGTTTTCGCGAAACAGTTCGAGCGCCAGAAGGCGGGCGACGCCAACAGCGGTCTGCGCTTGGTCTACTGTTGCCGCCTGACCGACAAGGGCACCATTATGGTCTCTATCATTCCCTTACCGTATCATGATGGTGGGCATGGGGGAGAAATGCGGGGCGTATTGTGGTACTCTCGCTTGAGATCCTATGGAAGCACTCGGCATGGTAGAAACGAAAGGGCTGATCGGCGCGATTGAAGCGGCCGATGCCATGGTCAAGACGGCGAACGTAACGTTGACCGGCAAAGAATACATTGGCGCGGGCTATGTGACGGTGACGGTGCGCGGCGACGTGGGCGCAGTGAAAGCTGCCACGGACGCAGGCGCGGCGGCGGCACGGCGCGTTGGTGAGCTGGTGGCGGTGCATGTGATCCCGAATCCGCACGAGGAAGTCGAAAAGATTCTCCCCGGCGCGATGAAGAAGTCCGAGAAGTAGGCCACGGCTAGGTACTGGCAGCGATGCTGCACGATCCGGACTTGATAACGATCCAAGAGGTCCGCACGAAGGTTGAGAAAGCCTGGGCGGCCTGGGAGAAGTATCGCCACTTCAGCCAGGAGCAGGTGGACGCGATCGTCGAGCGGATGGCGGAAGCGGCGCGTGGCAACGCGCGGAAGTTGGCCGAGATGGCGGCGGAAGAGACCGGTTATGGGAACGCGGCGGACAAGTTTGCCAAGAACTTGCTGGCGGCGGAGTTGCTGCCGCAACGGTTGCGGGGGATGCGGACGATTGGCATTTTGCGCGAGTTGGCCGAGGAACGGATAACGGAAATCGCGGCTCCGTTGGGAGTTGTCGCGGCGGTGCTGCCGACGACGAATCCGACTTCGACGGCGATTTATAAGAGCCTGATTTCGCTGAAGGCGGGGAACGCGATTGTGATAAGCCCGCACCCTCGGGCGAAGGGATGTAGCTGTGCGACGGTGGAGACGCTGTACCGGGCGGCGATTTCGGCAGGGGCGCCGGAGGGGTTGTTGCAATGCCTGACGCAACCGACTTTGGAAGCGACGAACGCGTTGATGCGGCATCCGAAGACGGCGGTGATTCTGGCGACTGGGGGCGGGGCGATGGTGAGAGCCGCTTATTCGAGCGGGAAGCCGGCGTATGGGGTGGGGCCGGGGAATGTGCCGGTGTTGCTGGATAGTTCGGCCGATGTGAGTGATTCGGTGGGCAAGATTTTGTCGGGGAAGTCTTTTGACTTTGGGACACTTTGTTCGAGCGAGCAGACTTTGGTGGCCGAGAGGAGTCGTAGGGAGGCCGTATTGGAGGCGCTGGGGGCGCAAGGGGCGCACGTTTGTTCGGCGGACGAGACGAAAGCTTTGGAGCGGGTATTATTTTCGAAAGGGACGGCGGTGAATCCGGAGTTGGTGGGGCATGCGGCACCGGTGATTGCGCAGGCGGCGGGATTTAGGGTGGCGGCGGGAACGCGAGTTTTGGCGTGTGAGATTGGCGGAATTGGGAAGGAGTATCCGCTGTCGGCGGAAAAGCTTTCGCCGGTGTTGGCGGTGCATTTTGTGGCCGATTGGGGAGCGGCGCTGGTGGCTTGCGAGGCGGTGCTGCGGTTCCATGGGTTGGGCCATACGTGCGGGATTTATACGCAGGATGAGGGGCGGGCGCGGGAGTATGGGCTACGGATGCCGGCACATCGGATCCTCGTGAATTCGCCGACGCCGCAGGGATCGGTGGGAATTACGACGAACCTATTTCCGGCGATGACGTTGGGATGTGGGGCGGTGGCGGGGAATTCGACGGGCGACAACGTGACGCCGCTACATCTTTTAAACATTAAGCGGGTGGCGTGGGCGGTGCGGGAACCGCATGAGGCCTTGCCTGCGTTGGGAAAGCCTGCGAGAGTAGGGACTACAGCTATGGGCGACGCGGCGGTGGACAAGAATCGGGTGGCGGCGGCGGTGGAGCGGTATTTGGCCAATCGCGGAGTGGCGGCGGTGCCGTCGGCGACGGCGGGGATTGTGGACCGATTTTTGGCGAAGCGCGAGGGGCCAGTGACGCCCGAAGCACAGCCGGTTACGGTAGATTTTGTGTGCGAGAATGATGTTCGTGATGCGATCCGCAGTGGTAAGAAGATATATATTTGCGCTAAGTGCATTGTGACTCCGGCGGCGCGGGACCTCGCCGGCCAGCAGCGCGAAGAGATTTTGATCATGACCCGCAGTGACAAGACAAAGGCGGGCAAGCCCGCGACGGATTACTAACTCATGCAGCCTGACTTGGATAGTTTGAAGAACGAATTGCCACCGTATTTGGAGTCGCGGGGGGTCGTGATTTTTCACGGCGAATCGCGGTTGACCGACGACGGGAGCGTGGTGATGTGGGACGTGGAGAAACGGCCTGATTTCCGAGAGTTTGTGGAGTGTTCGCAGCGGCTCGGGGTGAAGGTGATTGTGTTGCACGCGCGCGGCTTTGAGCAGCAGAACATTGATGACGTGAACGAAGAGTTGGCCGATTGCGAGATGCCGCAGCCGGAGCGGCGGGACATGGAACGGCGGCTGAAGAAGTTACAGCCTTATACGGGTTTCACGTCGCAGATTGAGATCAGCTTTGACTTTGAAAGTCGGGTATATATGTTTGAGGCGCGGAGCGAGTTTATGAACGAGTTACTTTCGATCATGAACGATATTGATTTGTGGCTGCCGGCGGGAGAGGAAAGCGAGGAGGAAGACCCCATGACGGGTGGCTTCTTCTCACGCAACTGACTAGCGGGCGGAAAGCTGCGCGGTGGAATATGCCGGTGCATCCGCCGGGTCCTGTCTCGGAATTGGCTGCGGCTTTAGGGCTGGGGCTGGCGGCGGCGCGGGTACTGTGGACGCGGGAGATCCGGGAGGCGGGGGCGGCGGAGAAGTTTCTGCGGCCTTCGCTCGAGGAGTTGCACGATCCGTATTTGCTGGCGGATATGGGGAAGGCGGCGCGTCGGTTGGGGGCCGCCGTGAAGAGCCGGGAGAAGATTTTGCTGTACGGGGACTACGACGTGGACGGGACGTCGGCGGTGGTGATTTTGGTGAGCGCCTTGCGGCTGGCGGGGGCGGAGGTGGGGTTTCATGTACCGCACCGGATGAAGGAAGGCTACGGGATGCGGGCGGAGGTGGTGGAGCAAGCGGCGGCGGATGGGGTGGGACTGATTGTGAGCGTGGACACGGGTATTCGGGCGGGGGCGGTGGTGGCGCACGCGAGGCAGTTGGGGATCGACGTGATTGTGACGGACCACCATTTGCCGGAGGGCGAGTTGCCGGCGGCGGTGGCGGTGTTGAACCCGAATCGGGCGGACTGTTTGTATCCGGAAAAGAACTTGTGCGGGGCGGCGGTGGCGTTGAAATTGGCGCAGGCGTTGTTTGTGGAGTTGGGTTGGGAAGAGGGCAAGCGGCAGCGGTTGCTGGGTTCGTTTTTGAAGTTGGCGGCGATTGCGACGGTGGCGGATGTGGTGCCGTTGACGGGCGAGAATCGGGTGATTGTGACGCACGGGTTGGAAGGGTTGCGGGACCCTCGAAACATCGGTTTGAAGGCGTTGTTCCAGGTGGCGGGCTTGGAGGAGGGGGCGGCGATTTCGGCGCGGCAGGTGGGGTTTCAAATTGGGCCACGGATCAATTCGGCGGGACGGATGGACGATGCGCGGAATGTGATTGAACTGTTTCTGACGACCGATGGGGCGCGGGCGCGGGAGTTGGCGGAGGCGCTGGACGCGATGAACAGGACGCGGAGGGCAACTACGGATGAGATTCTGGGAGTATGCGAGGGGATTGCGGTGAGCGACGAGCAGTCGGGGCTGGTGTATTCGGCGGTAGGGTGGCATCAGGGCGTGGTGGGGATCGTGGCGGGGCGGTTGGCGGAGCGGTATTCGCGGCCGGTGTTTGTGTTGAGCGAAGACCCGGAGACGGGCGAGGCGAAGGGATCGGGACGGAGCCCGGCGACGTTTCATTTGCTAGAGGCGCTGGAGGGTATGCCGGAGCTGTTCGTGAAGTTTGGGGGGCACAAACAGGCGGCGGGGCTGACGATGAGGTCGGAGAACATTGCGGAGTTTCGGGCGCGATTTGAGGCGTATGCGGGGGCGCGGTTGGGTCCGGAGGAGTTGCGGCCGGTGATTGCGATTGACGCCGAGGCGACGTTGGCGGAGTTGGAGGAACAGGGGGCGATGGAATTGCTGAGTCTGGCTCCGTTTGGGGCGGGTAATCAGCCACCGCTTGTCATATTGCGAGGGGTGGACTTGGCGACGACGCCGGAGGTGAAGAACGAACGGCACCTGTTTTTGAAGGTGCGGCAGGGGGGCGTAATGAAACAGGTGAAGGGTTGGGGGATGGCGGAATTGGCGGGGCAGTTTCGGGCGGGGGACAGGGTGGATGTGGCGGCACTGGTGGAGGAAGACGCTTGGGGACGGGCGCGGGGTGGGGCGGGTTGGGGATTGATTTTGAAAGACATCCGGATGACCGAACAATAGCTTAAGTTTTGGTAAACTAGAACACTCATGCACTCTCGTCGAATGATCTCTTCTGTCCTGGGCTTATGGCTGGGTGGGATGGGAATGGTGGTTTATGTCACCTTTCTGAGCCTACGCACAGTGGGGAATCTGATGGCGAATCCGCCGCACGAAGCGAGTAAGTGGATTGACGTGCTGGGCAAGGACAGGGTACAGACCATGCTGCTGCATGGGAATTCCGAATTGAGCCGCGGTCTGTTGGAGTTTTGGGGCAATGCCGACTTGTTGATCTGCCTGTTCCTGTTCGTAGTAGTGGTGATGAATAAGAGCGGCAAAGTGTTGATCATCCTTACGGCGGTGTTGTTGTTACTGGGCGCGGCTTCGGGTTTCTGCTTGACGCCCCAGATCGTGGCGGTGGGTCGGCAACTGGATTTTCGGGTGGTTCCCCCTGTGCCGCCAGCCGCCGCTCAATTTGCGGCTTTGGAGCGGATGTATTACGGCTTGGCCATAGCTCGCATGTTACTGGTGGGGACGATGGTGGCTTTGTTGCTGCGCCGGTCTGGCGGGAGTACGAGGGTGCGGCGGAGCCGGTTAGACGAGGTCGACGCGGTCAATGACACCGATCACCGCGGCATCGATCAGTGAATCCGGGCGACCGACGGCGGTCATGGCGCAGTAGCCTTCGATGGCTAGAGCGATACCCGTCTTAATGGAGGCGTTCTGGAAACCCGAACTACCGGCCCCGTATTGGGCGGACGTCAAACTACGTTTGTCCCAGCTCAGGTCCCCGTCAATGCATGCGCTTGTAGTCGATCTCGCCGAGGCTCGCTGCCCCTTCCTCTCTCCCGACATTGCTCCTGATCTCTTCAGACGTCGCGGATATGACCTCTATTAAGTCAAGATTTGCTGTAGTAGAACGAGGTCTCCGGGGTCGGCGTCGACGGCATCAGCGCGGGGGGTGGAGAGATCAAGTTGGGGGTGAGGCGGAGCCGGTTAGACGAGGTCGACGCGGTCAATGACACCGATCACCGCGGCATCGATCGGTGAATCCGGGCGACCGACGGCGGTCATGGCGCAGTAGCCTTCGATGGCTAGTAGAACGAGGTCTCCGGGGCCGGCGTCGACGGCGTCGACGGCGATGACAGCATCACCGCGGGGGGTGGAGAGATCAAGTTGGACCGGTTGCACGAGGAGGAGCTTCTGACCTTCGTGGCTGGGGTCCTTGATTGTGGCGGTGGCGTCGCCGATGACGCGGGCGATCAGCATAGGTTGAGCCGGTCGACGATTCCGACGATGGTCGTATCGGTGGGGACTTCGGCGGGGAGGAAGGGGAAGCTGGATTCTTTGCCGCGGGTCCAATAGACGAGTTGGCCGGAGCCGACGCCGAGGGAATCGGTGCAGACGATTTGCTTGCCGGTGGGTTCCAGTTGCGGGGTGAGGGGTTGGACGATGAGGAGGCGTTGGGAGGCGAGGCCGGGGTCTTTAATGGTGGCGACGACGCGGCCGATGACCTTGCCGATGTACATGGCTACTTGCTCTTCTTGTCGAGGCTGATGGTATCGACAATGCCGATAATGGCGGTATCGACGGGACGATCTTTGCAGCCATCGGCCATGCGGGCGGAGCTGCCGGTGACGGCGATGACGGTTTCGCGGAAGCCGGCGCCGACGGAATCGACGGCGATGAGGTAGTTGCCTTCATCCTTGCCTTCGGGGGTGATGGGCTTGATGATCAAGAGCTTTTTGCCTTCGAGGCGGGGGTCCTTGCGGGTGGCGACGATGGTTCCGACTACGCGAGCCAAGATCATTTATTTGCCGTTGGCCTTGCCGATTGGCAGTACGTTTTCGAGGTTGCCGTGCGGTCGGGGGATGACGTGGACGCTGACGAGTTCGCCGACACGGCGGGCGGCGGCGGCACCGGCGTCGGTGGCGGCGCGGACGGAGGCGACATCGCCGCGGACGATGACGGTGACGTAGCCGGAGCCGACCTTTTCCCAGCCAACGATTTTGACGTTGGCGGCTTTGACCATTGCGTCCGCAGCTTCGATCATTGCGACCAAGCCGCGCGTTTCTACCATGCCGAGTGATTCACCCATAATTCCAGTTCAAAGTATCGCGCACTGGGGGGCCGTTGTCGATGCGGGGTGGTGGATATTGGCTAGTTGCGGGCGCGGCGGCGGAGGAGGACCAGGCCGACGACACCTAACAGACTTAGGCCGACTGAGGCGGGCTCGGGGACGGCGACGCCGGACTGCAAATCAATCCCATTACCGACCTGGACGTTATTAATAGTTGATTCCGGCAGGGCCGTGACCACGCCGGACAACATCGTCGGAGACGAAATTGGTCCTGAGAAAAGCTGTGGAGAATAAAAGATCAATGGCGATGCCCTGAACCCACCTGAGCCAGCATCCGTAAACAAAGTTACAGTATCAATGTACAGTCCTACCAGCAAACCGTTGAGCCGGTACTGAAATTCTGAGATCGCGAAGGTAGCACTATTAGAAGAATCAACGCTCAACGGCACTGGATTTCTATCAATTAGAAACGAAAAGCTCCAGTTCCGGTGGGGGAAGGTAAGAGGGGTGACAGGGGTCGATCCGTTGAATGTACCCGCGTTCGAGGTCATCACGCGGTAAGGCACGGCGAAGAGAGGACTGATTGAGAGGAGAAGAACAGAAAGAATGCGCATGACTTCCCTAAGTTGCAGTGCTTAGTGCCTCAGATTACCCCCAGCCCCCGGCAAAAGTCAAGACTTAGTTTTGTGGTCGGGTGCTGGGAGAGTTAGCGCGCGGCGCGGACGGCTTCGTCGATGAGGGCGATGAGCTCTTCGCGAGTGACGGTGATTTTGTCGCTGGCGGGAAGTTCGTCGGCGGTAATAGGGCAGCCGGGGAGGGCTTTGGAATTGGACTGGATGCCGTAGCGGGCGCGGGCTTCGAAGAGCTGGTCGACCTCCTTGCGGTCGAGGAGTTTGGGGCCGCCGAGTTGTTCGGCGACGAGGGCGATGCGGGCGACGTGCTCGACGGTTTCGAGTTTGTGGAAGGCGCTCCAAAGGTCGGTGCCGCCACAGACGACGCCGTGGTTGCCGAGGAGGATGGCGTCGTAGTGGGGGACGAAGGGCTTGATGGACTCGCTGAGGGCGGGGGTTCCGGGGAGGCCGTAGGCGGCGAGGGGGACGCAGCCGAGGTTGACGACGACTTCCGGGAGGATGGCGAGGTTCAGCGCGCGACCGGCGACGGCAAAGCCCGTGGCGGTGGGGGCGTGGGCGTGGGCGACGGCCATGATGTCGGGGCGCATCTGGTAGATCGTGAGATGCATCATGATCTCGCTCGTGCGCTCGCGGCGACCTTCGATTTTGCGGCCGGTCATGTCACAAATAATGAGATCGTCGACGGCCATGCGGCCTTTGCTGATCCCGGTGGGGGTACATAGGACGCGATCAGCATCGAGTCGGACGCTGATGTTGCCGTCGTTCGAGGCGACCCAGCCTTTGTCGAACATGAGGCGGCCAATTTCGACGATGTCTTGACGGAGTTTGTTTTCTTCTTGACCCACTAAACCAACAAGTGTACCAGCGTCGCTACAATGAGGGCAGTGGCTTATCAACAATCTGGTTTATCCGGGCTTATGGCACCGGATCGTATGGCGACGGGACTGCTGTTGCTCGTGAACAGTTCGATCTTCCTGGCTGTGCTTTTGGGCAACAATGACGCCTTTCCTTTTTACGCGGCTAAGACGCTGCCGGGGCTGGCGGCGGGGGAATGGTGGCGGCTGGTCACGGCTGGGTATCTCCACATTTATCCGATCCACATCATCATGAACATGATGAGTTTGTACAACATCGGGCCAATTGCGGAGGAGATTTTCGGCACGCGGCGAATCTTCACGATTTGGACAATTTCGACGGTGTGCGGGTTTTTATTGAGTGCGGTGTGGACGAAGGCTCCTTCGTTGGGGGCCAGCGCGGGGATTTTTGGTTTGATGGGAGCGTTGATTGCGGTGGGCGTGATGAGCAAGCACCCCTACGCTCGGGACCTGCAGAAGCAGTTGATGATCAACGCCGGGATCGGGTTTATCATTGGCAGCCTGCCGATGTTTCCGATCGACAATGCGGCGCATTTGGGGGGGCTGATCGGTGGGTTTGCGTCGGCGTGGGTGGCGGGTTTTCCGCGGCCCTTCGATGACGCGAGGGAGAAGCTTTGGAGCTTGGCTTCGATCGTGGCGTTGGGGCTGACGATTTACGCATTCTACGAAGTTGCGATGAAGCTGACGCAGACGGCGGTGAAGCTTTAGGCTTTCCGCTTGGTGGCGGCCAGGGGAAGGTTTTCGTCGACCATGGACTGGTTGATCATCTCGCTAATCACGGCGCTGAGGTAGGGGCTGCGGAGTGCCCAGGAGTAGGCTTTGAGCGGGCGTTTGAGGCCACCGGGAACTGCGGCGTCAATTTTGGCGGCGCGGGCGGGCGTATCGGGGCCGTTGGGGCGACCGCTGTAGACCGGTCGGGCGACTTTCATGGCGATGACGCCGAGGCCCCGCTTGTGGGCGGCGGCGAGGGCCTTGTCAACGTAAGAGTGGTTGACGATGTTGTAGGCGACCATGGCGACGGAGTAGATTTTTGATTTTGCGGCGGCATCGAGAATGCCGGCGGGGTCGGTGTGGGCGCTGACGCCGAGATGGCGAACTTTGCCGGTTTTCTTGAGGACTTCGAAGGCTTCGAAGATTTCGGGATAGGCGAGGAGTTCGACAGAGGTGGAGGCGCCGTGGGGGCACATCAGGACGTCGAGATGGTCGGTGCCGAGGCGGGCGAGGGTGGAATCGACGCTGTCCCAGATGATGCGTTTATAGTTTTTGTTGCGGTCGATTTTGCGGCCGTATTCGGCTTCCATCACATTGGCGAGATAGGCCTGATCGAGTTCGGGGCGCTGGCCGGGGAAGTAGTTGATGAAGTAATCCGGGGCGTCGGCTTGGCAGCGGGCGATCTCGTCGAGGGCCTTGGTTTGGAGGCGCTTTTGTGAGGTCGAGTCGAGACTTTCGAAGATGTCCTGGAAGAGCTTATTGCGGTTGCCATCCCAGACGCTGACC
>JANXMS010000514.1 GCA_025354525.1 Acidobacteriota bacterium
GCCGACCTCGACGGTCGAATGTACTTGCTCCGTTATCGGCGGGGATGCGTAGCCGCCGCTTCTACCCACGTGCAACAGCGAAGAACCCTTTTATCGGTGAGCCCCATCTACTCGTCCATGCAACCACACCCGCCGGGCCGAGCACCGGATGGGCTGGCGACTTCGATTTCGCCGCATCGCAGCGCCTGGCTCTCGCCGAAGCGACACCCCCGGAGAAGTTCGCCTTCCGCCCTGCACTCGGAATCCGCTCGACCAGCGAGGTCTATAGGCACGTCGCGCTAGGCAACTACGCGCACCGAGCCCAGGCTGGCGTGAAGCCCGGCGGCCAACACCCCAGCCGACGCCGAAAATAAGGTCACGGCCAAGGCCAAAGTGGTCCGTTAGCTCAAGGATTCACTCGCCGCCGTCCGCGCTTCCCATGGCTCCGTCGACGGCAACAAGAAACTCAAGTTTGTCGGTGCCGAAGTAACCGCCAGCAGCGTCCTTCTTCGTGTTTTGGCCCACAACCACGAACACATGGGCCAAGCGATTGCGTTCCCCCGCATGAGCGGAGTAAAAGCCCCGTGGTCCAAAGGCGAATATAGAGGTCCCGGTCATCCCTCCTACCGTACCCTGATGGCCGACAATTAGGAACCGCTTCTAACGACA
Source organism: Acidobacteriota bacterium (assembly GCA_025354525.1). Taxonomy (GTDB): domain Bacteria; phylum Acidobacteriota; class Terriglobia; order Bryobacterales; family Bryobacteraceae. The sequence goes on from JANXMS010000514.1 coordinate 649, forward strand.
ATTACTTTTGCAGCACCATCCGCAGGTGTTTTGATGTGAATTCGACAGATGCCGCTGGGCGTTGGTTGAGATGGGGCTTTGCCCAAGTCCCAGGATTTAGCGCATTATGCCATCCCCGGTGGGCTACGAGACCGCCAACAGTGGGCATGAAACCACGGGAGCACCCTCCGCCTGTGGCAAGTCGACTTCTGTAGTTGTCGTTTCGGCCGTTTCTAATTATCGCCAAACACGTACTCGTAATCCGGCCAAAATCCGCCCGGCCCAGCACCGCCCCCCGGTAACGCAAAGTTAGGCCGATTTGGTAAATTCCAAGAGTCCGTCCGGGACCTTAAGCTCAACTGCGACCGCGGCAAGCTCCCGTACGCCCCAACCCGCGCAGCCGTGAACACGCTCGGATCGAAGTACTTTCCCCATCGACCCTATCATCAACGCCGAAGCCCCACTCACCTTCGACCGCGAACCCGACGAAAACGTGATCGAAGTGTTGACGGGTTCCGAGATACCAAACGGTGCCCCGTCCCGAACCTCCGCAATCACACTAACGCCCCAGTCCCCTACGATTCTGGATCCTAAACTGCCACCTTTCCGCCAAGGCAGCTCATAAACCGTGATCGCAATCAACCGACGGCGAATACAACGCAAGACGGCAAGATTCATCTCGCCACCCAACTTGATTTTGAACGCGTCTACTAAATCACTAACGGCGTCAAGTTCCCGCCTTCAGCCTGGCAGTCGCCACTCGTCCCCCCCCGCTTCCAGGTGTCGTGGTTCAGCGTCATCATGAGGCTTGCCGCCGGCCTGAAAGCACTAGTTCCGCCCTGCGGGCGTGGATTCTCGAGGCATTGGGGTCTACCCGCCCTCTTCCAGCGGCCATCGTCGCTGAAAGAGGGAATGGCCAGTCCATCGGAGCGCAGCTCGGTTTGGCGGCAAGACCGTCGGCACGAAGAATTCATACCGACGGGAGCCCGCGAAGGTTTCCTTACCTTAATTCGGCACCCCTTCGGTTTCAGTCGAGCCGAAACACAGGCACCTCCTTCGTCATCGTGATGGACGCTAACGGCTCCCAATCGACGCTTCCTAAGTCCAACTCAATTCGCCAGCCTCCGCCCCGATCTCTTCGCCGTCCCTCGACCCAACGATGCGTTCTCCACCCGCCACCATCATCGGCGGAAACGGCAAACGGGTGCAATGCGGCGGCACAAACCTCACCCACTCGTTCCCGAACACCGGGGGTGGTTATCCCCTCCCCGGTGTCGCCCTGTGACCCGAACGCTAGTCGTAATACTCCAGACCCAAGTGCGTAATCAGCTCTTCACCCTTCATCCACCGCAATGTATTCTTCAATTTCATCAATTGAATGAAAACATCATGCTCCGGGGAAAGCCCCGGCGCAGTCATCGGAGCCTTGAAGTAAAAGCTCAGCCACTCCTGCACGCCCTTCATTCCGGCCCGCTTTGCCAGATCCAAAAACAGCACCAGATCCAACACCAGGGGAGCCGCCAAAATTGAATCCCGACACAAGAAATCAATCTTGATCTGCATCGGATAGCCGAGCCAACCGAAGATGTCGATATTGTCCCAGCCCTCTTTTTCATCGCCCCGCGGCGGATAGTAATTGATCTTCACCGAGTGAAACAAATCCTTATAAAGCTCCGGATAAAGATTCGGCTGTAAAATCTGATCAAGCACGCTCAGCTTCGTCTCCTCCTTGGTCTTGAACGAACCCGGATCATCCAAAACTTCGCCGTCGCGATTGCCCAGGATATTCGTCGAAAACCAGCCGGAACAACCCAACATCCGCGCCTTCAACCCCGGTGCCAACAACGTCTTCATGTACGTCTGCCCGGTCTTGAAATCCTTGCCGCACACCGGCACTTCATGGTCGCGGGCGAGGCCCAGCAGCGCTGGAATGTCGTGGGTCAGGTTCGGGGCTCCGTTCGCAAACGGCACGCCGGACTTCAGCGCCGCATACGCGTACACTTGGCTCGGAGCAATCCCCGGGTCGTTCTTCGCCAACCCTTTTTCGAACGACGCCAGCGTCTGATGCACAGCTTCAGGGCGGTGAAAAACCTCCGTCGAACCGCACCAGATCATCACCAAACGATCACAGCCATTCGTCGTCTGGAACTTCTTCATGTCGTCCATCAACGCTTCAGCCTTCTCGAGCAGGTTACCCTTCGTCTTCACGTTCGGCCCGTCGATCCGCTTCACGTAGTTCCTGTCGAAAACTGCTTTCATCGGCTTCACCTTCTGCAGGTTTGACTTCAGCTTCTTCAGCAACTCCGGCTTCAACACCTGAGCATGCACCGCCGCTTCATAGGCGCTGTCTTCGAAAATATCCCAGCCCCCAAATACCAGCTGATTCAGCCCCGCCAGCGGCACGAAGTCCTTGATCTTTGGCGACCGGTTGTCCGTCCGCTTACCCAAGCGGACCGTGCCGAGTTGCGTCAACGAGCCAATCGGTTGGCCGAGTCCCTTCTTTACCGCCTCGACGCCCCCCATGAACGTTGTCGAGACAGCGCCCATCCCGGGAGTGAGAATGCCAAGCTTGCCTTTTGCAGGAGCGATTTTTGGAGTCATAAGTCTCCTCCATCGTAGAAGGCGGCTTCCTCGCGGAGCAACGAATTCACCCTAGAATAAGACCCTCTTGGTTATCATAGACATGTAATCTCATTTTTGTAAAAGGAACTCACATGCTCGATAGAGCGCTTGCCATCCCGCTCCATCGCGCGGCGCAACTCGGCTCGCCCGTCCTTGTTCAGGGTCCTCGCTCCGCCGGCAAGTCCACGCTCTTGCGTCGTGAGTTCCCGGCACACACCTACATCCCCCTCGACGATCCCACCGCCCGAGCCCAGTCCCGCGCGGATCCTGCTCAGTTCCTGTGTCGCCTCCGGGGCCCTGCCTTCATTGACGATCTCCACCGCTCCCCCGAGTTCGTAGCCTACCTTGCCACCGCTCCGAACCCCGGCCGACTTGTCTTGGCCTCCTCCCGTCGGCTCAACCTGCCTTTCACTACATTTGAGCTTCACCCCCCCACTCTCGCCGAACGCCAACGTCGCCCCCCGCTTACCCTCGAAATGCTCGGCCGCTTTGCCCCCGCCGTCCTGCCTCCCGCGCCCCCTACGCCACCCTGGTCGATATCCATTCGCCTTCTCGATCAAGACATCCGCGACCTCGTCAACGTCCGAGAACTCGACCGATTCGAATCGTTCCTCCGCCTCGCCCAGTCGCAGAGCGGCCAAATACTGGACCAGCAAGCTCTCGCCCGCGCATCCGAAGTTTCCCATCGCACCGTTGTCCGTTGGCTTGCGGCTCTCGACGCCTGCTTCCTCTCGCTCCGCCTTCCTCCTGCCAAAGTAGAGTCCGGCCGACGGATCATACAAGCTCCCAAGCTCCACTTCCTCGACAGCGCAAACTTTGAGAGCCAAGTGGTCTCGGAACTCTATCGCAACGCCCGCCACGCCGGCCACGACCCCGCCCTTCGCTACTGGCGGGATTCGAACGGCCTCGAAATTTCGCTCGTCATCTTCTTCGACTCTTTCCCCCCGCTACCCGTCTCGATCACGGAAGACCAAAACCCCTTCGTGGAAGGCCGCCTCCGCCGCTGGATGCAGTTGGTCGGCGTGGCACAAGGAGCCATAATCTCAACCGCTGCCCGGCCCTCCCGCCGCGCTGGGGTCCTCCGCTACGCCGCCGCCCAACTATAGTAAAGTACCCATCGGCACCTATGCCTCGAATCCTGAGTCTCGCGCTGATCTTCGTCGGCCTCGCCCTGTTCCCGGGAAACTGATGGGCGACAATTAGGAACCGCTTCTCGCGACAATTACATTTACAGCACCTTCAGCAGGTGTTTGGATGAGATGGGGCTTTGCCCCAAGCTACAGGATTTAGGGCATTGCGCCATCCCAGGTGTGGGCATGAAGCCACGGTAGGACCCTCCGTCGGTGGCAAGTCGACTTTGGTAGTTGTCGTTTCGGTCGCTTCTAATTGTCGCCAAACACGAAACGAACTCCGAACCATATTCGCGACCATGGACCTAGCCATTGGCCGCAACGCAATCGTCTCCGTAAATACCACTCGACCGGATCCCGCCAATGAAGGCAAGACCGCTCCCGTCATCGGCCATCTCATCTCCCGGAAGCCCGCTGCCGACGCCACCCTCGGCGTCTCCGGCGACTACGCGTCGCTACACCGGATTGTGCAAATGAACCAGTGGATCCTCATTCCCCGCCGTCGCTCCGCCTCCACTCACACCCAGACCGCGAATGGCTTCGAACTGCGCTGGTCGCCTCTCGAGCCGGCAGTGCGCCACCCGAGCAACGGAATGCCTCAATGGCCCTCCACCCCCGGCAGTTCTTCGCCGAGGGATTGCAAATCGGCGCATTCTCAATCGGTCGCGACGAAATCTCACTGCTCGGCAGATCCATTCCAGTCCCAATCTCCGCACAACTCGGCGACGTTATCGCGCTTGCCCTCCCGGGCCATTCCCGGCCATTGAGGGAGATTGGACCGTCCTCTCTGGCCACTCGGAGCCTACCGCATCCGGTTTGAGCAATCGCAACTCAAAAATGTCACCATCGTCGCCCGGCAAAGGGGTCAGAGCTCAACGCCCTTCGGTTCCGGTGTCGACTGGGAAAACAGCGAACTTGTACCAGCTCCGCATCGCTCATCGTCGGTGGCGAAATCGAAGCGGAGTTCGAAGCGCACATGGCGTCCGTCAAGAAAGCATACAACTCGGTTAATGACGAAGAAGTAAAGCTCACCGTCCAGTTGACACAGGCCCTCTGGCGCTTCAAATGGGGCCTAGCGCCGTTCGATCCGCCCGTCGAATTTGGCTTCCGCAAAACCAAACCCGTCGTTCGTCTCGCGCCGCTGACCTTGCCTTCGAATCGGAAAACACCGCTGGCTACAAAGCGTAGTTCGATCTTTGACAATCCAACCGCAGAACCGGTACGCCCGAAGTGTTTGTCCGCCGCGAAAGCAAAACCCCTAAGGCACCGCCCTTGGCGATGAACCACAAAACTAATAGACCCGAAGTGTCTTTGCCCCACGAAGGCAAAACGCCGAACTTGGCTTCGAATCGAAAACTCACACCACACAACTCAGGCGATTCGTTCACCCCGCCGGTTCAATCGTGACGTCGAACCGCAAAAACCCAGACGCCCGATCAGTCCGTCGGCCGCCAAGGCGGCACGCCAAAATGGGCTTCGAATCGAAAACTCAAACCACGCTGACCGGGCGCATGGTTCCCTCGGGGCATCGAGCCCCTCGGAGCCACCAGAAGACACCCTACTCGTCCGAATCGTCCAACTCCACCATCGCCTTAATCAACTCCGGCTGCCGCAGCAACCCGCCAAACTCCCCCGGCACATCCCGCAACCGAAGCCGCGCGTTAATCCACGGCCCCGTATCGATCTGCCCGTCCTCAATCATCCCAATTAGCCGAGGAAATTGGTGGCAACTGTTCCGGCTCGCGTACAGCGTCACCTCTCGCCGGTGAAACAGCGGATCATCCAGCGCAATCGCGTCTTTACACAACCCCACGAAAACCAGCCGTCCCGCCGGAGCCACATGCTGCAAGCTCCTCGCCATCACCGCCGCCACCCCCGTCGCATCGAACACAACATCGGCCAACTCTTCGTCTGGCTCCGCCTGCGCCTCCACCCCGAATCGCCCCACAAACTCCCGCCGCAACTCGCTCCGCTCGATCACCCTTACCCGCGCCCCCGCGGCCAGCGCAAACTGCACCACCGCCAAACCTATTGGTCCCGCGCCCACCACAATCGCCGATTCGCCCTGCTCCAACCCCGAACGCTCCACCGCATTCGCCCCAATTCCCAACGTCTCCACCAGCGCCAACTGATCCAAACTCAAGCTCGTCGACCGGTGCAGCAGCGCCACCGGACAAGACAAATACGGCTGCATCCCTCCATCCACATGGATCCCAAACAACCGCAGCGTCTCACAACAATTCGGCCGATCCTTGCGGCACGCCCGACACGTCCCGCAGCTAATATACGGCTCCAACGCGCACTTGTCCCCCGGTCGCAACCCCCTCGCGTTCTCGGGCACCGTCACCACCTCGCAACCCAACTCATGCCCAATGATTCGCGGATACGAATAAGCCGGGTGGTTCCCGTGGAACGCATGGAAATCGCTCCCACAGATGCCCACCCGCCGAATCCGCACCAGCGCCTCCCCCGGCGCCGCCACCGGAATCGGTGCCTCAGACTCCACAAACCGCCCCGGCTCTTGTAACGAAATCGTTCTCATCCACTAGCCTCTAAAAGAAAAATCGCAACCGCGCTCCCACCGTCCTCGGCTGCACAACCCGCGTCCCTACGAACGCCGACTGGAAGTTATACAACGCCGTTTGGTTCCCAATATTCGACATCTGCAAGTTCACATCCCAAACCTTCCGTTCCTTCCGCAGTCGTTCATATCCTACTACCACGTCCACAATCGTCCTTGGCCGCGTCCTTGGCGGATTACTCAGCAGATTCGTATACGGCAGCAAATCAAAGTAGTCCGGGTCCCGCTTCACGTCCGCCGGGTTCGCGTTACCCGTCACCAAGCCACTATCGTGCCGTAGCGAAACCGTCGAATAGAACCCCCGCCGATGCGTATAGTTCATCACCGTCTGCAAGCTCAGCTTCTGGTCGTGGTCAATCACAAACGGCCCCTCATTCAGCAGCGTCACGTTGCCATTGCCGATGTACAGTCCGCCCACAAACGGCGGCGTCGAAATCGCCCGCGCATGCGTCACCGCCAAGCTCCCCGATAGCCCCCGCCACGGGGTCATCACCAACCGGCTCTCCACCGAATTCACCCGAATCGCCAGCAATTGCAGCGGAAACACAATCGGCGTGTTGAAAAAGTTGTTCACGTCCTGCTGGTTCCGTGCGTTCTTGTGATAGAACGACGAGTTCACGCTGAACCGCCGCCCCAGCGACTGCTGAAAGCCCACCTCCATCAGGTTCTGCTTCTCCGGGCGGATCCGCTGCACCCCGCCTCCTGTCGTCGCTCGAATCTCCGGGTCCACCAACACGTTCGCCTTATCAGAACTCGACACCAGCAGATTCTCGTTCTGCGGCGTCTGCATCAGTCGGTTATACGACGCCCGAAACACCGTCCCCGTCCGCTTCAAGTGGTACGAAACTCCCACCCGCGGCTGCCACAACGTTTCGTCCACCAGGAACCGATACACGTCATACCGCACCCCCAAAGACACTTGAAACGCCCCCAGCTTAATCGAATCCTGGAAATGCCCTGAATAGAACCCACCCGTCCCCGCCTCCTGAAACCGGAACAGCCTCCCCCCGCGCGACAGGTCAAACGGCCGTAACGTCTGCAAGTACGTTTCCGTGTCCGACGGGTTGTTGAAACCCAGGTCCGTAATCCCAAACGTAAACCGCTCCCGAATCGGGATCCGCTGCAAGTCGATTCCCCCGCGGATGTTATGCCGTCCCCGCACCGTCGCGTACCGATGCGTCAACGCCACCGTCGTCAACCGACGCTCCTGCGACGCCGTCACCGGCGTATCCCCCGCGCTCGGCAGCAGAGCCGAAGTCGACGTCCGCACCGAGTAGTTCATCTCATAAGTCGACCGCGGATCCAGCGTCCTCACCCAGTTGAAGGCCGTCGAAAAGTCCCCTAATTCCTGCCGCTGATTCATCCCGTTCGCATGTTGGCTCCGCAGATTCGCCAGTTGAAACGGAGCCCGCCCCATCAGGAAATTCACCCGAAACACATCCCTATCCGACGCTTGATAGTCCAGCCGCAGAAACCCGCGCGACGAGTTCCCCCCGTTGTGCAGGTTGTCGAGCGACACCGAATCCAAGTACCGATTCGACTTCATCGTATTCACGAGCCCCGAATACCCAAATCGCTCCCTCTGCCCGGCAAACTGCGTCACCTGTCCCATCGTGTCGTAGCCCGCCGCGCTCAGCGCCGTGCTGCCCATCAAGCGCCGATCCGTACCCAACCCGCTCTTCGTATTCACGTTGATCACCGCCGCGATCTTCGCCCCGTACTCCGCCGGAATGTTCCCCGTGAAAATCTCCACACTCTGCACAATGTTAGGGTCCACCGCGTTCGCAAACGCCCCCGTCAACTGGTCCGTAATCGGCATCCCGTCAATCACAAACGACATCTGCGTGTGCGCCCCGCGCGGGTGAATCGAGCCGTTGGCGTTCTGCGCAAACCCCGGAAACGTCTGCACAACAGCCTCAAGTCCACGATTGCCCACCGACAGCACCAACCGCTCAATCTCTTTCTGATTGATCTGCGCCCGCGTCCCCGTGTCCTCCGGCGTCACCAAACTCACCGTCTCAAACGCCGACACAGTCGTCGACGACTCCGCCGTCATCACCTTCAGCCGTACCGCCACCGTCTGCGCAGCCGCGTTCGAAAACGTAATCGACTGCTCGTGAATCGCGAACCCCGTCGCCCGTACGGTCAGTTCATACGTCCGCAGTGGAATGCTCGACAGCTGATAGCTACCGTCCGGGCGAGTGTCCACCGCCTGTTCAAAGCCGGTCAGCGCGTTCTTTAAACGCACCCGCGCGCCCCCCACTCCAGCACCAGAAGGGTCCGTCACCGAACCCGTCACCGAGGCCGTCGTCTGGCCCCACAACATACCGATACACGCAGCTACCGCCGCTAGGGCGAATCGAGAAACGAACACAGACACCTCACAATCAGTCTAAATTTGGTCAGGAAAACTGGACGAAATCTACTGAATGCGCAGGCGGCCCCCGAACTCCAAACTCACGGACGATCACAAACTCCGGCCGCAGTTCGCGCGGCGCGAAGATCATAGCGATCATCACCAAAACGACCATTGCGACCACCGTGGTGCCCGCCGCTTCGGCCACAGCCTGGTCGATATTGTTCAACGAACACTGAAACGGCTTGCCCGCCTGGTGCTGATGCAACGGCGAATAAATGGCTATGGCCAAGAACAGGACTAACAGTCCTGTCAACACCGCCGATACTCGCGCCCGCATCAAACCCACACTTTAGTATAGAGCCGAAACGGGTTGCCGTTCCAGAACAACGTCCTGTAAGTCAGACCAACCACAGTCGCCCGTATTCCTTACGAACGTAATCGTTTCCACCGCAAAGCTCCGCGCCCCGCCGTACTCCGCCCACCGTTTTTGACACAACGCGAGCGCGGCGTCAAACTGTTCCACCGTCAACTCCTGCCCCAAAGTAATATGCGGATGATAAGGAAACGGCTCCGCATAAGCCAGCGCCCCTCCATTCAAAGCGTCATGCATCTCGGCCAGCTCCTCGTGCCCTTTTACCAACTCCACATAGATCACGTTCGTCACCGGAAACACCCGCAACTCGCCCAGCCCTACACTAAACGGCGCCTGATGCTTGGATAGGTCCCCGATCCATTCCTTCGCGCCCTGCTCATCACCCGCCAGTCGCCGAGGTGGCAAAAGGGAAACGTGCGACCGAAGCCGACAGGTAGGCACCAGTTCCTGGCGCAAGGCGTAGAGAAACTCTCCTAGCGCGCCGTCGATATACGCAACAAGACCGTACACAGTCTGGTGTCCCGACGAGGGCTCCATATGACTATATCTTAGCGGGAATTCCCGCCGCGTGTTCGGGGACAATCCACTTCGCCTCTTCGAAACCAACGTACTTGTACAACTGAATCTCGCCGAGCTCCGTCTCCAAAATGTCCCCCACCTGCAGCGCAGCGTCCGTCGCCTTCAATTGCTCCCAAGCGTCGTAGGGGTTCGCCGCCTCCACGCTCCCGCCCTCTTCAAAGTCCTTCAACTTCACCGGCGTCACGCCGCTCGTATGCGGTGCCCACCGAAAGTTCTGCCGAGGCGTGTCCTTCATTCGAAATATGCGATACGTAGGCATCAACTAGATTATCGCGCAGCCGCTTCCCCCAGCGCGATCCATCGTTCAATGTTTCTCCGGTCCCACACCGCCGATTGACGCAGCGGGCCCAGCCGCTCCTTCGGCTCAATCCTGCGTACGTTCGGCCCGTCCGCACCCCGCCGCCGACCCACACCCCACCACCATGGCAAATGCGTCCACACATTCACCACCACAATCTCCTCGGCCCCAATCTCCTCCGCCGCCCACACCGGACACACCGCTCGTAGCCCTCCGTCGAACGACAACCCGCCCTCCAACCGTTTCGCCGCCAACAGCCCCGGCACCGCACACGAAGCAAGCAGGTGCTCCACGGTCACTTCCTCATCCCAATAAACTCGATTCGCCAATCGACGTCCCTCGCACACCGTCACCCCTAAACGCATCTTCGGTCGATACGCTTCCGTCATCCGCCGCAACAACGCCTCTAGCGCCGACGTATCCAAAACCCCATCGCCCCAATACCGCGGCCACTTCAATCCCCCCTTCTGTTCCAACGTCAACCACATCGAGCACAGTTCATCCCCGCCCACCCCGCTCGCGATCATCCAGGCGTTCAACGCCCCCGCCGAGGATCCAATTACCGCGTCGGGCCGAAACCCGCGTGACAACTCCAGCCAAGCTCCCGCTTGAAACGCCGCGAACATCCCGCCCCCACCCAGCACCAGCGCCCGTTTCACCATCCCTCCATTCTCCTCCCAATGTCACAATAGAAGCGATGTCTCCCGACGCCGAATCACTCACCCCGGCCGTCCGCACTGGCCTTCTGCTCAGCCGCGGCTTGTGGGCCGAAGCCCACAACGTTGCGCAGGGCCTCCATACCCCGGCCGGCAGCTACTGGCACGCCATCATCCATCGCGACGAGCCCGACGACTGCAACGCCGCCTACTGGTTCCGCAAAATCGGCCACCACCCCGTCTTCGAACAGATGGGCGTCCGCTGGGACGTCGCCGCCTTCACCCAAGCCTCCCCCGCCCAACGCGAACGCGAAGCCCAACTCCTCCTCGACTATTGCAAAAGGACCGGTCAATGAAAACCATTACCGCCGCCGTCTTGACGGCCTACGAGCAACCCCTAGAGATCCGCCAATTCCCGGCGCTCACCGCTGCCGGCCCCGGCGAATGCCTCGTCCGCGTCGAGATGGCTGGCATCTGCGGCACCGACGTCCACCTATGGCTCGGCCAATTACCGATCCCCCTGCCCGTCATCATGGGCCACGAAACCGTCGGCCGCATCGAACTCCTCGGCGAAGGCCTCGTCAAAGATTTCCGCGGCGAAACCCTCGCCATTGGCGATCGCATCGTCTGGGCCAGTTCCATCACCTGCGGCGAATGCTACTACTGCCGGGTCGTCCGGCAACCAACCCGCTGCGTCGCTCGGAAAGCCTACGGAATCTCCTACTCCTGCGACACCGCCCCCCACCTGCGCGGCGGTTACGCCGAACAGATCCACCTCCGCGCCGGCACCTCGCTCTTCAAGATTCCTGACTCTATCTCCACCGAAGCCGTCGTCGGCTCCGGCTGTGCCCTGATGACCGCCATTCACGGCCTGGAACGCTGCCCGGTCACCTGGGGCGATACGGTCGTCGTGCAAGGCACCGGCCCCGTTGGCCTAGCCGCGATCGCCGTCGCCAAGCAAAGCGGCGCCGGTAAAGTGATCGCCATCGGCGGCCCTCCCCATCGCCTCGAAATGGCCAAGGCCTTTGGAGCGGATGTCGTCATCGACATCGCCGCCACGCCCACCGTCGAAGCGCGCCGAGCCCTCGTCCTCGCCGAAACCGGTGGTTTCGGGGCTGATCTGGTCGTGGAGTGTGTTGGCTTCCCCGAAGCCGTCAACGAAGGCATCGAACTCCCCCGCGATGGCGGCAAATTTCTCGTGTTGGGCCAGTACGCCAACGCCGGCAACATCTCCTTCAACCCCCACATCATCACTCGTAAGCAGCTGACAATTCACGGTAGTTGGGCCTTCGAAGCCCGCCATGTCGATAAAGCACTTCGTCTGCTAGAAATCCCTCATTGGCAGCGGCTTTTTGCCGAAGAGATTACGGCACGCTTTACACTCCACGAAGCGAATGCGGCTCTCGAAACCGTTCGAAACTGGCGGGCTGGCAAGACCGTGTTGATTCCATGAAAATGATTTATTGGTTACTGGCTCTCCTGGTTGTCGCTGCCCTCGGATGGCTCGCCTTCTCCTGGAAGAACGCGCCTCCCGAAATTCCCTTCACCACCGTGAAGACGGAGGATCTGGTCGACACGCTGAATACCAACGGCAAAGCAGAGCCGATCTCCTGGGCGGCTGTTCGGGCCGAGCGGGCAGGGAAGCTAGGGGAGATCCGCGTGGAAAAGGGCTCGGTCATTTCGAGCGGAGCCATCATCGCCATACTGGATAACAATGAAGCCCGGATTGCCCTCCAAGCGGCCGAGGCCCGCGTCACCCAGGTGAGGGGCGACCTACAGACCGTGAAGCAAGGGGGCAGTTCCTCGGCCTTAGCTGAGATCGATTCCAATATCGCCCGCTTGAGGGTAGAGCAAATGAATCTGGACCAGGAAGTCGCCGTGACCGATCGCCTGGTCGCCAAAAACGCTGTTCCTCCTCAGGAAGGGGCTCTCCTGCGCGGCAGGCTAAAAGTAATGGTGGAGCAGATTCGCGGTCTGCAAGACCGGCGCGCTGCGCTCGTCTCTCCCGGCGACCAAACGGCCGTTGATGGACGGCTCAAAGAAGCTCAAGCCGCCGTGGCGCTAGCCAAGGAAAAGATGGAGCAGGGAAGCCTACGCTCTCCGATTGACGGGGTCGTTTTCCAGCTCGACCTTCGTCCCGGCGCGTTCGTCAATCCCGGCGACCTCGTGGCCAACGTCGGTCGAGTCGATACGATGCGAGTCAATGTTTACGTCGACGAACCGGAGCTCGGGCGAGTGGCCGTCGGCCAGCCTGTGAACATCACCTGGGACGCCCGCGTTGGAAAGAATTGGGTCGGGACCGTTGAGAAGCTGCCCGTGCAAATCGTCTCGCTCGGAAACCGCCAGGTCGGCGAAGTCCTCGTCAGCATCGCGAACCCAGGGAACGATTTGCCCCCGGGCGCCAACATCAACGCCGCCGTGCGTAGCCGCACTGCGCTTAAAGCCACCACCATCCCCAAGGAAGCGATTCGCCGAGAGAATGGCGTTACCGGGGTCTTCCTGCTCAAAGGCGACAAGGTCACCTGGAGGCCCATTGAAACAGGTATCTCGAACGTCTCCCGGCTCCAGATCACCAGCGGACTGAAGCCCGGCGACCGCATCGCGCTCGCAACCGATATCCCGCTCCGCACCGGCACTTTTGTTAAGGCCGCTACCGAAGACGCTGGACTCTGATCCCGCCCGGCGTCTCCCAGGCAGCCACTACCCGCGGCCCTCCCATTGAACTGATAAATCCGCCCGGTCCCATCGACTGTTCGTCCACGATCACTTCCCCGAAGGCCACCAGGTCATCTGGATACCTAAAAAAACGGAGACCTCCAACGTCTCCCGCATTCAGGTCAAGACCGGCCTGAAGCCCCGCGACCGCATCGCGCTCGCAACCGGCGTCTCCCAGGCAGCCACTACCCGCGGCCCTCCCATTGAACTGATAAATCCGCCCGGTCCCTTCGACTGTTCGTCCACGATCACTTCCCCGAAGGCCACCAGGTCATCTGGATACCTAAAAAAACGGAGACCTCCAACG
>JANXMS010000532.1 GCA_025354525.1 Acidobacteriota bacterium
AGTCAGCGACCTATTTCTCGCAGGAATCAGCAAATCGGAGATTGCGCGGAGGTTGAAATCAGCCGAACGTCGGTCCGGCGCCTGCTCGCGAAAAATAATTCCTGAATTCGGCGGAGCTACGCATGCTTGCCGGAAGGACACAGAGCTATCTGATCGACGAATACTACGAAACGGGAATCAAAGTCTCTGACGCCGAGATGACCATGATCAACCTCGCTAACCACGATACGCTCAGCCGGTGGAACTATACTTTGCGCCCAGCCGAGAATGTGAATTGGTTTTTGACCAGGCGCTTACCGCCGGAAGGACACACAATAATAGCCATTGTCGCAATGAGCTCTGTGTGCGAAAACGGCTTTTCGACGAATCTGTAAATCAGCTCTTGATTTAGAGCAGCTTGTATGATGGGATCATCCTTGTAGAAGTAACCTGAGATCAGTATAATCGGAACACTGGGGGCGACACAATGAATCTGTCTGGCCAGTTCCAGACCGTCGATATCCGGCAACTTGGCGTCTAGCAGGACCAGGGCCAGACAGTTGAGTCGGGCTGCTTGGAGAGCGTCCTGGCAGTTTAGTGTTCGGATGCACTGAACCTTAAGGCTCTCCACCAGACGCTCGAGGACCCAGCAGATGTCAGGGTCGTCGTCCACGACGAGGATGACCCGATTAAAGCGGCTCACTGCTTTACCTCCTTTGCCAGGGGCAGCGACGGCAGTTTCACCGTAAACGTACTCCCCTTCCCGATCCGGCTATCCACGCTGATCGAGCCTTTGTGTTGATCTAAGATGGAATAGCAGATGGAAAGCCCGAGACCCGTGCCCCTTCCAGCAGCTTTTGTGAAGAAGGGATCGAAGATCTTGCCGAGGTCTTCAGGAGCGATCCCTTCTCCTGAGTCAGTGACGTGAACCAGTAGATCGCCGCCGTGGCGCTCGGTGGAGATGTCGAGTATCCCGCCGTTTGGCATAGCGTTCATGGCGTTGAGGAACAGGTTCGTAAAGACCTGTTCCAGGAGGCCGGAGACGCCAAGGATCTTACAGCGCTCCAGCAGGAGGCGCGTGCGGACTTCGATATTCTGAACCTTAGCTTGATTCTCAATAACACTCAGGGCCCCTTGAACAACACTGGGGAGGTCCACTGGCCCCGCGTTCATGTTCGTCGTTGGGTGGGCAAAACGCAAGAGGTTTTCAATAATATTACTTGCCTTCTGGATGCTGCCGCGGATCTTCTCGGCGCACTCGCGGTGAAACTCCGGGGAGAGATTCGATTCCATAAGGAATTGAGCGGCCGAGGAAGCGATGGTCAAGGGCGTTCGGATTTCGTGGGCGATCCCTCTAGCCATCACGCCGAGGGAGGTCAGCTTCTGGGATTCCTGGATTTGCAACTCGAACTTGCGTTGTTCTGTCAAGTCCCGGCCGACTATCACGAAGCCCACTGTTCGTCCAGCGTCGTTCGTCATCTGAGAGACAACCCAGGACACGGAACGGTACTTCCCGTCCTTGGCCTTCAGGTTGCTTTCGGTCATGCAGGATCTTTCTCGCGCCGTCGGTTGAGCGAAAAACCTTGCAATATTGACCTCGTTGCAGTATTTGAGAAATGGGCAACCTTTCACCTCCTCGAAGGAGTACCCGGAAGTTTTTTGAACTGCCTTATTCCAGGTCATGATATTGCCATCGGTGTCGGTGGAGAGAACAATATCACTGGCGCTTTCGACAACGCTTGCCAGATGGCGTTCCATCTGCCGGATCTCTTCGCTCATCCGAGTCTGCTCGGTAACATCGTCCATCAGAAACAGCACGTGATCGACCCGGACTCCCCAGCTCACGGGGACGATACTGTAGTAGTAGACCCGAATCGGGACGCCAGGAGTGCGGTAGGTCAGTCTCTGGCCTTGCGTCGCCTGGTTATTTCTGAAGACGCTCCGGACCTGCTGTTCCAGCTTCATTCCCGCAACGATCACCTCCGGGAAGACCTCGGTGAGCCGCTTACCGACGGTTTGGTCGACGGTCTGCCGGGACTTCTCAAGGAAGTTCCTGTTGGCAAACATGACACACAAGTCGTTGTCAAGGAGCAGAACAGATGAGGGGATGGCGTCCATCAACATCCGATAGAGCAGCTCGGATTTCTTTCCTTCGCTGACATCGCTTGCGACGACCAAGCATGCTCTTTCGCGCTCGAAATACGTGAAGAATCTGCTGGCCTCGACGTAGACGACCGTTCCGTCTTTCTTCATGTGCCGCCACCTCATTTTGTTCTCCGCAGCGACAGGCGACATCAGCATCACATCAAGGAGGTTGGACCTATCCTCAAACACATGAAGCTGCTGCGCCGTCATAGTCAGTAACTTTGCACGCGAGTAGCCGTAGTATTCAACGACCGCGTTGTTGACCGCAAGAAACGAAAGCGTCTGCGGGTCGTAGACCCACATCGGCAGCGAACTCTTTTCAAAGATCCTGGACGTAACTTCCGCGATCTGTAAATCCCCTTGCATTTGCGAGCCTCCTGCGGGACCGATTTGCCAAATCGCATACTACCCCCCTAACCGCATCAGTGTCAAGCAGCAGTATCAAGTCACTTGATAGGGTGCTTAAACGTTTTCGGGATGGCAGCCGCGGTTGACGGAGTCTGCTCGGGATTCCTGGGGAAGGCCGGGACGGAAACCCTGCCGGATTTGCAGGCCCGCTGATTGCACTGGACATTTCCGTCCGAAACATTCACGCTGGTTCTTGTTTTCTCAAGCGCGGGCTGAACAGTGCCTTGCCTCTGGGATGGCGCTACCGGGCGACCCAGACCGGACAGGGCGGCGGCCCGCGGGAAGCAGGTGGCTCTTGGCCAAACAGCGTCAGCCGCGCACGCCGGGCGCACAACCTGAGGCGGCGCCTCGGCATCCGGCTTTGCAGGACGTCTCGCAGTTCATGGTGTTGGAACGAGAAGTGGAGATCCAGTTCCGGCCCCGTATGCGGGAAGCGTTGCAAGACAAAGTCGATGCCGTGGCCGACTCGCTACGCGACCAGACGCCCGTGTGTTCCCGGTGCAATCAGCCCATGAAGCGTCATGACATCGAGACCGTTTCCTGGCTAGCGCGCTGTGGACGCTTACGCGCCGCGGTAACCCGCTATCGGTGCCCCGCCTGCAAAGACGAACGCCGGCCACTGTTGGAACTGCTGGGCGTGGAACCGGGGCGCATCAGCGGTTCGCTGGCGCGCCTGTTGGCCTTGCTGGCCGTGGTCGCGCCGTATCCGCTGGCGGCGCAATTAGCGGGGTTGCTGTTGGGCGTCAAAATCAGCCCCATGGGCGTTTGGAAGGTAGCCCAGCGATTGGGCGAGCCGGCAGCCCGCTACAGCGAAGGGTTGAGCCAATACCATGCCGACAGCCGGAGTGAAGGCGCATCCACACGGGAGGCTCCGCCAGCCGTGGTGCTGAGCGTGGATGGAAGCATGTTGGGCATGCAGGTGCGCAAGCAGCGCCGGAGGCGCCAAGAGGGTAAGACCCTTCCGCCCTTGCCGCCGGTGAAAGAAGGCCAATTCCAGGAAGTGAAGACGGGCGTGCTGTTATTGCCCAGCGAACGGGTGGAAACTTCGCCCGGACGCCATTCGGTGGTGCGCCGGTTTCTAGTGAGTTGCCTGGGCAATGCCGATACCATTTTCGCTCGCTTGTATGCGCAGGTACGCGAGTTGGGCTGGGTCGGCCCCGACACGGTGGTCGTCATTGTCGGCGACGGAGCGGAGTGGATCTGGAACCGGGCCACGATGTTCGTGCGCCGCTGCGAAATCCTCGACTTTTGGCACGTCCTGGAGCATGCCTGGGGCTTTGCCCGGCTCAATTACGGGGAGGGATCGAAGCAGGCCGACCGGTGGGTCCATCGGATTGCCAAAGACCTGCGCGCCGGCAAGGTGGACGACGTCATCGCGCGCCTCAAGCGCCTACGGCCCAAGACGCCGGAGGCGCGCGAAAAGCTACAGGGGCTCATCGCCTACTACAGCGCGCATGCCGGGCGTATGCGTTACGACGAATACCTGCGGCTGGGCTACGGGATAGGCAGCGGCGCCGTGGAGAGCGCGCATAAACAGGTGGTGCATGCGCGCTTTCGTCAGGCTGGCATGCGCTGGAGCGAGGCCGGGGCGCGTCGGCTGTTGGCCCTACGGCTGCTGTTGTTGAATGACAACTGGACCCTACTGGACCGCCTGCCGATGGTCTCGGTGGCCTAACGAAGCTTCCGCTGCCGGGGCCGATGGACTCTCCAGTCAAGAAAAGCGCTTGTCCGGCGTAGGACGATGCGCGATCCTCGGGGCATGACCCATCGCTCTCCGCTGGAAATCCCTAGCGACCTCCGTGGGCGTCTGGAAACGGCCAGACTGGACCTCCTGGCGCTGTTCCGCGCCCTGGACCGCATGGATCTTTCCGCCGCGGAAATCCCGCAGCGCCATTTACGGCAACTCTTTGAAAGGGATGCCGATTATGCGGAAGCGCTGTGGGCGCTGGACCAAGTGGAGGGGCGTGTGGACCGCCGCGCCATGCTCCGCGATACGCTCACCGCACTGGACCAGTTACCGGCAGCCTATGCCCAATTCCGGAACCAACTGGAGAGCAGCAGCAAGTCGGGGGTCTGGTGGCCTGGCGGCAGGTAGCCTGGAGGAATGAGTGCAGACGCCCCCTTCAAGCGATTGATTCTTCGAGCCGTTCTCCGTAACGTGAGTCCAATGGTTATCCGCATCCTCACCGT
>JANXMS010000551.1 GCA_025354525.1 Acidobacteriota bacterium
CGGCTTCGTCGTCTTCAACTACGACATGGTGGGCTACTCCGACTCAAAGCAGACTCCACATGTCTTCGGCAATCCGACGGAACAGTTGTGGAGCTTCGGGCCGCTCGGCTTGCAGCTTTGGAACTCCATCCGCGTCGTCGATTTTCTCGAAAGCCTTCCCGAAGTGGACAAAACAAAGTTAGGCGCAACAGGCGCATCCGGCGGCGGCACGCAGACTTTTCTTCTGACGGCGGTGGATGATCGCATTCGGGCCTCGGCGCCTGTCAACATGGTATCGGCCAACCTCGATACACTTAAGACTCACTTACTTTCGTGTCTAGCCAATGGGGTCCACCTCAATTACCGGTGCAGCTCTTGGTAACGCAACTCATCAATCCGGAACTTACCGTGGATACGCCACTCGTACAGTTATCCGCTCCTATCGGAGAAGGCGACGCGATTGGGCAGCTGGTAATCAAGAACCCAAGCAACACTAACTTGAGCTTCCGGATTGCGACGAGTACAGCGGATGGGAACGCGTGGCTCGAAGCGAATCCAACGTTTCCGGATTCCGTAAGCCTTGACAAGCCAACGCTGGTCAGCGTCCGGGCGAACGCTCGCAATCTGGCACCGGGTACTTATTCAGGAACTATCGAGTTGTCGGCGCAACAGGGCGGACTGACCTCGCAGTTAGTATCCGTGCCAGTCGTTTTCGCGGTGCTGGGCCAGCCGATGGACCTCGCGGTCTCGCAGTCGGCATTGAGCTTCAGCGCGCGAACGAACACGACGCAGACGTTAGACCTGAGCATGGTGGCGATTGGGTCGGGAAGCCTTCCGTGGACGGCGCGGGTCACCCAGGGAGCCGGGTTCTTGCGGCTGAATAAGTCGGGCGAGACAGCAATTGGGGGCGGCGCGGCACAGCTAATCGACATCCAGTTTGTGACCAACGGTTTGGCGGCCGGTGAGTATCACGGCGAGATCCAGGTGCAGGCTCAGGGCGCGGCGCGTCCCATCGTGGTCTCGGTGTTGGGCCGAGTGACCAGCGGGAGTCCTGACTCCATCCCGACGCCTTCGAGTCTTGCCTTCGTTCCCAAGCCGGGCGGGGCTAATCCGGATCCACGCGGGATTTTCCTATTGAACGTAACCGGCAACGTTCTCTTCAACATGTTGGCTTCGCCGGACAACCCGTCGGCCGGAGTTGGCTGGCTGAAGGTGGAGCCGCGCCCCGGCGCACCGGGGCAGTACCAGGCAGTTGTCTCTTTTGACGGCTTGGTTCCGGGCACTTATCGAGCGACGGTGAACTTCTCCTTTGTCGGCAATGCCACGGCCCAATTACAGGTACTCGCCGTAAAGCCCGGCGCGCCATCAGCGTCCAGTTCCGCCAGCAAGTTCCGCACCGCCGCGGGATGCACCCCAACCAAATTCTTCCCCCTGTTCTCTTCGGCCCAGCCCCGGTTCAACTTATTGGTCGGCCAGCCGCTGCAGACGGAGATTGTGGTGGTAGACGACTGCGGCGAGTTGGCCACAAACGCGGCGGCGTCCAGTTACTTTAACAATGGGGAGCCGTCGCTAGCGTTGGTGCCGATCGGTGATGGGCGGTGGTCGGGAACTTGGGTACCGAAGATCAACGAGTCCGGCGAAGTGGTGCTGGATACCTTGACGACCAACGTTTCGCGTTCCGTAGAACCGGCGAAGGTCACCGTACGCGCGTTTCTAGCGGGCAACACGCTCGGACCGGTGCTCGCCGCAAAGGGCGCTGTGTTGTCGATTGACGGTACGCCGGCCCAGGCAATTGCGCCAGGCTCCCGGATTGAGGTCCGGGGGGTGCGCATGGCGGTACAGGGAGCGGCAACGGTTAGCTTGGGCGGAGTGAATCTCGAAGTGTTGACCGCGACTCCAGAAAAGATTACCGTCGTGGTGCCTGCCAATTTTGACGGGCGCGGGCGCCAATCCCTGGTAGTCCGGACAGCGGGCCGCCAATCGGCACCGTTCATGATCGTGGTGGCGGATCTTTGGCCAGTGGTCGCTTCGGTCTATGCCGCCGACGGATCACGCTTACAGCTCAACGTCTCCGGTATCGCCGAGGCGGCCGCTTCCCAAGATCTTTCCGCACTGGTGATTGCGGCGGATGACCGCGTCTGCCACGCCTTAGCCATTGCCCCGCTGGAGCCGGGGCTGTGGCGTCTCGACCTTGCCGATTGTTCCGTTGTCGATGGCCAGCCGTCAAGCATTACCGCCGGTACCCGTCAAGCCCATTCGCAAGATTTAACCCCTACTCGAAGGAGAAAGTAATTCATGAATCGATTCTGCTGGACTTTCGTTTCCGCGGCGCTCGTCGCCGCGCCCCTGATGCAGGCGCAGGACGCGCCGGTGGTAAAGGCCAAGTCCTGGGAGGTGGGCGGATACGGTGGATTCACGCGGGGCGAAGGCAAGACCAGCGGCCTGTTCGGCGCGAATTTCGGCTACGCCTTCACTAAGGCGCTTTTCCCTTACGCGGAGTTCAATTACTTCCCGAATATGTCTCGGCGGTTGAATGTGGATCCGGCGCTGTTCAATTCGAACGGTTACCAGACCTCGGTTACGGAAGTGAACACCGGGTTGCATTACCGGTTCGCTCCCCGACCGGGCTCGAAGTTCGTTCCGTATCTCATCGGAGGGGTCGGTTTCTTACACTATCCGTCCGGCAGCACCACAGTCGGGGTCAAGCGCCCGGGGGCCGCGGATCTGCAAAACCCGGCAACGGTGGACAGCACGACAGGTGCCTCAATCAACGGCGGCGCGGGATTGCGGATTTATGTCAACGAACGGTTCGGTTTCCGCACAGAGGTCAAAATGTACAAGCCGTTTGTAGAAGCGGGTCGACTCAGCGGCAGCTCCTCCGGCACCGTCGGCCTCGATAAAGCGTTCACCCGCGTGGCCTTTGGGATTTTTTGGCAATCTAACTAACCGTCCGTGAAGCGGTCAGGCTAAAACGTTGCCAGACCGGTCGTCCCAGCGAACGCGGCGACCGGTCTTCCGCGAGATGTTCGCCAGCATCGTGACGAGGCAGGCTTGGAACCCCAAACGCATCGGGGCCGTGGGAGTTTGGCGAGTACGAATGCAATCGAGGAAATTCCGGACATGGACTTCCGTGGCGAAGCCGAATCCCCGCGCCGAAGTCTTCGCAACCGCGGGAGTATCTTCTTCTCCCTGCCGGAATACCTTGCACTCCTCCCGACCGATGTCCATCCGCGCTAAGTCGCCGTCTAACTGACTTAGTTGGTCGTTTTTGCTCTTGTACTTCATCGCGGCGTAGTTTATCGTGAAGATACCGAGAAACTCCTCCGGATACTCGGCGATGGTAACCATCGACTCCGGGGTATCGAATTCCAGCTTCTGCACCTTGCCGGCCGAAGCGGTGACGGCGAGCGGATAAGACGCGTTCATGAGCAGATGAATGCCGTCAAAGGCATGAGCCCCCTGATCGGCGGCGATGCCTCCGGCGTAGTCGGAGAAGTAGCGCCAGTGGCGGAAGCGGGCGGGGTCCGCGACGACCCGGCGTTCGACGGGCCCTTGCCACTGTTCCCAATCGAGCGGCCCATCCAGCTTGGCGGAGGGCGGTTGGCCGACGTAGTTATTGAGCCACCAGGAACGAACCATGCGGACATTGCCGAGGGTTCCGGCGGCAACGATTTTTCGTCCTTCAAGATAGAGGTCGTAACTGCGGCGCTGCATGCCGACTTGCACGATATTTTTGGACGCCTGTTCGGCGCGGACGAGCTCGGCGCCTTGGTCGGGGGTTTGGCAGAGCGGCTTTTCAACGTAGATATCCTTGCCAGCGGCTAGGGCATCAAGGACCATTCTATGGTGCCAATGTTCGGGGGTGGCGATGAGAACGGCCTGGATAGTTTTGTCGTCGAGGATCTGCTTATAGTTGCGGACGGCGCGGGGACTCGAGCCTTGCTTTTTGGAGGCGGCACCGAGGGCACGTTCCAGGTTCGGCTCATAGACGTCGCAGATGCTGGAGACGCGAATGGCGGGGTCCTTCTGGAACTCGCCCATGACGTAAGTGCCGCGGCCACCGCTTCCGATTACGCCGAGGTTGATTTGGTCGGACGGGGCGCTCTGGGCAACGAGCAGGCTTGGGCCGGCGAGGAAAAAGTGTCTGCGGGATTCCATAGTTCATTTTCGCTCCTGGCAGGCCTGAAGTAAAACTTCCTGGGTGATCAAGTCGCGCCTGGCCGAAAAAGTGGGATTGCCAATCGCATTGGGCGCTCAGGTCGATCAAGAGGCGGGAAGGGCGCGGCGAAAGCGCATGATGCCAAAGTAGAGAGCGATACTGTATCATTTTACCTGTCGAAACGATGGGCGAAGGAGAGTAACATGAACCCGAACAAGGCCTTGTGGAAGAAGGGTGATTTTACCGCGATTGCCGCGCTGATGCGGGAATCGGGAGAGGCGCTGGTGCGCTCTCTCGAAGTTGCGCCGCCGCTGCGGGTGTTGGATCTTGGCTGCGGAGATGGCACGACGGCGATGCCGCTGGCTCAGATGGGGGCGGACGTATTGGGAATCGACATCGCGCGGAATCTGGTGGAGGCGGGCAACCTGCGGGCGGCGAAGGCGGGGCTTGAGCGCCTGCGATTTCAAGAGGGCGATGCCTGCAACCTGGAAGGTGTGGAAGCCGACTCGTTTGATTTGACGTTGACGGTTTTCGGCGCGATGTTCGCCCCCAAGCCGTTCGATGTGGCCAAGGAGATGGTGCGGGTAACTAAGCCAGGCGGGCGGATTGTGATGGGCAACTGGATCCCGAATGACCCGACGTCGTTCGTTTCGCAGTTACTCAAAATCAGCGCTTCTTTTCTCCCGCCGCCGCCAGAGGGATTCGTGAGCCCAATGACATGGGGCCTGGAAGCGCACATTCTCGAGCGGTTTGGAGCGGCGGGAGTAGCACCGGAAAACGTCTCGCTGGTGAAGGATACGTTCCATTTCCGGTCGCCGGGGAAGAGCCCGGCGGACCTGGTGGACTTATTCCGACGCTTCTATGGACCGACGATGAACGCGTTTGATTCGGCGGCAATCAGCGGGAAGGTGGACGATCTGCACAATCAGTTGTTGGACCTGGCGAAGGCGCAAAACACCGCTACTGGCGAGGGCAGCTCAATACCGGCGACGTTTCTTCGAGTGACTGTTTTGGTGTAACGGCGATGTCTAGATTGTGCTGTCGCGTGTAAACGTATATTTTGAGGTAATGACGTTTTTCCTTCGACTGCTTGGAACCGCGATCGGTGCCGTTACGCTGTATGCCCAGAATCCGCTCGCTGTGGCCGCTGATCCGTTCGGCGGCACGTTCCAAAATGAGCAAATGAAACTGGAGCTGGCGCGGAAAGGGCAGGAGTACACAGGGATGATTCTGCTCGGGGGCCAGTCGCTGCCCGTGAAGGCGAAAGCAACGGCGGGCACACTGGCGGGCACGTTCGAAAGCCAGGGACAGTCCTATAGCTTTCAGGCGAAGCGCTCTGGATCGCAACTGACCCTGACGACCGACGGCGCGACCCACGTCCTGGACCGGGCCGGGACAGCGGTGGCCGCGGTCGCCGTGACGCCACCATCTGTCGTAGTCGGCGAATGGCGCAGCCCGAACAGCGTCGTCCGGGTGAACGCCGATGGCACGGCAACCATTGGCGCTAAATCGCACCGATGGACCGTGGACGGAAACGTGATCACCTTCTCGGGCGATGGCGAGCCGATCCGGTTGCCGTTTGAAATGGCCGGGAACACGTGGACCTGGAAATTTCCTGATCGGCAGTTGGTGTTGACGCGGGTGGTGGCCGGGGCCAGTCCCATCTCGACCGGCGGCATCCTGGGGCAGTGGCAAGGACCGAACGGAGTTGCTCAGTTCAATCCGGACGGCACGGCGACGGTGGGCGGACTGGTTTATCGTTATAGCCAAACGGGCGACCAACTGACGCTGCAGGGGGCCGATGGAACGTTCACGGCGACGGTGCGGATCGAAGCGGAGACGATGAGCTGGGTGGTCAACGGCAAGACGCTGGGATTTCAACGGGCGACGACAACGGGCGCGCCGGGCGGGATCATGGTGGAGTTAGTGGGTAAGTGGTGTCAGGCAACTAACTTGAACAACAGTAGTGGAAGTTACAGCCGGAGCGCTTGTATCACGCTGTTGGCAAACGGTAGCTTCAAGTACGCCAGCGACTTTGGGGCGACTGGACAGGTTGCCGGAGGCGCGTACGGAACATCATCGGATAGCAACGATGCCGGAACGTGGACGGCGACGCCGACCTCGATTAGCTCGAACTCAAAGAAAACAGGGGTGCGCACGTTCCGCTTGGAAAAGCGGAACCATGCGAAGACAGGCGATCCGATGATTGTGTTGGACGGCGCGGAATTCACGACGGCGTTTCTAAAGGCTCCTTGGCGGTAAGGTTATTGGTACTTGATTAGCGGGTTTCGGGATTATTCGCCTCCAGACTTGGGCCAGTTTCCTAGCTTTTGGGCGTTTGTGCTGCGGACGGCTTACCGAAACTATGCGACAAGTTCGCGCGACGCTACGGAACTCATTGGTTCTATTGAGTCGGAGGCCGCTAATTAATTACGGTTATTGAATGGCCGCTACCGCGCTGAAGTTACCGGGTATCGCGTCGGCAGTGACTACGAGGCTACGGAAAGAATCCGGACTGGCATCGAGCGGGACTTCCAAGGCTAGCCAAAAGAAGGCGCACGGAGAGAGGAACGATTACACTTTGGCCGGGGAGGCCTTCGCAATTGGTGACGGCGGGGGCCGTCGTTTGGCCGAGCCCGGTGAGGGCGACTTGAACGACTTCTCCCCGGCGAGCTGGGTTATCCGCGGTGACGAAGCTGCCGCCGGGCCGAATGACGCCGGCGTAAGCGGGGGGTGTTGGCGCTGGCCAAAGTTTCGAAGATGCCAGGCGCGGCGCGGAGGACCGCGACGTTATCAACCGGATTAGGACCTAAGTGCGGCCCGGCGCGGGGAGGTTGCAGGGCGATTGCACGATGATCGAATCCTTCCCTGACTCATTCGCGACCGCCACGATGGGCACTCGTTGGCCGCCGATTTCCACGTCGAGGACGCCAAAACTGAAGGAATGCGGGCCGAAACCGAGAGAGTTGGGTTTGACGACGCCGTTGACGCCGACGGAGATGTTGGTGCCCGTGAGGGTGGTCAACGCGCAAGGGGCGATGCCCGGCAAATTGCGGGCGGTGGTCATGATGCCCGAGGGCGAAAGGACAGGGCCGAAAGGGACCACCGTAAGCGTAAAGGCTTGGGAGAGCGAGCCGACCGAGGCGCGGATCGTGACACTACCCGGGTTGGCGCCGGCGGTGACGGCGATAGTGGCGAGGCCGTTCGAATCGGTCTGGACCGACGTGGTGCCGAGGGCTGCCAGACCGCTCTAAACATTCCATTGAACAGTTCCGGAACGTTTCGTCCATCGCCAACTTCGACAACCAACAAAGCAGGAAATGGCCGCCGACGGAGCCGGTCTGGCCGTCGCCGCTGACCTTGACCAATTGATTGCCAGCCTGATTGGCCGTGAAGAGGAAGGTTTGTACGAAGCTGCCGACGCGGACTACGGCGCGGTGCCAACGGTCTCCGCTGATGGACTCGATGGTGCCTTATAGCTGACCTTAACCGGGCGTACGATCGAGCGCCCTCGGCCTGGCCGGGCCAGTGGCGATGCACGTGCTATTCGGACTGGCGTTGGCGTTGACTTAACGAACCACGTAATCCCAGCCAGTTGGCGACACCCACGAGTACGGCCTCGCCGTAGACATCTTCGACAAACTGCATCTCGATACTCTCGTTCTCGACTAACTCTCCACCTTCGCTCGCTTTCCCGACTCGACCATCCTCCAGCGCTGGCACGGCGTCTAATCGAGTCGGCCGCGGTGGCGCGGGTGACGCCGTTGACGGTGGCGGTGAAGCCATAGGTGCCGGCCTGCCAGTTGCCACAGGCGGCGCGGGTGGGCAGAGGAACTCGACGATGGCGACGGGCTTGTCCGGATCGACGGTGTCTTTTCCAGCGACAAAGTTCAGGGCTCCGTAAACCGGTGGACCGGACAAGGTGAAACATGACGGTGCCGACGTCGAACGCCGACTACTCGCCCTTGCCGATGTTCGACTTGGCGGCCAATGACGAGGTGAATTATGGGGCGATTGGCGTCGTGATTGGCCATGAGATCATCCACGGATTTGACGATCAGGGTTCGCGATTCGACGAGCTGGGGCGGCTGAAGAAATGGTGGACGGACGAGGACCGCAAGGCATTCGAGACCTGGGCAACGTGCGTGGTGAATCAGTTTTATAGCTATGAGATTGAGCCTGGGGTGAAGCAAAACGGGCGGCTGGTGCTGGGCGAATTGATCGGCGATTTAGGCGGGGTATTCATCGCTTATGCGGCGTTCATGAAAGCGCTGGAAGACAAGCCGCGGCCAAAGGATATTGACGGGCTTACGTCGGAACAGCGGCTTTTTATGAGTTACGCTCAATCGCGGGGGGACTCGACCCGCATGGAGGCGCAGCAGTTGATAGTGAAAACCGATCCGCACCCGGTAGCGCGCTGGCGGGCCTTAGGCACGGTCCGGAAATACAATCACAGCGTTAGGCGTAGTGATGTCACTAAGCCGCGCGGCATAGAATCTCCCGTCTTGTCCCGTTGAAGTTGGCGCCATCAATATCCACAGTATCCAGGACGCTGTCTGCCCCGTC
>JANXMS010000577.1 GCA_025354525.1 Acidobacteriota bacterium
CGAGGGGATAACCGGTTCGGCCTTCCTGCCAAGCGGCGAAGTAATCGTCGTTCCAGTGCGGCTCGCGCATTCCATCGAAGGCGGGGACGAGGTTTCGGAATTCGATTTGGGGTTCGTCTTCCATCTTCTGCATGAAGTGACTGCGCCAGTGGAGACGGGCGTCGAAGGCGGCCAGGGGGCGTTTCCATTCGGGGGCTTCGGCGCGGCGGCGGCGAGTGGCTTGGAGGGTTTCGCGCATCGATATGGTTCCCCATGCCAAGTGGGCGCTGATGCGGGAGCAAGCTTCGAACGCCGTGACCGGGCTCGACAGTTCCTTGTGATAGTTGCGGCCTCGCTGATGGAGGAAGCTATCGAGGGTTTCGCGGGCGGCGAGTTCCCCGCCCTGCTGGAGGGCGGATTGATGCCGTGGGATCTCTCCGAGAGCGACTCCGGGGGGTAGCGGCAAGCCGGTTATCTCCGGCAGAACTGGGGCGGCCATCAACTTTCCCCATGAAGCGGCCCAACCGTTGCGGGTGGCGAGGCGCCGGACGACGCCAGTTCCGGGCAACTCCGTGAACGGAATTCCTTGGTCTCGCGCCCAGCGGCGGACGGCTCGATCGCGCTGGTAGGTCAGCCAATTGGTGGTTTCTTCGTGAGCCCAGAGGGCGGCGATGCCGTGTTCCCGGCGGACGGCTGCGAACACTTCGAGCGCCTCGCCGACGCGGAGGACGACGGGCAATCGGCGGCGGAGGTCGGCCAAGCTTTCGGCGACGAAATTCCAATGGCGGGGATCGGCGTCGGGGGCGGACCAGAGAGACGGTTCGTAGATATAAAGCAGGAGAACCGGGCCCCGCTGCGCCGCTTCGAAAAGCGGCGCATGGTCCCGGTTCCTGAGGTCCCGTTTGAGCCAAACTATTTGATGCACTCTAGAACTGATACTTCAAAGCGAACTGAAGTTGCCGAGAATCTACCTTGGTCGCGCTGATCACTCCGTAGTTGGGCGTCCGCAGCGACGTCCCGGGAGGGGCGAAGATGGGGTGGTTCGGGAGGTTGAAGAATTCGCTGCGGAATTCAAGGCGGTGGCGTTCGGTGATGGCGAAGACTTTCGTCAACGACGCATCGAACGAGGTGAGCCCGGGGCCGGTGATGGTGTTCCGTCCGGAGTTGCCGTAACGGAAATCGGTGATGGCGGCGGGGTTCTGGCCAAGCCGATCGACGAACGCATCCGTGTTAAAGAAGCGCTGGACGGTGCGGTTGCTGATGTTATTCGGGCTCTGGCCGGGGACGACGTCGGGGGCGCAATAATTGCCGCCGTTTTGGATGTTGCCGGGGCCGCAGAAGGCCGTGACGGGAAAGCCGGTTTGAATGGTGAAGATGCCACCGACCTGCCAGCCGCCGAGGATGAAGTTGGCCACGGGGTTCGACAGCGCCATCCGGCGTCCCTTGCCAAAGGGCAATTCATAGAGAAACGAACCGGTAAAGCGGTGGCGGAAATCGAAGGCGGAACGACCGCGTTCGCGACCGAGGTTGTAATCGTCCATGGGGGTGAGCGGGTCGCCGTCGGTGGTGCGGACGCCGGATCCGTTATCGATGGACTTACTCCAGGCGTAAGAGCCGAGGAGGGTGAAGCCGTTGGCAAAGCGATGCTGGAGACGGGATTGGAGCGAGTTATAGCTCGAGTGCCCGGGGGCGTTCATAACTTGAAAGCCACCGAACTGGGGGAAGGGCCGACGAGCGGTCTGATTGGCCGCTCCGGGAGGGGCGTTGTTATAAACCTGAAGGCGGCGAAGGTGGACTCCGGTGGAACCCATGTAGTTCACTTCGAGCGACATGTTCTTCGTGAGTTCGCGTTGGACGCCAAAGCTCCATTGGGCGACGTAGGAGGTTTTCTCGCCGAATTGATTGATCAAGATAAAGGTGGGGGCACCTTTCTGAGTAAAGGGAACCTGCCAGCTCAGGTTGGGAATTACTGCGTTGCCGGGTTCGTTGCGGCGGATAGTGAAGGGCGCATTGCGGACGACGTCAAAGGTGGCGTTACCGATATCGCGGACATAGTAAATTCCGGCACCGCTGCGGATAACAGTTTTAGGGTTGAGCGAGTAGGCGAGGCCGAGGCGCGGGCCCATGTCGTTGCGGTCTGGCATGAAGGCACCACGACCGAAGCGACCGTCGCGGGAGTACTTCACATTGGCAGGCAGGGGGAACTGGGGGTTGCCTTGGAAGGGGTCGCCGGTTCCGGCGCGGACGTAGGTGGGTTCAATGGAATGATCCCAGCGGAAATCGATGTTGACGATGGCGTCGTGCTTGTCATACCAGGGAGATTCGTATTCCCAGCGGAGGCCGTAGTTGAGGGTCAACTTTGAAGTAACTTTCCAGGTGTCCTGAATAAAGAGCGCCATATAGTTACTGCGCATGTTAGCGATTGGTGCGCCGACTTGGCCTTCGGTATTGGACATGGTTCCGAGTAAGTAGTCGGCCATGGCATCGCCGCTGTACTGACCGCTGAAAGAGAAGCGACCGCGAGGTACGACCGCGCCGATTTGGTTGTACCGAACGCGACGGTACTCGCCGCCTATCTTGACTTGGTGCTTGCCGCGAATCCAGGAGAAGTTGTCCGAAAGCATGGCGGAGGTATTCCAGTTGACGAAGGGGCAGTCGTTGCATTCGCCGACATTCGAGTAACCGGCAATTTGGAAAACCGGGATGCCCCAGAAAAGCGGGTTACTGCGGTCGATGTCAGGGATGTTGAGTTCTCCGACGACGTTGCGGACCCCGGCGCGGGTTTGTGAGTTGGAACTTTTGAAGTAGTTCACGCCGAATTTGAACTCGTTGATTTTATTGGTGCCGATGACCTTCGTGTGGCCGAGGACGCCTTGCTGGGCGTAGATCGAAGCCACGTTACCCTGACCATTGACAGTGGAGGGGAGGTACTGGGGTTCGACGGTCTGGGAGAAGCGAAAGAAGAAATTAGAGCTGGGCGACTGGACCCAATCGAGGCGACCGGAGCCTTGGTTGCCGTCACTACTGCGGCCTTCGTTATTGATGTAGTTATTGGCGAGGCCGGTGGCTCCCGAGTTATTCGGGAGCGGGAAGAAGTCGTTAAGAACCTTTGCCGAGGTGACTTGGATCCGGTTGGCTGGGATGACGTTATTCGGGAAGGGTACGCGACCGGTGGAGAAGGGGTCGACGATGGCGCGACCGATGTTGCCGGCGCGGAGGGCGGCGGTGGGCAAGGTGCCTAACTGGGTCAGGTCGCGACGTTCGCGGAGGCCTTCGTAGTTCCCCATGAAGAAGAGTTTGTCGCGAAGGATGCGACCGGCGACGGTGCCGCCGAACTGGTTCCGCTTGAAGGCTGGTTTGGGGACGTTCTTCCGATCAAAGTAGTTTTTGGCGTCGAGTTTGGCGTTGCGGAGGAATTCGAAGACGGTGCCGTGGAATTCGTTGGTGCCGCTTTTGGTGGTGGCATTAATTTGAGCGATGCCGCGACCGTATTCAGCTTGGAAGATACCGGACTCAACTTTGAACTCTTGGAGGGCGTCGATGGAGGGTAGGAAGAGGTAGGTATTGAAGTTCGGATCGGTGTTTTCCATGCCATCAAGCGAGTAGTGGTTGTAGTGAACGCGTTGGCCGGCGACGTTAAGCGCAAATTGGTTGCGGGCACCGCCCATTCGCTGCTGGCCTTGGGAGGATGCGGGGCCGTTGGTGGTGGCACCGGGGATTAAGGACGCGAGTTGGAGATAGTTACGACCGTTGAGGGGCAGTTCGACGATGCGCCGATTTTCGATAACGGTACCGAGCGAGGTGGTTTCACTTTCGACGACCGGGGGGGCGGCGGTTACTTCGACGGTTTCGGCGACGTTTCCGACCTGCATGGCGATGTCGATTTTGGCGACTTGGCCGGTCTGAAGTTCGAGACTGTTACGGACCTGGGAGCTGAAGCCGGCTTTTTCGGCTCGGATGTTGTAGATGCCCGGGGGAAGCGCGGGGGCGCTGTATAGGCCGAGTTCGTTCGATTGAATCACGCGCTGGACGTTGGTCGCAGGGTTGGTGACGGTGACCTTGGCTCCGGCGATGACGGCGCCGGAGGAATCGGAGATGGTGCCCTCAATCTCGCCAGTTGGCGTCTGGGCCAAGGCGTTGCAGGCGAGCAGGAGAACAGGGAAAAGCGAGTATGCGAGACGTTTGAACATGGTCCCTCCAGTGTTGATAGGAATATCAGATTTCAGCGTGGTACGCAAATGGTAATTGCCGGACTAATCCTCCCTAGTGAACACGGGGAATAGCCCGATAGAGATAATAGAATATGCTCCGTTCTAGCGAATTTGACTATGACTTGGTCGTGATCGGTTCCGGGCCTGGTGGTCAGCGGGCGGCGATCCAGGCTGCGAAACTTGAGAAGCGCGTGGCGCTGGTCGAGAAGAAGGCAGTTTTGGGGGGGGCATGCATCAATACGGGAACGATCCCGAGTAAGACGCTGCGCGAGGCGGTGATGCATTTATCGGGGTACCGCGAGAGGGGGTTTTATGGTTCGTCGTATTCGGTGAAGCAGAACATAACGATGCAGGATTTGCTATTTCGGACGACACAGGTGATCTCGAACGAGCAGGACGTTTCGCGGAATCAGCTGCAGCGGAATGGCGTGGAGATGATTTCGGGCACGGCGAGTTTTGTAAACGCGAATACCTTACGGGTATTGAGCGTGGACGGCCACGGGCACCAAGATATTTCGACGGAAAAGATCGTAGTGGCGGTGGGGACGACGGCGACACGCGGCGAGAATATTGATTTTGACGGTACGCAGATCTTCACGAGCGATGAAATTTTGTCGCTTGACCACTTGCCGAAGACGATGGCGATTGTGGGCGCCGGCGTGATTGGGACGGAGTACACGACGATTTTTTCGACAATTGGGGTGCGGGTGACGCTGATCGATAAGCGTCCTATCCTGCTTGATTTTGTCGACAACGAGATTGCCGATTCGCTGGCGTATCACATGCGGGAGAACCGCGTGACGCTGCGGTTGGGAGAGGAAGTCTCGGGCATCGACAAGACGGAAGACGAACACGGCAAAAAGGTGAAGATTCATCTCGGTAGCGGCAAACAGGTGGTGACCGAGAAATTGTTATATAGCATTGGACGGACCGGCAACACGGAGCGGTTAAACCTGGAGGGGGCGGGGTTGCAATCCGATGACCGGGGCCGGATCAAAGTGAACCAGCACTACCAGACCGTGGTGCCGAACATCTATGCGGTGGGCGACGTGATTGGGTTTCCGAGCCTGGCTTCGACATCAATGGAGCAAGGCCGATTGGCGGCTTGTCATGCATTTGGTATCCCAGCGACGAGCGTTCCGGCCCTGTTTCCTTATGGCATTTATACGATTCCCGAAATCTCGATGGTGGGCCGAAGCGAAGAGGAGCTGACGCAGTCCAACATTCCTTACGAGATTGGGAAAGCGCGGTACCGGGAGATCGCACGAGGGCAGATTATCGGTGATACCAGCGGTATCCTGAAGTTGATCTTCCATCAGGACTCGCGGCAACTGCTCGGGGTCCATATTATGGGTGAAGGGGCGAGCGAGCTGATTCATATTGGCCAAGCGGTGCTCAGCTTTGGAGGGTCGATCGACTACTTCATCAACACGGTCTTCAATTATCCGACGTTGGCCGAGTGCTACAAGGTCGCGGCATTCGACGGCATCAATCGCTTGGGACTCTAGCGGCAAGAGCAACGTGATACTTTATTAATGAGGGAATACAGTTTCCGTGATTCGAACCGCCTGGATGATGATTTTCGCCTCGGTCGCCTTATTCGGACTCGATCCGGATCCGGTTTTCTTGTTTGTGCGGAAGAATTGTGTTGCCTGCCACAACAAGTCCGTTGCGAATGGTGATGTGAATATGGCGGCCCTTGATACGGTGGAGTCGTTTGACGCCGCGAGGGACACTTGGGAGCGGGTGGTTGCCAAGATTAAGATGGGCGAGATGCCGCCCCCTGGGTTTCCCAAGCCGGCTGCAGCCGAAGTGAAGTCGGTGGCTTCCGTGCTCGAGACGGAGTTTGCGCGTCAGGATCGCGTGGCGAAACCGGACCCGGGACGGATCACAGCTCGAAGGCTGAACAAGACCGAATACAACAACACGATCCGTGACTTGCTGGCGGTGGACATCCACCCGGCCGATGATTTTCCGAACGATGAGGCAGCATTTGGTTTTGACAACATCGCCGACGCTCTCTCGCTCTCTCCGGTTCTGCTCGAAAAATACCTTTATTCAGCCGAGCGGGCGGTTCGGACGGCCGTTTTCGGAGCTGAGAAGTTAAAGCCTGCATCGGTCCACTATTCGGCACCGGTTCGCATTCCGGTTCTTCCGACGGACCTGCATCATTATGATGAGTCGGGCTTGTCGCTGCATCACGCCTTTCATGTTTTGCACCGGTTTCCGGTGGATGGCGAGTATAGCTTTCGACTCGTGATGAACGGCCATCGGCCAGACCAGACGATGCCCGTGACACCAGCTTTTTATATTGACAGCAAACTGGTCCAGACCTTTGAATACGATGGCACCGACCTCGAGGGCCAAGTGATCGAGGTTCGCGCGAAGATGACGGCGGGCGAGCACTTGTTGAGCGCGACGTATCTGAAGAACTATCACGGTTTGCCGCCGAAGTATAACGGTCCGGAGCCTTCGCAGCGCAAGGATTTCATGAAGTTGTCGGGGGCGCGGGGCAAGTTGACAGCTGCGGATGAGGAATTGCTCAAGAAGTACGGGACGAAGATTAAGCTGGACCGGGTGGAAGTCCGGGTGGATAACCGGTACGAGTCGATCGACATTGGGGGGCCATTTACGCAGGCGGAGGGGCCGTCGCTGGCGAGTCGGCAAGCTGTTTTTGTTTGCTCGCAGGCAACTCCGGCGTGCGCTCAAATGATTTTTTTCAGTTTTACGAGGAAGGCCTTTCGGCGGCCGGTTACGGCGACGGAGGTGGTTCCTTACTTAAAACTCTACACTTTGGCGCGTCGGCATGGTGATAGCCATGCGGAGGGAGTTGCGACAGCGTTGCAGGGAATTCTCGTTTCGCCCCACTTCCTTTTCCGTGTGGAGCGGGACCGGGGCCCGAACGGGAAACAGCCTTTTGCCGCGATTAGCAATCACGAGTTGGCTTCGCGCCTTTCCTACTTTCTATGGAGCAGCATGCCGGACGGGACGTTGGCGGCGGCGGCGAACAACGGCACTTTGCGGCAACCGGCGGTACTGGCGGCCGAGGTGCAGCGGATGTTGCGGGACCCGAAGGCGGCGGCGCTGGTCGAAAATTTCACAGGGCAGTGGTTGCAATATCGCAACATCGACGTGATGAAGCCGGATATCGAGAGGTTTCCGGATTTCGACGAGAGCTTGCGGTCTTCGATGAGGCGAGAGACGGAGCTGTTTCTAGGGAATTTGATTCGTCAGGACGGCAGCGTGATGGAGATTCTGGACGCCAGGCATAGCTATCTGAACGAGCGACTGGCACGGTTCTACGGCGTACCAGGGGTGGTGGGACCGGAGTTTCGACGGGTGGATATGTCGAAGACGAATCGCGGCGGGGGAATTCTGGCGCACGGGAGTATGTTGACGATTTCTTCGTACTCGACTCGGACCTCTCCGGTGCTGCGTGGGAAATGGATTATGGAGAATTTGCTGAACGCACCACCACCGCCACCTCCTCCGGCCGTGCCGGCTCTGGACGATACGCACGTAGGGAAGTCGGCCTCGCTGCGGCAGCAGATGGAGGCGCATCGAAAGAATCCGGCCTGTGCCAGTTGCCATTCGCGAATGGATCCGCTGGGGTTTGGTCTGGAGAATTTTAATGCGGTGGGGGCGTGGCGGACGAAAGATGGCGATTTCCCGATTGATCCATCCGGGGTACTGCCGAGCGGGAAGAGTTTCCAAGGACCGGACGAATTGAAAACATTGCTGAAGGAAGACCGGGCGGCGTTCGTTCGAGGGATGACCGAGAAGTTGCTGACCTATTCGCTGGGCCGAGGTTTGGAGCGGTATGATAAGCCGGTGGTCGCGGGAATCGCGACGAAGCTGTCGACCCGTAACTACCGGTTTTCGGCGCTCGTATTAGAGATAGTGAACAGTCTGCCGTTTCAAATGCGCCGCGCCGTAACGCCTGCGGCGGCCACAGGAGCCAAATCCGAATGACGATTCTTACCGGAAAACATGTTTCCCGCCGAATGCTTTTGCGCGGGGTTGGGGCGGTGATTGGACTTCCGTTGTTGGATGCGATGCGTCCGGCGCTGGCGGCTCCGGCGAGGGTAGCCAAGCAAGCTAGCCGGATTGCGGTTGTTTACGTACCGAACGGCATCATCATGAAGGATTGGCAGTTGGCCAAGACTGGACGCGATTTTGAGTTTACGAGGATTTTGAAGCCGCTGGAACGGTTTCGGGAACACTTAGTGGTGGTTTCGGGATTGTCCAACCACGCGGCAGTTAAAGCGAAGGGTGGTGGACACGCCAAGGCTTCTGGTAGTTTTTTGTCGGGCGCGATTCCGAAGTATACGGCCGGGGCGGACGTTCATTCTGGAACGACCTTCGATCAGATTGCGGCTGTTCGATTTGCGCCGGAGACGCGGGTTCCGTCGCTGCAGTTGGGCTGCGAAGACGCGCGAATGATCGGCAACTGCGATACCGGTTCGAGTTGCGCTTACACGAATTCGATTTCGTGGAAGAATCCGGATTCGCCGATGGTGGTGGAGGTGAATCCGCGATCGGTCTTCGAACGGTTGTTTGGGACGGTGGACCCGAGCCTGGACGCGGCGACGAAGGCACGGCGGGCACTGTACAAGAGAAGCATTTTGGACATGACCCGGCAGGATACGCAGTCGTTGGTTTCGACGCTGGGAGCCGTGGATCGGCGCAAGATGGACGAGTATTTGACGGCGATTCGCGAGGTAGAGACGCGGATTGCAAAAGCCGAAAACGACCCGGAGATCCCAACGGGTGAGAAGCCATCGGGGATTCCATTCTCTTACACCGAGTACGTCAAATTGATGTTCGATTTGCAGACGATTGCGTTTCAGTCCGATTTGACTCGGGTTTCAACGATGATGATGGGCCGCGAGGGAAGTGTGCGAGTGTACCCGGAGATCGGGGTTCCGGATCCGCATCATCCCTTGACCCACCATCGGAATCTACCGGATTTCATTGAAAAAGTGACGAAGATCAACGTGCATCATGTGGATCTGTTTAGTTATTTTCTTGAGAAGCTGAAGGCGACCAACGATGGGGATGGCAGTTTGTTGGATCATTCGACGATCCTGTATGCGGCCGCAATCAGCGACGGCAACCAGCACTCGAATCACAATCTGCCTTTGGTGGTCGCGGGGCACGCGGGCGGACGGAAGGGCGGGCGGCACTTTGCGGCGAAGGCGGAGACGCCGGTGACGAACCTGTTTGTGGACATCTTGAACCAGTCGGAAATTGAGACCGAGAATTTCGGAGACAGTACGGGTCAGTTGTCCCTTGCCTAGGATTTTTGGGACGCGACCGGATTGATCTAGGCGTGATTGGGAGGGCAGCGAATTGTTGGAGGGATCAAAGTGGAGAACCGCGGAGACCGGACGGTTGGGGCAAGCATCGTATGTGTCATATGACGTTTCGGTTGGCAGCGGTTTTGGTTGACGGAATCGTGCGGGATACGATTTCGAGCGGGCCGCTGGCGAAGGTGCGGTTCGAAGCCGAGGCAGGGACGGTCGTGAGTGGGTAGGATGGCGCTTTTTAGGTGACGGCAGAGATTGGGGAGACGATTCGGACTACGCTCGTGGAGTACCGTCCGGAACCGGTGGTGGAGGGCACGGCGACACTGGCGGCGACACTGACGCCGGACAACCTGACTCGCCGCGAAAGTTGACCGCGACGGTGGATCCATTCGAAGCTTCGCTGACGGGAGGAGAGATCAAGAATTTATCGAGCGTGCTGGCGGATGATCCGTTGCGCGCGGTGCAGCGCCTGCCGGGAGTGGCATCGAACAACGACTTTGCGGCGCAGTTTGCGGTGAGGGGGGCGACTTTTCAGCGGGTGGGAATTTATCTGGATGAGATATTGTTGCGGAGCCCGTTTCACACGGTGCAAAACGAACTCAGCATTGGGTCGCGAACGATTTTCAATGGGTATCTGGTGGAAGCGATGCGATGCATTCCGGGGCACCGCCGGCTGCGTTCTCGGATCGGACGGCGGCGGGGCTGGACGTGCAGTTGCGCGAGGGGAGTCGGCTGCGGCCAACAGTTCGGCTGACGGCGGGGCCGGGGACGATGGCCGAGGATCCGCTGAACCGGAAGGAGACGGCGTCCTGGCTGGTGGGGGTGCGGAAACGTTACTTGCAGTATTTGCTTTCGCGGGTTACGAACGATACGAGGTTGGCCTTTGATTTCTTCGATACGCAGGGAATGCTGGCTTGGTCGCCTACTGATCGGTAGACGCTGAGCGTGGGTGTTTTTGATGGGATTTCGGGATTGGATCGGACCAGTGCTCGGGCGCGGTTGGGGGTTCACGATTTGATGGAGAGCGCCTATCGGTCGACGTTACTGAACCTAGTTTGGCAGTTGCGACCGACAAACCGATGGCTAGCGACGCAAGCGGGTGGCGTATCTGCGGGATCGATCGGAGAATACAAACCGGGGCCATGTGGTGGACCCCAAAAACTAGACACAAAAATGGTTATTGCTTAAGTGTAGGAGGGCATTGAAAATGAAGGAGAATCAATGCCTCGAACACGCAAGACTCACTCGCCGGCTTTGAAAGCTAAGGTGGCGGTGGAAGCCA
>JANXMS010000578.1 GCA_025354525.1 Acidobacteriota bacterium
TGGCTTCCACCGCCACCTTAGCTTTCAAAGCCGGCGAGTGAGTCTTGCGTGTTCGAGGCATTGATTCTCCTTCATTTTCAATGCCCTCCTACACTTAAGCAATAACCATTTTTGTGTCTAGTTTTTGGGGTCCACCACACGCCACGCTAATCGTCGTGATCGGGATCTCCTGGTAGCCCGTCGCACCTGCCGGCAAACCGCCCCCAGCGACGTTGGCCGGCGACGCGTTCGGATAGTTCCGCAGCGCCTGCTGAAACTGATTGATCTGCGTGAACCGAGCGTAGAAGCGATTATTTTGGTCCTTCACGTGGTCCAACCGAAGATTAATATTCGGAACGTCCTGCTTGATGTTGTTCACATCGGTGATGTTCGAACTCACAAGCGGGTTGTCGGCGGTCGTCGGCAACGGCGTAGCCGCATAAAGCGCCTTCGCCAGCGGACTAATCCGCCCAATCGGAATCTGGTTATTCGGAAATGGCAACCGCTGTAAATCCGCCTGCGTTGTGTTCGGGTCGTATAGCGTCTGCCGAATTCCAGCCCGGTTAATCAGCCCACTAAAGTCACCATTCCGCATCGCCACCGTCGGCACAAACACCAGTTGATTTGCCGCTTGCCGAATCGAAAACCGCTCGTAGGCCACAAAGAAGAACGACTTGTTCCGACCATCGTAAAGTTTCGGAATCATAATCGGAGCCCCAACGGAGCCGCCGAATTCGTTCCGGACCAAGTGCGGCGCCGCGAAGGTCGCCGGATCCTGCCGGGCCCGCGCAATCCCAATCGCGTTGTTGCGATGCGTTTCAAATACAGAACCACGAACCTTGTTCGTTCCGGATTTCGTCGTCAATATCGCCGTCGCCGGCGTCGCAAACTGTGCGCTCGAATTTAGCGTCTCAATCTTCACCTCTTCCACTGCGTCCGGGTCCGGCAACTGAGCCCGCGTCGAGTTCCCAGCCCCGCCGAAGTTGCGGTTGGTCATCGGCGCCCCGTCCTGCGTGTACTCCAGCGCCTCGCCCATCAACCCGTTCGCCCGTTGCCCGCCGCCTTCCAAGCCCGGCGTCGTCGCCGAGAGCAGCCCCAACACGTTCCGCCCATTCTGCGGCAGTTGATCCATCCGCTTCCGGTCGAGCACGTTCGACACCGTCCCGCTATCGTAGGTCACCAGTTGCGGATCGCTCTCCGTCACCGTCACCGTCTCCGCCACATCGCCGACGCTCAGCTTAGGATTGATGATCGCGCTCTGCGCATTCTCCAGCGTAAAAGTTGTCTGGAATTTCTTCATCCCCGGTGCCGTAAAAGTCAGCGTATACGAGCCCACAAACAGGCCCGGCACCGAATAAAAGCCGACACTATTCGCCTTCGTGCTAATCGTCACGCCCGTCTTCTGATTCAATACACTGATCGCACTGCCCGGCAACGCCGCCCCGGTGGCATCCTGCACCGTCCCTTGAATCGAACCCGCGCCGCTCTGCGCAAACACCGTACTCGAAGTCAGCAACGCCACGGCCATGGCCGCCAACCGAAAAGATCTGGAAATCATCAAAATAACCCTCGTATTGTTGAATATTATACAGGATCGCCAAAATCGATTACCCGCTCCCTCTGCCTCCTTCTCTTCGCCTCCGCGCTCTCCATTGGACCTTCACCCCCGGCAACCCCGCCATTCACTCCCCCGCTGAGGTCAGAACCATCGTCGCCGCCCAATACACCATCAAGTCCACCACCAGCCCGGTCATCACCAACGACCCTAAAGGGTGGCGCTTCAGCGTTTCCGTCCCCGCCACCTTCTCCGGACCCACCCGAACTCAAGGCCTACTGGCAAACCCTCCGCCCGCCGAACGACCAAGCGACCAACCATCAGCCTCCACCCAGACCCTCGACTCCGCAGCCGAATCCGTCCGCTTCACCCAGGGCCGCTCCACCGTCTTCCGCCTTCCGCACCCTTAACCGCACTAAACTCCGCCCCGAAGCCTACTCCAGCACCCCCACCAACTTCTCCTCCGACAACGTCGAATCGAACGCCGGCCGCCGTTTCGCGTCGCCTTCCCCGCCCCCAGGATCTCGCCAACAGGATCGGCGAAACCGCCTCCATCTCACCGACAACTCCCTCAGCGGCGTCTGGTCCAGCGCAAACGCCACAACCATGAAAACCGACAACATTTACGCCGGCGTCACCTTCCGCAGTGAAATCAAAGCCTACTCCGGCCGCCTCGCCAACCTCCAAAGCAGCAAGGAGTCCGATGCCGGCAACTTCCAGTTCACCGCCGACTCGCTCACCCTCCGCTCCTCCAAACAAGATTCTCTGGACCATGCCGTCTTCATCCCCGTCCGCGGCGACCGCGTCCTCCGCCTCACCAACCGCCAATATCCCGGCATGGTCTATGAACTCATGCGCCAACTGCCCTAACCCGGCATAGCCGGAACCAAAAAAAACAGATCATGATCTCGGCATGGTCGTCGAACTTCTGACAGAACGGTACCGGGATCAAATCGCTGGCGTACTTTCCTCTTTATGACCGGATCATCATTCCAAGGACAGGGCCGAAATGGTGCTACGCCAGCGGAATGACGAGCTACTGAAACGAGCACCAAACCAAGAGTTTCGACTATCCGGCTTGGCGAGATGGGATCCAGGTCAAGTCTCCCGGTTAGTGAAGCGCCGTCGAACACACGGCCTCATCAAAAACATCGACCGGACCGACGAGTACTACCTCACCGCCCTCGGCCTCAAGCTCAAACACGCTACATCATTCCCCAACGCTCCATCGTCCATTCCGACTGAAAGTCTCGCCAGATATGGCCAAGATCTATTGATCGCGGCACGAATCTCCCATCGGTGACGGTTTGCTGGACCGAATACGTCTGAATCTGGCGGACACGGGACCGTCGACGCCGCGGGCACGTGGCCACCGAACCGTTATTGGACCTGCAGCTTGGGCCTCTACGCGGATCGCCGGGACGACGCAAACGGCTGTTTCTGGGGCAGGAGGAAGGAACCGTCACGACGGTACCGAGAGCGTTGCAAATCTGGGCGAATACTTTGGGGCTAGTATTGTGATTTCCGATGGACTCTACATTTAGGAATCTCGGTGGTCGCATTGATTCGTAGGGAAAATAGTATATAATCCGCCTGGTTGTTCGATGTGCTAGCCGCTCAACTCAGCTAGGCGACGCGCCATTAGCACTGGAAGGCCACAAGAGGATTCAGATGATAGGAAAACATCTTCGCTTCGAGGGATAGCCCTCCTCGCCTTTGCTCTCGCCCTGCCCGCGCAGGAGTATCGAGGGCGCGTACAAGGCTCGGTTACGGACGGGTCACAAGCGCTCGTTGCCGGAGCAGCGGTCACCCTCAGTAATCGGGACACTGGTGTAACAAGCACCAGACAGACCAACGATCAAGGTCGCTATCTTTTCGATCTCGTCCTCCCCGGAAAGTACCGAGTCTCCGTGCAACTGCAAGGGTTCAACAAGTTCGTTCAAGAAAACGTCATCCTGCAATCTCGCTCCGACGTCACAGTCGACGCCGTTTTGCGTCCAGGCGACGTGCGCGAAACAGTCACCGTCGAAGCCCAGGCTAGTACCGTGCAGTTCAACTCAAGCAAGCTTGAAACAACGGTCGACAGCGCACTCGTCAGCAACCTACCCCAAATCTCCCGTAATCCCTTGCTCTTGGCGCGACTCGATCCAGCCGTCGTGCAAAGCGACACCGCCCGAGAAGTGGAGCCCTACATGACCTGGTCGGGCAACCGTCAACAGATCGGCGGCGGCCGCGACTACTCGAACGATCTGCAAATCGATGGCAGCCCGATCGGCATCGGCTACAAGACCAGCTACATGCCCTCACCGGACTCCGTGCAGGAGGTCGCAGTCCAGCAGAACGCCGTCGACGCCGAGTACGGACACTCCTCCGGATCCGCCATCACCCTCACGATGAAGGCCGGCACCAACAACTGGCACGGCAATCTCTTTCACCAAGGGCAATACCCGTGGGCCAATGCCCTGGAAAACCGAGTTTTCCGCACCACTAACCTCGGCCGCGTGCATATGTACGGCGGCACCTTGGGCAGCCCCATCAAGAAAAATAAACTCTTCAACTTCTTCTCTTACGAGCAGTGGCGGAAAACGGATCCGAATGATCTCATCCAAACGCTGCCCACCGACTTGGAGCGCGAAGGAAACTTCTCGCAATCGCGGAATGCCGTTAATGGCTTGCGCACAATTTACGACCCCTTTACCACCCAAACCTCCGCTGATGGCCGGACCGTCACGCGCATGCCCATCCCCGGCAACATCCTCCCGAAGTCCATGCAGGACCCGGTTGCCATGCTCTACATGAGTAAGTTATGGAAACCCAACCGTCCCGGCCAAGGCCCCTATAACGTCAACAACTACTACGTCCCCCTGCCCATCCGCTATGACTATCACAACCTATCGAACCGGACAGACTACGTTCCCAACGAAAAGCTCCGCTTCTACGGCCGCTACAGCAAGCTCTGGACACCGGTGACAACGTCAAACCCCACCGGTTCCGACTTCTACGTAAATGATCGCGGAAGCCAGCGTGACGCACTCTCCATCTCGGGCGACGCCGTCTATATGGTCAACACTTCGACGATCCTGAAGTACTTGATTAGCGGGTTTCGGGACCGTTCGCCTCCAGACTTGGGCCAATTTCCTAGCATTTGTGGAATGTGCGCTATGGAAGGCCCCCCGAAATCATGCTAAACGCTCGCAGGGCGCTACGGAAACCGCTCATTCTATT
>JANXMS010000193.1 GCA_025354525.1 Acidobacteriota bacterium
CACGGGAGCACCCTCCGCCGGTGGCAAGTCGACTTTGGTAGTTGTCGTTTCGACCGTTTCTAATTGTCGCCAAACATTCGTCCTTGGTGTTCCAGCGAGAGTCGGTCGCGAGAGGGATCGGAAGCGAGAAGGCGCGCGGAACCCAGCCGGTGACGATTTTCAGGAGCGGGGCCAGATCGGGGGGGGATAGACCTTTCCGCCCTGCCAGTAGAAGTGCGAGGCGAGAAGGTGGTTGGGTTCGTCCATCGTGACGCCAGTGTTCCAGGCACCCCTCAGGAGCCGGGGAGGCAAGATTGCGGACGCGATTAAGGATAGGGCGAAAGCGCGAGGGCACGCTCGGGATGACCGACATAAGAGTCTACGGAAGGACCAGTGTACGCACAAAAGGGCCGGCCCAACAAGGGCGGCCCTCTCGTGCTTACAACCTAATTCCGTACGGTCTAGAAGATGTACTTCAAGCCCAACTGAATGTTGCGGGGGTTGTTCGCCTGTCCGCTGATCAAGCCAAATGTCGCAGGAGCGCTGAGGTCGCGCGCCGGCGGGCTGAACATGGTCATGTTGGCGAAGTTGAACATCTCGGCCCGGAACTGCACGCTGTGGCCTTCCCGAATGGCAAAGGACTTGCCGACGGAAACGTCCACGTTGAAGTAGCCCGGAGCGCGCTCAGTGGCGATCGACGAGTTGCCGAAGGTGCCGAGAGCGGGCCGCTGGTAAGCACAGGTGCCGTCATTTGTGCCTTGAGCGCACTCGTAGACGTTGCCGGTGCCGAACCAACGGGAGATGGTCTGATCGGCAATGGTCGAGGGCCGCAACCGGTTAGGCCGCTGGGTGCCGCGCGGACCCTGCTGGCTCTGGCCGATCGTCGACAGCGTGATGGGGAAACCCGTGCGGGCCTGCATCACATAGCCGAGGTTCCAACCGCCCAGGATCATATCGACTGCCTTGCCGGAGCCGCTCAAGAACTTGCGGCCCTTACCGAACGGCAACTCGATGTTCGAGTTAAACGTCAGGTTGTTCCGCGCGTCCCACGCCGCCGGGCCGTAGTTGCCCCGGCGATCATAAGCGTTCATCCAGTAAGCGCCTTCGGCCTGCACGCCACCCGCTCCGAAGAAGCCCAACGCGTCGTTGAAGGTCTTCGAATAGGTGTACGAGAGGTTGAAGTCGACGCCGGAGGAGTAGCGCTTGCGTGCCGAAACCTGCAGCGAATCATAGTTCATCGTGCCCGAGGATTCGGTGGTGGCCGTCGTGGTTACGAGCGGCAGGACCGAGAACAGCGGACGGCGGGTTTGCGCGTTCGCCCACTGCGCGGGGTTCACGTTGGCCGGTCCGGGCAGAGGTTGATTGCTGTCCCGGGCGACAATCGTGTGCGTCGCGCGCTGGCTGACATAGCCGGCGTTGACGACGAAGTTGCTCGCGAATTGGTACTCCACGCTCAAGTTCCGCTGCTGGGTGAACTGGGGGCGAAGGTTCGGATCCCACGTGCGGATGTTACCCGCTAAGGTCCCCGAGAAGCCCGGCAGATCGTTGAACCCAATTCGCGACGACGAAGCGCCGGTGGTGAGGTCGTAGTTCTGGTTCGATTCGAAGAAGAACGGGGGATTCAAGGGCAGACGGAGGTTGACGCCGGTGCCTTCCAGGAAACTTGTGATGCCATAAGCACCGCGTACAACCAGCCGCTTCTTGAACATTTCCGGGGTCCAGGCAAAGCCCAGGCGCGGCATGAATTGCTTCTTGTAGGAGTTGTATAGAGCGCGGCTGTTGCCGTTCTGCCCAGCCAAATTCAACTTGCCGGTGACGGTGTCAATGTTGGCCTGCAGGTTGTTCACTTCGTACAGCGGCTGCGTGTATTCCCAACGCATGCCCAAGTTAAGGGTCAGGTTGTTGGTCGCCTTGTAATCGTCCTGGAAGAAGGTGCCAAAACGCCAGTGGCGTTGACCCCAGCGACGACCGTCACCCTGGCCCCGGCCCTTTGAAGAGACCTGGTCCAACATGAAGTCGGCCAACTGCGAACCGGTGAACAGAGCGGAGTAGC
Source organism: Acidobacteriota bacterium (assembly GCA_025354525.1). Classification (GTDB taxonomy): domain Bacteria; phylum Acidobacteriota; class Terriglobia; order Bryobacterales; family Bryobacteraceae. Next base: position 2,033 of record JANXMS010000193.1, read on the forward strand.
CGAAGCTGCCGAGTGCGCCGTTGTTGCCCGAGTAGAACCGATTCTGCTGATACCGAACGCCGTTGGCGCCGATCTTTAGGAAATGCCGACCGCGCGACAGGGTGATCGTTTCCGACAGGTGGAACTTGTTGTCCTTACCGTCGGAGAGGATGCCAGTCGTGCCGACGCCGGAGAGCCCCTCTCCTAAAGCGAGCGAACTGAAACCGGGAGAAAGCTGGCCGCCGGGGATGCCGAGCTTCGCGTTGCCGCCGCCCTGGGTTCCGAACGGATCCGCAAACGTATCAACGATCACCGTACGGGTCAGCCCGTAGCGGAAGTCATTCACCATGTTCGGAGTGACGGTGCGGGTCCAAGCCGCGACGACGCCGAGGGTCGGAGCTTCTTTCACGCCCGCCGCGGAGGTCGGCAACACGGGACGAGCCGAGCCGTCCGTGTAGAAACCGTGCGAGTAACGAAACATGAAGTTGTTTTTTTCGGAGGCGCGCCAGTCGACCTTGGCATCACCCTGATTGTTTCTCAGGAAACCGGTTGCGGTAGCGCTGTAGTTGTTCACGACGCCGATGGCACCGGTACCGTTCGAGTTCGGCAGCGGATACAACGCGTTGTCAGCGAACAGAACGCGAGCCGGGCCCACGACACGAGCAGCCGGGATGGTTTTGTTCGGAAACGGCTGGCAAACGCGGCTGCCGGTCGCCGTCGAGCATGTCGCCGGATCGTTGATGACCTGCGGCAAACGGCTCAGGTTACCAGCGCGGAAATCGGCTGGAGCGAGACTGGCAAAACCAGGACCGCCATCCCGACGCTGCGTGCCTTCGTAGTTGACGAAGTAGAACAGCTTGTCCTTAATGATGCGGCCGCCGAGGGTTCCACCAAACATGTTCTGGCGGAGCGACCGGCGCTGCTTCTCTTTGGCGAGCGCAGTGTTCTGGTTGCCGAAAAACGAATTCGCGTCGAGCTTCTCATTGCGGAGAAACTCGAACAACGTGCCGTGCAGGCCGTTGGTGCCGCTCTTCAGGGTCATGTTCACCACCGCGCCAGCCGAGTTGCCAAACTCAGAAGAGCCGTTACCGGTCATCACCTGAACTTCCTGCAACGCGTCTACGCTCGGAGTGTAGCCGATGCGGTTATCCATCGAATCGTTGACGTCCACGCCGTCGAGCAGGAAGTTATTGGTCTGCTCCCGATTGCCATTGACGAACGCACGGCCCGAGAAACGGGTAGCGGTGTTTACCGAGCCCGGGTTGGTCTGCACCGCGCCCGGAATCAGCAGCATCGCCGAAACGATATTACGGCCATTGAGAGGCAAATCAGTGAGCCGCTTAGCGGTCAACGTCTCGCCTGTCTGGGTGGTTTCGGTCTGCAAAGCCGGAGCGAAGTCTTTCACTTCCACGGACTCGGTGACTTGACCAACTTGTAAAGCAACGTCCACGCGGGCGGTCTGGTTCGTCTCAAGACGGAACGGGCCGACAACGGACTTTCTGAAACCTTGCACCTCAGCGGTCACGCTGAAGCTGCCGATCGGCAGAAACGTGAAAGTATACAAACCAGAATCGTTGGTCCTGGTTTCGTAACGCTGATTCTTTTCCGTATCGGTCGCGGTTACCTTTACTTTCGGAATGGCTGCACCACTCGGGTCGCTCACCGCGCCGGTAATGGAGCCGGTAATAGTCTGCGCGTTCAACGCCAACGGCGCCAAACTAAACAACAAAACGCTTGTGAATTTGAGTTTACTCATATAGAAGGAGGTACCCTTACCGCTTCATCGTAACGCCAATGTCACGAATGGGCAATAGCTAACCACTACATTCTAAAGGAGTTAATATTCCAGATTCCGTAGCGCGCTATGGATTCTGGAAGAAACTCGCTTATAACAGCGTCGCGTCCAGCCTTCGCTCCTCGCTTGACGGGTTCTCCCGCCCCGTCGCAAGTCCTTGTAACCACGCCAGTAAGCTCTCGCGATCCCCATCGAAGTACAGCTCCACCATCTCCCTCACCGCCACCTGCCGCATCGCCTCCCGGTCGCGGATAGGTGTGTAAATAAACGAACGACCGGCCTTCCGACGCGTCAACAATCCCCGCTTGGTCAGCCGTTCCAGCAACGTCAGTACCGTCGTGTAGGCAAGCGTCCGCTGACCCGCCAGCACCGCCCGGACACGATTTGCATTCCCTTCACCCAACTCCCAAAGCGCCCGCAAACAATCCAGTTCAAGCGGCGGAGGGATCTCGCGAGTGACGGGCAAACGCGGCATTTTATCCTTTTCTAACCAACGCGCCGGAAAGCTTCGCGGCGAAGTCCGTCGAGGGCTTACCCGGCTCCCGAGTCGCGGCCGCCGGGGCCGAAAACGGAACCGGTTCCTGCAGAAACCGATCCTGCTTCAATAACGAACGCTCCAGCGAAGGGATATAAGCCGACCAACTGCCCTCCACCATCGAATCCCGGGCGATCGCCTGGCGCACGGTCTCCACTTTCGAATCCAGGTTGTCCAGATGATGGAGTAACATCGCCTCCAGCGTCGACGGAACCTTCGGCGACCCATAGGCCAATTCTCCGTGGTGGCTCGCCACCAGATGCTCCACCAAAAGCCGTAGCTTCGGCGGAAAGTTCGGAACCTGACCAACCTTCTCGGTAATCATCCGTAACCCGATCAAGATATGACCCACTAACTGCCCTTCGTCCGAATAGCCGAAGCCGCGGTCATAGGTCAGTTCGTCCACTTTGCCGATGTCATGCAAAATGACGCCGGTCAGCAGCAGGTCCTTGTCGATGCCCGGGTAGTGAGCCGCCGTGAACTTCGCAAGGGTTGCCAGCGAAAGCACATGCTCCAGCAGACCGCCGATCCAAGCGTGATGAATCGTCTTCGCCGCCGGAGCCGTCTTATACTTTTCGACAAGTTCAGCATCGGCGAAAAACGCTTCAATCAGCGCTTTTAAATACGGATTCGTCATCCCCGCGACATGCTCCCCAAGTTCGGCGAACATCTCGTCCCGATTCCGCGTCGAGGCCGGAAAGTAGTCAGCCTTGTCGACTTCCCGGTCGTCCGCGAGTTGGATGCGATGAATGGTCAACTGCATCCGGCCCTGATAGATCGCAGTTAGCCCCTTCACCTTGATGTAGTCATGCCGCTCGAAGGTGTCCATCACCTCGGCAACGTGATCCCACATCTTGGCGTCGATATCGCCCGATTTGTCTCCCAGCGTCAGCGAGAGATAAGGCTCCCCCGTTTTCTTCTGCCGGATCTCCTTGTGCAGGACAAGGAAGGTGGTCTGGATCGCCTGATTGGCTTCCAGTTGGTTAGCGAACTGTTTCATTTAGGACTTCGAAGTGGACTTAACTTTAATCGCGGTTCCAGGAACGGGCACCGACCAGAGCAAGCGCTTCTTACGCACCTGCATCGCGACCTCTTCCTTCGTAATCGTTTCCGGCTTCAACTGCGCCGGGTCGGTCCACCTGGTCGACTTGCCGGGCGCGGCTCCGGAGTCGACAAAGCCTTCGCGAATTTCAAGGAAGGCGTCCTGGCGCAGTTGCGTCAGGTAGGCTCGAATGGCGGGTTCCATTTTCGGCGCGTACATCTTGTTCATGATCTCGCCGCTGACCTCTTCGAAGTCGGCGAGGCCGGCTTGATGGTGCTCTTCGACGAAAAGGATCATCCAACCGTTCGGCATCTTGATCGGGTCAACGGCCGTATTCCTCGCCGCCGGCCAAATGGCATCCTCGAGCTCTTTCCGCAATTCGCCTTTCTTGTACGGCGGTAGTTCGCCCTCGTTCTGCGCCGTTTCGGCTTCCGAGTTCTCGCGCGCCAAATCACCAAACTTTTCACCCTTCCGCGCGCGGGCTACCAAATCCTTAGCTTTCTTCTCGACAGCCTCTTGGGCCTTGGCGTCTTTGCCCTCGGTGCCCAAAAACAGCTCCCGCAAAAACACTCGCTCTTCGCGCTGGAACTCTTCCTTGTGCTCGTTGTAATATTTCTGCGCGTCGGCCTTCGGAATCGAAATCTTCGAAGTCACCTCCTGGCCAATCACGCGACGGGTTAGGAACTGGTTCTTCGTTTCCGCCTTGTAATCTTCAATCGACATCCCCGTCTGTTCCTTCACGTACTGCTGGAACTTTTCCTGGTCGGCGATCTTGGTCTGTTGCTGGATCCGCGCCACCTGCTTGGTCACTTCGGGGTCCACGTTGATGCTCATCTCCTTGCCCTTTTGGACGAGCAGCATCTGGTCGATTTTCTCCCGCAACAGGTCCTTTGCGCGTACTTCGACCATGCGGTCAACGTCAGCCGCCGGTACCTTCTGCTCCTTAGCGGCTTCGAGTAGCCCCTTTTTCATCCGGTCGATTTCGGTGCGAGTGATGATCTCGCCGTTTATTTTGGCGACGATCTGCTCCATCACAACAACATCGGCCGCATAAAGCGACGCGCAGCAAACAACCGATCCGAGAATGCGCAACTTCATATGGTCCCTATTTTACCGCCAGAAAGTCCAACGCGTGCAAGGTCTCTTGCAGATACCCAAGTAACTTCTCCGGCGCGCTCGCCGGATAGGGGTCCGCCGGCAGCCGCAGAATCCCCGCCGGGCTGAACTGCGCCCCGGGGGTAGACGTGACAATTTCCATCAACCCTTCAGGGCGAATCCGCGCTTCCAGGTTCACTTTGATATTGAAAAAGCCTTGGCGGCGGTCGATTGATTCAATCCCGAGTCGCTGCGCCGTTGCCCGAACAAGCGAGAAACTGGCCAGCGTTTTAACAACGTCCGGGGGCGGCCCATATCGGTCAGCAAACTCTTCGAGAATCTTGTTCGCCTCAAGCTGCGAGTTCAACGAAGCGATCTTTTTATAAGCCCGCAGCCGCTGCATCTCCTCGGCAATGTAGCTGGCCGGGATCCGTATATCGACGCCCAACGTGATCGTCGACTGCACCTCAACCGGAACCTCTTCGCCCTTCAGTTCGCGAACCGTGTCTTCCAGCAGCTTCAAATACGTGTCGTAGCCGACGGCGTCCATCTGCCCATGCTGCGCCCCGCCCAGCAGATTACCGGAGCCGCGCAACTCCAAGTCGAGGGCGGCAATCTTGAAGCCAGCACCCAAATCGCTGAACTCTTTTAGCGCCGCCAACCGCTTACGGGCAATCTCCGTCAAGTCCTTGTTCTCGGGCACCAAAAGGTAAGCATACGCCCGCCGGTTCGACCGGCCCACCCGGCCCCGCAACTGGTACAACTCCGACAGCCCATACCGCTCGGCGTTCTCAATCAAAATCGTGTTCGCCAGCGGAATGTCGATGCCGTTTTCGATAATTGTCGTGCAAACGAAGACGTCGAATTCATGCCGCATGAAACCGAGCAAGGCCTTCTCCAGTTCGGTCTCGCTCAACTGCCCGTGCCCAACGCCCACCCGCACCCCGGGCAACCACTCCTGCAGCCAAGCCGCCCGCTGATAAATCGTCTCCACCCGGTTGTGCACGAAGTAAACCTGACCGCCGCGATTCACTTCGAGTTCTATCGCCGACCGGATCAAGTCCGCGTTGTAGTGCGAGACAACCGTCTGAACGCTCAACCGATCCTTCGGCGGAGTCTCGATCACGCTCATATCCCGCAGGCCCAGCAACGACATGTGCAGCGTGCGCGGGATCGGCGTGGCCGACATCGTCAGCACGTCGATGTTGTGCCGCAACTGCTTTAGCCGCTCCTTGTGCCGAACCCCGAACCGCTGCTCCTCGTCGACGATCAGCAGGCCGAGATCAATAAACTCGACGTCCTTCGAAAGCAGCCGATGGGTGCCGATGAGAATGTCCACTTTGCCGTGGCCGAGGTCTTCAATGATCTTCTTGGTCTCCAGCGGCGACCGAAAACGGCTGAGCATTTCGATATTGACGGGGAAGCTGGCGAAGCGTCGTTTGAAGGTCTCGTAATGTTGGAAAGTCAGCACCGTGGTCGGCGTCAACACCGCCACCTGCTTGCCGTCGCCCAGCGCCTTGAAGGCCGCCCGCATGGCGACCTCCGTTTTGCCGAAGCCGACGTCGCCGCACAGCAAACGGTCCATCGGCTGCGCCCGCTCCATGTCGCGTTTAATTTCAGAGACGGCCTGCACTTGGTCTTTCGTCGCGGTGTAGGGGAAGGCGTCTTCGAACTCGCGCTGCCAGTTCGAATCGGGCGAAAACGCGAAGCCTTCCGACATCCGCCGCTCGGCGTAGAGCTTGAGCAACTCGTCGGCCATGTCGCGCATTTTCGCTTTCACGCGCGACTTCGTTTTGGACCACGTCGCGCCGCCCAGGCGGTCCAGCGGCGGCGTTCCCTCTCCCGCGCCGCGGAACTTTTGAACCAGGTCCAGCCGGGTCATCGGGACGTAAAGCTTTGATTCGCCGGAGTACTCCAGAATCAGGAAATCGCCCTGTTGATCGCCCTGCGGAATCTCCTTGATCCCCAGAAATTTCCCCACCCCGTGGGTGACGTGGACGACAAAGTCGCCCGGCTTTAAGTCGGCGATGTCGGCCGCGAACGCCGCGGCGGCGCGCTTGTTCAACGCTGGTTCGGCGATCAAGTCCGAGGTATCGAACAGGTCCTCGGTGCCAATGATGGCGAGCTTTGCCGCAGTGAGCGTAGTGCCCCTTACCAGCCGCCCCCGCGCAAGCATCATGTTGGCCGAGTTGCCAAAAAGCCGAGCCCGTTCGGCATGGAACGGCGAGACCGTATCCGTGCTCGACAGCGCCAGTTGAAACGGCACGGAATACTCGTGAAAGATGTCGGCCAGCCGTTCCACTTCGCCAATCGCCGGCGCGAAATAGAGCACCTTGTAGCCCTGTTCAACCAGCTTCCGCGTCTCGGCCACGGCGTTCGGCAGGTTGCCATGGAAGGCCGGTGAGGGACGCGAATGGAGGTCCGCCGAGTTGCCCGCCGCCGACTCGCCCAGCAGCTCCACTTGGCGCAGCGTAACGCGCTTCCGAGCCTCGATCTGCGCTGCCAGTTCGTTCCAAGTTAGGAACACAGTTTCTGGCAGCACGACCATATCCCGCTGATTTTCCCCGAGCCGCTTCCAGAGCCGATCAGCCGCCGAATGCACCTGCTCGGGTTCATCGATGACGACGAGCGCATCGGCGGCAAGTTCGAGCAGCGTCGAACCGCGCGGGTCCGTCAATACACGAGTGAACTCCCAGGCCGGCACCGGGTTGCTCGGCCGCGGGTGTTCCACCAAGGGAAGCACAACGGCCCGGTCCACCTTCATCACCGACCGCTGTGTCTCGACGTCGAAGCGCCGCATGGAATCAATTGTGTCGCCGAAAAATTCGATGCGGAGCGGTTGGTTCGAGCCAGCCGGAAAGATGTCCACGATGCCGCCGCGCATTGAATATTCACCGACCATCTCGACCGGGTCGCGCTCGGTATAGCCGATGCGCCGGAGATGCTCGGAGAGATCATCAAGCCCCAAATCGTCGCCCACTTTCAGCGTCAGCGCCAACTGTTGATAGAACGAACCGGGATACGTCCGGAGCAGCGCCGAGGCGATCGGGGTGACGGTGATCGAGGTGAGCCCCGACGCGAGACGGTAGAGCCCGACGGCGCGCTCTTCGCTAATCTCGGAGTGGGGCGAGAGGCCTTGGGAAGGCAGCACGTCGAGGGCGGGAAGTAGCTGCGGCCGGGGCTTGGTTTCGTCGTTAACGAGAAGTGCAAAAAATGTTTCAAGGGCAGCGAAGAGACCTTCGGCTTCCTGGGCCCCATCCGTGAGTAGCAGCAGCGATTTGCCGGACCGTTGCCACAGCAAAGTGCTATATAGCGCTTTCGCGGTGAGGGTCAGGCCGGAGAGCGACTGATGGGTATGGGTCCGTAGGCCACGGATGATGGATTCGAAAGCGGGTTCGCGGCCGAGGCTTTCCAGAAGTTCGCGAAGAGCGGGGTGCGTCATGCGGGGAGACTTCTCTTAGTTTGACAGAGCCAGACTGAGAGGATGGCGACGGATCCAGTTCCGCTCATTTCTTTCGAGGAGTATTTTGGCCCTCGAAGAGAAGGCGCGATTTAAGAACGAGTTCTACCGGGGTGAGATTCTGGCCATGTCCGGCGTCGTCCGCCGCCACTCGCTGATCCAGACCAACCTGGGTCGCTGATTGGGGAATGCACTCGATGGCACCGCACGGACAGCCTAGGGGCCTATCCCGACATCATGAAATTCTCTCGTCTTCAACGGAGGCCTATGGCCGAATCACAAAGGCCCGCAATTACTGGAAGTGTCCGTCGGTCCAGCAGTACTTCCTCCTCAACCAGGACCAACCGCTGGTCGAGATCCAAACCGGCCAAGCGGACGGCAAAATGTTGGTCGAGTGGATCACTGGTCGCGAAGCACTCTGCCCCTTCGAATCACTCGGGATCAGCGTCCCGATGACAGACATCTACGAACGCGTCAGCTTTTAGGCCGGGCATGCTGACGAGTTTTGAAGAGTACTTGGCGCTCGAAGAAAGGGCGCACGACAAGAGCGAGTTCTATCGGGGCGCGATTCTGACCATGTCGGGGCGAACCCGCCGCCACTCCCTGATCACCGCCAACGTGACTTACCAGTTGAGGATTGCGCTGAGCGGCACCGGATTTGAACTTCCCGCGGGTGCGTTACTGTCCCGGACGGGCATCGACGGCTTGGCGCGTATCCCGACATCATGATCCTGTCCGGTCAAGCTAAGTTCGAAGACGGGCGAGAGTTGGTGGCCTTAAATCCCAAACTGCTTGTCGAAGTTCTCTCGCCCTCCATGAAAACCTGTGAGCGGAGCCCGGAGGCGCGCGAGTATTGGAAGTGTTCCTCCGTCCAGCAGGATTTCCTGATCCGCCAGGACTCGATGTCCCTCCGTCAAACGGACGGCAAAACCACGATCGATTGGATCACGGATCGGGAAGAATTCTGCCCGTTCGAGTCCCTCGACAGGAGCATTCCGATGACCGACATCTACGAACGCGTCAACTACTCGCCCCGCGCCAGAATCTCTTTTTCGATGTTCGTCGTCGAGTAGCCCGGCTCCAGCGGCAGCGGCATCACGACTCCCCCAGCCGCCTCCACCTCCTCCCTTCCCGCGATGAAGTGGCTCCAGTCGGCTCCCTTCACGAGCACGTCCGGCAGTACGGCCGCGATCAACTCTCTCGGCGTATCCTCGTCGAACAGCACCACCGCGTCAACAGCCGCCAAAGCGACCGCCATGGCCGTCCGCTGCTGCTCGCTAAGCAGAGGCCTCGAAGGCCCCTTCAACCGCGCCACCGAGTCGTCGGTGTTTAACGCCAGCACCAACACATCGCCCAAGGCCCGCGCACTTTCGAGCAAACGGATATGGCCCGGGTGCAGGATGTCGTAGCACCCGTTGGTGAAGACCACCTTTTGCCCTTCGGCCTTCCATTGCGCCCGCTGCGCCACCAACTCTTCCCGCGAATAAAACTCAGCCATCAGCATTCAGTCTCGCACGCCGAACAGAAACGCCGCCGTCAACTCCCACATTGGGTCGAGCACATCGGTGAGTTCATGCCCGGAATCGAACAGGTGAACTTCCGCCTGCGGATGCAGCGCCTGGAACTCTTCCGAAAACGTGTAGGGCACGACATCGTCATTGCGGCCATGAAAAATCAAAGTCGGCTGCGTCACCGCCGGAAATTTCGGATACGTCGCGCCATCATCGAGCAGCGCGATGCCCACGCGCCGAGGTTCCCCGGCAGCGTGGTGGAAGACCTTCATCGACCCTTCGGCCCGCCACTTGGCCACCGCCTCCGGCCCCAGACGCTGCGGCCACCGCCGCGCAAAACCAAAGGCCGGAGCCAACAAAACAATCCTTTCCACGTTCGGGTGAGCCGCGGCATAAAGTGCAGCCAGATAGCCGCCCATGCTCGAACCGATTAAGGTGACCGACCCTTCGCCCGTCGCTGCTTGGATCACGCCAAGCTGCTTCGAAATCGTCAGCGTCGCAAAATCGCCCCCGTCCAGGGCCGGCACCAGGCACTCCGCCCCTGCCTCCCGCAGCCGTTCAGCGAACACTTGCGCCTTTCTGGAAGAAGGGCTAGACGCAAAGCCATGGAGATAGATGACACGCACAGTGTTCTTATTGTGCTAAAAGGGAATGGTCCGATTCAATGCGCGAGCATCGGTTGCGGCGAAAGCGCGCCAGTCGCTAGAATCGGGATGTTCAGAGGAGAACAACCAGACCGTTTATGTCAGTTGACCAGAAAGTAAAGCAGATCATTGTCGAGCAGTTGGGTGTGGACGAAGCCCAAGTCGACGGCACCGCGTCATTCGTCGACGATTTGGGAGCCGATTCACTCGACCTCGTCGAACTCGTCATGGCGTTTGAAGAGGCCTTCGATCTGAATATTCCGGACGACGACTCCGAAAAGATCAAGACCGTGAAAGACGCCATCGATTACATAGAAGCCAAAGCGAAGAAGTAAGCATCCAATACGAGTGAGCCTGCCTACGTTTGGCAGGAGGAGATCTTGATTGGCTGAACAATCAAACCCCCATCGGGGAAATCGAAGAGTAGTGGTGACCGGGGTCGGTCTCGTTACATGCTTGGGTATCGGCACGGAACCGACCTGGTCGGGCCTTTTGGCCGGCAAGAGCGGCATCGCTCCCATTGAGCTATTTGACGCCAAAGACTTTGCCTGCCGGTTCGCCGGCGAGGTGAAGAATTTTGATCCGAGCAAATGGATCGAGCAGAAGGAAATCAAAAAGCTGGGCCGCTTCATGATGTTTGCCATTGCGGCGGCAGATGAGGCGCTGGCTTCTTCGGGGCTGAAGATCGATGTCGGCAATGCTGAAAGCATTGGCGTGTACATCGGCAGCGGCATCGGTGGCTTCGAAGTCATCGAACGCGAGCACTCGAAACTGCTCGCCGGCGGACCGTCCAAGATTTCGCCCTTCTTCATTCCGGCGACGATCGTCAATTTGGCCAGCGGCCAAGTCTCGATCCGGACCGGAGCGAAGGGCCCGAACTCGGCAGTCGCAACCGCCTGCACGACCGGTGCCCATGCCGTGGGCGACTCGTTCCGGATCATCCAGCGCGGCGATGCCGACGCCATGATCTGCGGTGGAGCCGAGGCGGCCATCACCCCGCTCAGCGTCGGTGGCTTCGCGGCCCTACGAGCGCTGTCAACCCGCAACGACGAGCCCCAACGCGCCTCTAGGCCGTGGGATAAGGATCGCGACGGCTTCGTCATCGGCGAAGGCGCTGGCATCCTGATGCTCGAAGAGTTGGAGTTCGCCAAGGCTCGCGGAGCCAACATCCTGGCTGAAATCATCGGCTACGGCATGAGCGGCGACGCGTTTCACATGACGGCTCCGAGTGAAGATGGCGACGGTCCGTTCCGCATGATGCGGGCCGCAATTCGCGATGCCGGAATTGAACCGTCGGCCGTTGACTACCTGAACGCTCACGCGACATCGACGTTCCTCGGCGACAAGATCGAGACAACGGCGATGAAGCGCGCTTTCGGTGACCACGCGTATAAGCTGGCCATCAGTTCCACTAAGTCCATGACCGGGCATCTGCTCGGCGGGGCCGGTGGTCTAGAAGCCGGCATCGCGGTGCTCGCCATTCGTGACCAAATTGCCCCGCCCACAATCAATCACGAAACCCCCGACCCGGCTTGTGATCTCGACTACGTGCCGAACGTGGCCCGCCCGATGAAGATCAACGTTGCCATGAGCAACTCGTTCGGCTTCGGCGGCACCAACGGCGGCCTCATCTTCCGTAAGTACGAATAGCATGAAAATTGCCGTTGCTCTCAAGCAGGTACCGGCGCGGGATTCCGCGCCCGGTGTCGCGGAATGCGATCTCCAATTTGAGATCAATGAACCAGACGCCTACGCGCTCGAAGCGGCGCTCCAGCTCCGCGAAGCGCAAGGCGGCGAAGTCGTGGTCGTGTCGGCGGGTCCGGCACGGGTCTCGACCGCCATCCGCGAGGCTTTAGCCAAAGGGGCTGACCGCGGCGTCCACATTGTCGTCGACAACCTGCATCAGTTGGATGTCTTCGGCGTTGCGCAACTTCTCCGCGAAGCGGTCGCCTCCGAATCGCCCGATCTGGTGCTGACTGGTTTGCAGTCGGACGATCTAGGCTCCGGCCAAACCGGCGTCATTCTTGCCGAACTCCTCGGCGTTGCCCATGCCACCCTGATCATGGCAATCGAAGTGAAAGGAGCTTCCATTCGCGTCAAGCGTGAACTTGAAGACGGCTGGTTCCAACATGTCACCCTGCCCCTTCCGGCAGTCCTGACCATCCAAAGCGGCCTCAACAAGCTTCGCTACGCCACTCTCATGGGCATCAAAAAGGCTAAGACGAAGGAGATCCGCGAACTCTCGGGCACCGTGACGCCGGCCTCGGTCGTCGCCGGCCCCGGCTACCCTCCGAGCCGTTCAAAGCAGTCGCAGATCTTCGACGGCGACCCCGAAAAAGCCGCCCAAGCGCTCGCCGAAAAACTCAAGTACGAGGTCCGCGTCATATGAGCGTGCTGGTCGTCCTCGAACAGACCCGCGGCGTCTATCACCGCATGAGCTGGGAAGCCTTGGCCGCCGCGTTGGAACTCGGCCTGCCCGTCGAGGCCGCCGTCATCGGAGAGCCCGGAGAAGCAGCCGTTAAAGGCATCGAACGCCTCTATGCCATTCCGGCATTTGATTACTCCGCCGATGGCTACACGGCTGCCTTGGCGCAGTTAATTGCCCACGTAAGGCCCACTTACGTCATCTTCCCGCACACCTACCAAGTCCGCGACTTCGCTCCCAAACTGGCCACCCGCCTCGGTACCGTTCTCGTTAGCGACGTCGTGAAGCTACAGGCCGATGGCACCGCCGTACGCCAGCACTTTCAAGGCAAGCTCAACTCGGATTACCGCTTCACCGGATCCGGCCCGCGCTTTTTGTCGATTCAGGCCGGTGCCTATCGTGCCGAGTCCGTCGGCGCTGGGTCGCCGCCGATTGAGACCTTCTCGGTCGAAGCAGGCTCGGTTCGAGCGGTTGCCGAAGCCCCCTTCCGCGAGTCTTCCCGGGCGGTGGACCTTACGGCTGCGGAGATCATCGTCTCGGTCGGGCGCGGGATTCAGGACAAAGAAAATCTCATCCTCGTCGAAGAACTTGCAGCCGCCTTGGGAGCCGAACTCGCCGCCTCGCGCCCCATCTGCGACAACGGCTGGTTGCCGATGGAGCGCCAAGTTGGCAGCTCTGGCCAAACGGTAGCACCGAAGCTGTATCTCGCCGTCGGCATCTCCGGCGCCATCCAGCATCTGGTCGGGATGAAGGGCTCCAAAACGATCATCGCAATCAACAAAGACCCCAATGCGCCCATCTTCGAAGTCGCCGACTACGGCGTTGTTGGCGACCTCTTTGACGTCGTTCCAGCGCTCACCGAAGCCATCATCAAGCTCAAAGGCTAGCGCGACCCGAACGCGCCGAACTTCGAAGTCGCCGACTTGGGCATTGTCGGCAATCTGTTCGAAGTAGTGTCCGCCCTGTCCGAAGCCATCAGCAAGCTCAAGGGCTAGCGCGACCCGAACGCGCCGAACTTCGAAGTCGCCGACTTGGGCGTTGTCGGCAATCTGTTCGAAGTAGTGCCCGCCCTGACCGAAACCATCATCAAGCTCACGGGATAGCGCCACCCGTACGCGCCGATCTTCGAAGTCGCCGACTAGGGCATTGTCCGCAATGTGTTAGTGTCCGCCCTGACCGAAACCATCCCCAAACTCAAAGGCTTACGCGACCCCAATGCACCTATCTTCGAGGTCGTTCCAGCGCTCTCCGAAGCCATCATCCAACTCAAAGCCTAACGCGGCAACGAGCGGATCCGGATGTTCGTGAAGTCCAAATTGGTCTTGGGGTCATGCGCCTGCAGAGAGATCGGTCCTGCCTTCAACAGCGCCTGCTTGTTCCGCGGGCCGGTCCCTTCTGGATGGGGATCGTCCCAATCGGCCACCGGGTAGCCATTGATCCACGTCGACAGATGCCGCCCTTGGGCGACGATGGTCTTCGTGTAGAACTGGTTATCGGTGCCGACCACGCGGCGAGCCGGTTGGTGAAAGTACACGCCTCCCGTCCCGATATCCACCGGCTTCGCCCGGTCGCCGTCTGAAAACTCGTTCCGGACTTGAATCTCGTATCCGGTCCAATACCCGCCCACTGTACCGCGCAGAAACACCCCGCTATTGGGATGAAAGTTCGGTTCCTTTGAGTTCGCCCGTACGTCTAGCTGCAGGATAAAGTCATCGTAAAGCCCTTTTGTCTCCAACTGCCCCGGGCCCTGCTCCACGTGCAACTGTCCTTTTTTGACGCTCCAAACCGGCGGATTCGTCGGCGGCTTCAGAGGCTTCACCTCCTGCCAGCCATTCAGGTTCTTCTCGTTGAAAATTGGGGCTAGCCCGAGCGGCTTCACTTTTATATTCCGGAAGGCAATGGGCTTTTTCGGGTTGAACTGCAAACCGATAAACCCGTTTGAGGACTTGCCGTCGGTCAGGTCCAACACTTTCTTGCCGTCTAATTTTACGAGGCACCTCCTGCCTAAGTGGAACACTTCATAGCTTTGCCACTTCTCCGGATGAATCTTGACTTTCTTCTCCGTCCGCTCCGCATCGAGAATGGATCCGGTCGGAAACTTCGGATGCCCATCGTAAATCTGTAACTCGTACCCGGTCGCGTGCGGATCTTTGCCCCTGGCCGAACGCAAAAATACCCCGCTATTACCATCCGCCGCCGTCTGAAACTCCAGCTTCAGGACGTAGTCGCCGAACTGCGTGTTGGTCCGGAGCCATCCGTATGCGCCCGCATCGGCCACGATCGTCCCCGTCTCCACTCGCCACTTTGCCCCTCCTTCGACCGTCCAGCCGAAGAGCGTTTCCCCGTCGAACAAGGACAACCAGCCATCGGAGATCTCCTTCGCAGAGAGCGTGTTGAGCTGGGCGCTCAAGCTGGCAACCCCCAGCAATGCGACCAAAATCAGTCTCATACCTCCATACGAACTCTTCACGGCACGTTCCATGTCGCCGTCGCCTGCCAACCCGAGTTATTCCCCGCTAAATCCCGCGCCGCGGTGTATACGATCCGATTCCCTCGAAACGCGGGCGTACTCATCGAAAGATTCAAGTTTAAGGTAAGTAAATTGCCCGCCACGGTCACTGAAGACCCGTTCGCCAAAACCGAACATTGACTGTTCGCCGCCAGCCCAGTGCCCCCGGGTACAACCCCTGGCAGCAGGTCATCACCCGCGTCCGTAACCAAGTAGATCGTATTGGCTGGCCGCACATAAGCGAGGTAACAAGCGTTCCGCCCGTCGAGCGCGTTGTTGATCAGCACATTCAGCACATTCAAATCGGCAAAGCCCTGGTCGTCCCGAAACACGGCTGTCAACGTAGCACTCGTCGAATTCACCACCGTCGGCGTCGTTGCCGTGACCGCCGGAGAGGTCAATGATGCCCCTGGAACCTGCCACACTCCCACCGCCTGCCATCCGCTATTGGCGCTTCCCAGATCACGCCCAGCGGCGTAAACAACGCGGTTTCCAGCGAAAGCGGTTGAAAACGTCACCCGGATACTGAGCGTCAACGTGGTGCCGGAGACGGTTGCGCTCGACCCCGCCCCCGAAGCCGAACACTGCGCATTCCCCGTCGACCCGCTCCCGTTCAAGACCACGCCCGGCAGCAGATCCGTCCCCGCGTCGTTCATCAGATACAGCGTATTCGCCGACCGGACGTAGGCAAAATAGCAAGAGTTCCGGCCGTCCAAAGCGTTATGGATCAGCACGTTGAGCACATTCAAATCCGTCGCGCCGTTGCTATCTGAAAACGGGATCGTGAAGGTCACGGTGGAACCGGTTCCACCCGCGGAGCTCAGAGCTCCCACCGTGGGCGTCACGTTGGTCGTACCGACCGTCACCGTCCCTAGAAGCGTCGCCGCACTCGCCGACCCAGGAGTATCGGTGGCCGAACCGTAAATGTTCCGCAGCCCCACAAACGCGGGCAGAAAGCGGACGCTGGCGCGCAACGTCAACGTGGTCCCGGAGACGGTCACCGTGGTCGAGCCTACATTTACTTGACACTGCGTGTTACTCATCGTAGTGTTTGAGCCCGGTATCGAAAGCTGCCAGCCGGAGTTAGTATCCCCGTAAAGCCGTAACTCGTTCGTGCTCCTCCGATACTCTACGCGGCAAGCGTCCGTCTGGCTCGCGGCGGTGGTAAACCATAAGTTTAAATTGCCCAGCGTGCTCGCCCCGTCCAGATCGGTGAACACCGCATCAAACAGCACATTCGTGTTCGGCACCGCTGACCCCGCCGATGGGCTCACGCTGGTCGCGGTCGGTGCATTATTCGTACTCAACTGGTTCACGTTGTACGCCTGCCGACCGATCGAAATGGTCCCCGTCCGCGCGGTAACAGCCGAATTTCCAGTAAAATCATAGCGAACCGCGCCGTTTCCGGTTCCCGACGCAGGGCTCGTCACCGTCAGCCAATTGTCGTTGCTCAGAACCGCCCAACCGCATCCCGCCGCTGCCGTCACCGTCACCGTCGCCGACCCCGCCGCCGACCCTACCGTCGGGTTCGCCGGACCCAACACCGCGCAAGGCACGTCGTAGTCCACCCGCACCGACATTCCCGCCGCCGAGGCCGAAAGCACCTGCAGCGTGAGTTCGGAGTAAGGATCGGCCCAACTCTGACCCGCCGCCAGCGCAGGCTGGGTGAAGTTGGCCGAGTTAGTTGCCGCTTGGAAGTTAATCAGCCGGGAGTAGTTCGCATAGGCTGACTCGGCCGGGTTCTCATAGTGCCCCAACGCCCCATCGTCGAACTGCGTCGAAAAAGCGCTCAAACTCGCGTCATAGCCAATCGGTTGCCGATACTCAAGCCAGAGCCAACGATTGTTCCCATTGCCCCGGCGTATCCGCAGAGCCTGCAACGCCGCCGTCGCCTGCTCGTAAGGGGCCAACGTGAACGTGCCCCCCGCCTCCACCTGCTGGACGTTCGAGCCGGCGAACCAGCCCAGAGCTTGCTTCTGCTGTGCCGCAAAATGCCCCATCAGATACCCGCTGCTAGTGCCATAACACAGCCCCATCAGAGAGTAGCGATCTCCGTACTCTTCATGCGTCCCGCTCGCGTTCAACCCGCCGAGCACCTGCGTGCCGTAGGCCAAACTGCTGGCGTGACTCAAACCCATTCCATGCCCAATCTCATGCACCAGCGCGCACGTCGTCAAACCCGCATTCCCCGCAAAATCCTGGCCGAGCCAAACGATTGAAGCTGTAAAGCTCCCGCGCGCCGGAGACGTGTTGTTCCGACACCCGATCGTCCCCACGCCACCGCAGTTGCCCGGGAACACGAAGATCAGCCGCGTATATTGCGTCAGGTCGACGATCAGGTCCGCCGCCGCAATGCCGGCGGTCCGAACCAGATCCGTCTGGCCGCAGGTGTAACTTTGGGCCAGCGTAAACGGCCCGAGGACATCCCCCGCCGCCGACGTTAAGCCGTAGGAGGCCTCGCGCCAATGGCCGTCCACCGAGTTCGTCGCCCCCAATAGCGCCCCCCGTAGACTTGTTGCGTTCACGTTGCTCGGCAGCGCCTGCCCCGGGAAGTTCAATAGGATGATCGCCACCCGCTGTACCCCGATTGCGGAGCAGGACGACGCCTCCCGCGGTGCCGCCGTCAACGCCACAAGATTCGCCGCGATCTCGCCGCCCAAGCGCATGCCCCGGACCCGCATCCGATCGCCACAACGGATCGTCAGCCCAGGCTGTACCAGATGAACCTCTTGCCCGCCAACCCGCAAAACCTCCCGGCTCTCGCCGTTGTCGAAATCGTCCCACACGCTCCGCTCCGCTTCGTCGTCCCACTCGCCCCACTCTTCAAGGAGCCCCGCCGCATCCGGCCTCATCCGCCGCAAGCGCTCCACCGCGTCCGCCCCCATCGCCGCCGCCATCGCCGCCTTCGGGTCCTCCCGCATCCACACCCGCAGCACCTTCGCTCGCTCTTCGAGTTCGGCCATCGTCGCAACGCCGGACCGTTGATTCCAAGCCCGCAGCCGCGCAGGCCGATCTTGCCCCCACAGCGTCCCCATCACGCCCAACGATAGTAATACCAGCCGTACGGAACCCATCTTGCCCCACCGTACCATTGTTCCGTCGCAATTGCCCTCCGGGAATTCCCTTAGCTTACCCGAGTTCGCGAGTTCTGTACGTTACCCTGGAGGCTCGTGAACGAAAAGCTCGATTCCCTTCCACTGCGCTCCCGTACCCCCCTCGCCTGGGGCCACGCCGCCCTAGCCGACCCCATCGCCCTACTGAACGACCACGCCTTCCTCGAAATGAAGGCCGCTCACAATGCGATGGACCTGATGACCCGATGGCCCAACGTCTGGCTGCCCGGTTGGGTGGAAGCGATGACCAGCGTCGCCCGCGACGAAGCCGCCCACCTCGCTCAGGTCACCCGGGTGCTCATAAAGCGCGGCGGCCGCCTCGTCCGCTCCCACAAAGCCGCCTACCCCCGCGACCTCCGCGCCCATGTCCGCAACGGTGGCTCCGACGAACTCCTCGACCGCCTCCTCGTCTCCGCCCTCATCGAGGCCCGTTCCTGCGAACGCTTCGCCGTCCTGGCCGAAGCCGCCGCCGAGAGCGAACCGGAGCTAGCCAAGTTCTACCGAGCCCTCTACTCGTCCGAACTCGGCCACTTCAAAATCTTCCTGAAGCTCGCCCACAAGATCGCCGACAAAGAGACCGTCGACTCCCGCTGGTCCGCTTGGCTCGACACCGAAGCCGCCGTTCTCGCCGCGCAAAAACCCGGTTCGCTAATTCATTCCGGCTTTCCTTCGGCCCCTCATTCGTGATACCCAGTTAGCTAGGTATGGCGAGCAAACAATCCAGCGTCCTCCAGGGCACCCTTAATCTTCTCGTCCTCCAGGCGCTTTCGATCCGCGGCTCGCTTCACGGATATGCCATCGCCACGCTGATCTTTACGGCCTCGCAGGACCACCTCAAAATCGAAGAAGGCTCGCTCTACCCGGCGCTTCATCGGATGGAGCAGGACGGCTGGGTCTCGGCGACCTGGGGCACGTCGGAACTCGGCCGCCGCGCTCGTTTCTACGAGATCACGGCCGCCGGTCAGCGTCAGTTGGGTGCCGAAAAGCAGCACTGGCTGGCGATTACCAACGCCGTCAACCACGTCCTGCAATGGACTTTATCCGATGGGCTTCTGGCGGCACCTCCGCAACACGCTCCAGCCGTCGCGGGTTGACCGAACGATCCGCGAAGAACTGGAAGTCCATTGGGCCATGCCGGCCGCTCAACCCGGGCGAGGATTCGGAAGTTCGCTGTATCGGCAGGACGAAACGCGCTCCATGAACTTGGCCAATTGGCTCTCCATGATCGTCCAGGACGTGCGTCATTGGATGCGCGATCTCGCTGACCGCCTCGGGTTCACTGTCACCGCGACGCTCTCGCTGGCACTGGGCATCCGACGCTCGGGGCGAGCCGACTCCGCATCTTCCGCCAACTGGTCACGAAAAGCCTGCTCCGCGGACTGGCCGGCAGCTTGTTGGGGTTGCTCGGCTCCTGGGTCGGCCTGAAAGCAATCCTGGGAGTGATGCCGAATTAGGTCCTTGGCCGGATCGGTGAAGTGGTTGGTGGCCTGTTTCATCCTTGCTTGGCGCGGCGGAAAGCTCGACCCCGCGCGGATACGGATAGGTCATCTGGCCGAAGGCCGTTCGCTCGTCAGCGGTGCGTTCCCGGTAGATCGTATTAAGATGCCGATTAGAGCGATACCCGCCTTAATGGAGGCGTTCTGGAAACCCGAACTACCGGCCCCGTATTGGGCGGACTGCAAACTACGTTTGTCCCAGCTCAGGGCCCCGTCAATGCATTCGCTTGTCGTCGATCTCGCCGAGGCTCTATCCCC
>JANXMS010000621.1 GCA_025354525.1 Acidobacteriota bacterium
CTTAGAGGGGCCGCTTCCGCTGCGCGATGACTATATTCCACCGCAGCCAAATCTATTCAGCGAATCCGACGTTGGACAGCATAACAACCCAATAATCGGCTCCGATAACCAACCTCAACCGCAAATAGAGAATCGCACCGAAGCAAATGCTTTGCTTTCAACGCCGCTAATCACGGTTTTGGGCTAATTTGGACAACAGTGTGTTTAGATACAGAATCTTACGAAGCACCCTCGGGATTTCGGAGCTGCGGAAACTGCAAATCCAGAACCAATCCGAACACAACCGAATCCGGGCTGCGAAGTGCCGGGGCATCGAGCCCAGGCCCTCCGCTCCAGCAAAACGAACCCAGACCAAACGAGCCAAAAACGGATTGCAACTCTCTTGTATACATAGCCTTAGAAGGCTCGCGCGAATCTTAGGAAATCGAAAATCGGGAGACCCCAACCAAACCGGACGGAACAGCGAACCCTCACAACTGTGTCCGGATCGACGAAACGCGGACTCTACCGGTTCAGCAAAAGCAAACCCAGACCCAGCGAGCCGAAAAACAGGCCTAAGTCGCTTATGATTTCCGAAATGCGAAAATTGCAAATCTGAAACCAAGCCGAACGCAATCAAATCCAGGCTGCGAAGTGCCGGGGCATCGAGCCCAGGCCCTCCGCTCCAGCAAAACGAACCCAGACCAAACCAGCCGAAATCGGATTGTAACTCTCTCGTATACATAGTCTTAGAAGGCTCGCGCGAATCTTATGGAAATCGAAAATCGGGAGACCTTTACCAAACCGCACGGAAAAGCGAACCCACAAAACGGAGCTCCGATGATCGAACCGCAAACCAGACCGAATACGAGCCGCGAAGTGCCGGAGCATAGAGCCCAATCTCGAAATTCCAATACTTGTCACCGCAGACTTCAAGGCGAAATCCTTCGACCGACGCCGAGACCGTACGGCATCAGGAAGCTGGAAATTGGCTGTTTTCAACCAAATTCGCCGATCCGGCGATACGACAATGCTCGAAGTACCAGGACCCTATTGCCAAGAGTTTGGCCAAATAGTACTTCAGTTTACATGTAGGAAAAGCCCTGAGACGAATTCAGGTTAGAACTAGGTACTTTTGCTAATTTGTGCCCCCCCCCCGAATGATAACTTACTATTAGCAACTGACAAACAAACACAAACAAGTTGCACTGGGAGAGGAAAACGCTATGAATCGCATCAAGAATTTTATCCTGAAAGCGCAGATTCTAAAGGACGCTAAAGGTCAGGACCTTATTGAATACGCGTTGATGGCCGGCTTCGTGGCCGTAGCCGCTGGTGCCATCATGCCGGACGTTTCGACCTCGATCAGCACGATCTTCTCGAAGGTCGCCTCGTCCCTGACCGCCGCCTCCACTGCTTCCTGATAGAGGCTCAATAATTTGTAAGAGGGCAGGAAGAGACGCGAGCATGCTCGCTCGTGACCTCCTGCCCTCTCTGCGTTTAGGCCTACCCTTAGTTCAGCAGCTCAAACTTTCCTGCCGAAGTTCCATTATCTTGGGAGAACCGAGAGCGCCTGCCGAGGGCGTGCAGGTTTGTGTCTGCTACCGCCGCCGTTTACGCCACGCGGCCCGAGCTGCATGCGACGCACGCTGCCATAAGACGTGGATCCCGAATCGGGAACATTCCTGGCGAATCGGGAAGTCTTCGGCAAGTTCCATCGCCAGTTCTTTAAGTTGATGGAAGGCTCTCGAATACCTTCGTGAAGGCGCCGAGGTGGGGGTTGCCACCAACAAGAACTCGATTTGAGATTCCTCCCCTAGCCGGAGCGAGAGATGCTTGGCGCTGGGACGAACAGGCGCACGGCGGGAATCGGAGCCTGCGTTGGGATCGGGTCGCGCTTGAAGTGACCAGCGGGTGCGACGGAGGGGTCGATGAAGCGGGAGGCGAGAAAGTCAAGGGTTACGGGGTAGGCTGGGCGGTCTTCGAGTTGGCCGAAATTGCCAGTGAAACACACACTGCCCGCACCGAAGTGATGCCGGCAGTGGCGGTTGAGTTCGAGGGGCCGCCTTCGCAGAAAACGGACAGGAAGCAGCGGGGAGTTTCCGGGGCTTGGAGACGTCCTTAAGAACGTGCCGGTAGATCGTCCTTTCTCAACGGTCGGCATGGGCTTTGAGACGCGTTTCTAGGACGCGATCCAGGGCCTTGCCGGTGAAGTAGTGCAAGAGCGCCAAGTGTTGGAGACGGGATCGCCTTATTGGCCGTCGGAGTAGCGACCGAGATCGATCCCGTGACGGGCCCAGCGCTCGGGGGAGCGGAAGACGAGTTTTCAGGCTCCACGGCGCGGAGGAGCCGACCACGCGATTCGATGCACAGGTCGCCCCTCGCTGATTTCGTAGGGTAGGCATGGCCGTTCTTTACTTAGAAGAGGAGCTTCATGCCAAATTGGACGACGCGGGCTTCGACGGTGGTACCGCGGATCTTGCCGAAGTTGGCGACCGCGGTGATATCGGCGGCGGGATTCGAGAAGTTCACGATATTGGGGAGGTTGAAGGCCTCGGCACGGAACTCCAGACGAACCCGTTCGGTGATGGGCGTCGACTTGAGCAGACTGACGTCGATGATCTTCTGCCCGGGTCCGAAGAGCATGTTGCGAGCACCGCTGCCGAAGGTGAAGGGCGCGGGCACGGCGAAGGCGCTGGGGTTGAGGAAGCCCTCAATGCTCTTATCGGAAGAGTAAAAGTTGGACCCGACGACATTGGCGCGGTTAGCGTACCAGCCGGCTTGGTTGGGGCTGAAGCTGACACCGAAGGGGGTGCCGCTGCGGAACTGGGCGATGCTGGCCATAGTCCAGCCGCCGACCACTTTCCCGGCGACGCCCTTGACGTTGGCGAACCTCTTGCCCGGCCCGAAGGGGAGATCGTAGGTGACGGACGTATAGGCAACATGGGCGCGAATGGAGTCGCCGTTGGCACGGTCCAGAGCAGCGTTGTAAGGGTTCTGAGGGGTGCCGACGATGGGTACGTTGTCGAGGGTTTTGGTCCAGGTATAGTTGGTCTGGAGGTAGAGTCCGCTTTTGAATCGGCGAATGAGTTCGAGCTGGCCCTGATGCGTGATCGAATTTCCTTGGGTATCCAGGGCGGCGATGCTGGCCCAGGGCTGGAAGGGACGACGAGACTGGATGGTGCCGGCGGCCTGGGTGAGGGGCAGATTGCGCTCGTAGTTGTACCAGGGAACGCGGGTGCCCTTGTTGCCGATATAGGTGGCGCGGAGGCCGAAATCGGCACCGAGTTCGCGCTCGACGGTGAGGTTCCATTGGGAAGAGAGGGTGTTGCTGATCTGCCGATTGACGGCCGTGATGTTGGGATTGGCTGAGATGGTGCCGAGGCCGGGAAACGGGGTGGCCAAGGTGAGTGTGGGCTGGGTAGCACCACTTTCAAAGGTCTCAGAGAGTTGGAACGGGGCATTGGCATTCGAGATTTGGCGGATGCCGATGTAGACCGGAATGATGTTGTAGAACATGCCGAAGCCGCCGCGCACGACGGTACGGTTGTTGTTGAAGGGCCGGTAGGCGAAGCCGAGGCGGGGGCCGAAATTGTTGTGGTCGGCCTTGATGACATCGCTGCCCCAACCGTTTGCTTCGGAGCCGACGATGGGGTAAGCCTGCAGCAGGCGCGGGAGCGAGAGCGGGGCCAGTTTGCCGCCTTCGCTGCGGACGGCGAAGACGCCTTTGGCAAAGTCAAAGTTAGCGAAAGAGCCGTCGCGTTCCTGAGTTTGGGTCTGCAGCGTGTAGCGCATGCCGATGTTGACGGTGAGGCGAGAGGTGACCTGCCAATCGTCCTGGAAGTAAGCGCCGTAGCGGGTGTAGTAGAGCAGGTTGACGAGGCTGGGGGTGCCGCGCACGCTGGTTATGGGGAAGCCGAGAAGGAAGTCGGAGTAGGGGTCGTTCGAGTAGCGGCCGTTGAAGGTGAACGTGCCGAGTTGGGCACCGCCGACCGCGGGGTTGGAAGCGATGCGGCTGAAGCCGATATCGACGCCGGTTTTGAAGGTGTGGCGACCCTTGATGAACGAGAAGTTGTCGGTGAGTTGCTGGGTCATCTGCGGGGCGCGTTCGGAGCCGCCGGAGTCGTAGATGCGGCCGTAGATACCGTTGAAGGCGATGTTCGGCAGACCCCCGAGGGGCAGCGGACCATAGAGCGACGGGAAGACGGAGAGCGGGTCGAAGTCGGTATTCTGCCCGACGCGGATGGAGCCGTGGCTGAAGTAGGAGTAGCGGAACTCATTCTGCTTGGTGGCACCGAGGGTCCGGTTGTAAGTCATCGAGGCGCTTTTGGTGATGTAGCCACCGTCGGCGAAGTTACCGTACTGGCGGGGTCCGCCGTTGGAAACGAAGTAGGGGGAACCTTTCGAGTAAGCGAGGACGAGATTGATCGAGTTCGTCGGGTTGAAGATATGATCACCGCGGGCGGAGTAGCGGTTGACGTCAATGGTGTTCGGAATGTTATCGACGTAGTTGAGGCCGGTGCCCGCGGCGCCGGTGCCCGCGGTGTTGGGAACGGGTGCGAAGGCACCTAGGCGGAGGGCACGGGGATCAAGGCGGCTTGTGGGAATGAGATTGTTCGGGAAGGGCAAGCCGCTGGAGGGGTCCTTGATTTCGCGGAGGCCGGTGAAGTCACCTTGGCGCATTGCGGGAGTAGCGAAGGGGAAGATCGCGGTGGTGGATTGGCGCTGGCGAAGGCCTTCGTAGGAGCCGAAGAAGAAGGTCTTGTTGCGGATGACGGGTCCACCGACCGTGGCGCCGAATTCGTTGCGATTAAAGGGTGGGCGGATCTGGCGGTTGGCGTTGTTGAAGTACTGGTTGGCGGCAAACTGCTTATTGCGGTTGAACTCGAACAACGAGCCGTGAAGTTGATTCGTTCCGCCTTTGGTGATGATGGAGATAGCGGCGGAACCTTCGTGCTCGGCCTTGGCGTTGTTGGTTTCGATCTTGAATTCCTGGATGGTATCGATGGAAGGGGTGGTGGAAAGTTGGGTGCGGTAGGAGTAGGCGGCGCCTCCGTTGCCGGTGTCGTTGATGGCGACGCCGTCGATAGAATAAAAGCTGCCGCCCCAGTGGAGGGAGCCAGCGAGCTTGGGGTTGGAGGGGGAGTCGGAGGCGTTGCCGGCGGTGATGAGGATGAGCCGGTCGAGCGTGCGCCCGTTGAGGGGGAGGGTGACGACGGCGTGAGTATCGACGTTGTTGACGATAGACGCGCTGTCGGTTTGAATGAGCGGAGCAGCGGAGGAGATGGTGACGCTTTGTTCGACGGTGCCGGGTTCCAGGCGGACGTCGGTACGAACGGTCTGGTTCAGCAGCAGCCGGACTTCGTTGATATCGACGGAGCGGAAGCCGCTCGATTCGACGCGGACCTTGTATCTCGCGGCGGGGAGGTTGGCAAGGACATATTCGCCCGTTGCGCCGGAGGCGGTTTCGACGACGGCGGCGGTTCCTAAGTTCGTGGCTCGAACCTTTGCACCGGCGACGACAGCGCCGGAAGAGTCTGTGACGGTTCCGATCAGGAAACCGGTTGTGCTTTGCGCTATGGCCGAAAGGCTCATGGCGAGTGCGAACAGGAGTCGGTGCATAGTGACCTCGCGTCCCAATGTTTCTGGATTGTAACAGAAAAGATAAAAGTGGTTCATCACGGTACCGAAGATGAGAACATGGTGCTCGACGAGAGGTTGGCTCCAGGCAAGGTAGAGGTTGTAATCGAGTTGCGGCCAAGTGATCGTCCAGCCGGGATGGCAGATCCAGGAGCCGAAATCGTCGATGGCGAAGGGTTCAGGGGCGGAGGGCGAAGGACAGGGCGACGTCGTGATTTAGTCGGGGTGCTGTTCGCGGACCAAGCGGGACAGGACGCGGGTGCCCAGGGCGGTCCAGACGGAAACGTTGAAGACTTTGCCGCCGAGGAAGCCGGTGGAGGCCCAGAGGGTGAATTGGTTGGGCGGACTCAACGCGGGTGGTGTCGGCAAAAAGAGTCGTAATTTGGGCGCGGAGACAGGATTGCCAGCAGGTGCCGCGAGGGGGTGGAGGTCTGGGAGTACGGCGGCGGCCAGAATGGCGTGCGGAAAGCGGGCTCAGCCGGGCCGACTTTTTAGCTGTGATAGGATTAAAAAAGTTTCGTCCAGGGCTGGTTGAATCTGGGCCAAGTCGGCCCGCGGAAGGGGCTGGTAACTGGGCGGCTGAGCGGGTGCCGCGAAGACACTCAGCGCTACGAACCAAGCAACTGTTCGCCAAACCTGAATTAGGGTAAAGATCGGCATGATATCTCGGTTCCACATTCCGTTGCGGTGGCTCAGCTTGACGGCGTTGGGCTGTATCGTGCTGGCCGCGGATAGCTCCGGAGGCAAGTATAGCGCTGCGGAACGGAACCACTGGGCGTTTCGGCCGCGGACTGTGACAGCGAACGGTACGATCGACGGGTTCGTCTTGAAACGCCTGACCGAGCAGGGTTTGACGATGGCTCCGCCGGCGGATCGGGCGACGCTGGCCCGGCGGGTTTATCTGGATTTGACGGGGTTGCCGCCGACGCCGGAGGCGATGCGGGCGTATCTGGCGGACGGGTCGCAGAAGGCTTATGGGACTTTAGTGGATCGGTTGCTGGCTTCGCCGGAGTATGCGGAGCGGCAGGCGCGGCATTGGTTGGACGTGGTGCGGTTTGCCGAGAGCGATGGCTACGAGTACGACACGCATCGGAGCGAGGCTTGGCGCTATAGGGACTATGTGATTCGGTCGTTCGCGGCGGACAAACCTTACGACCAGTTTTTGACCGAGCAGTTGGCCGGGGACGAGATTGACCCGGCGAGCCAAGAGATGCAGGTGGCGGCGAGTTTCAATCGCTTGGGACCATATCGGCGGAACGCGGGGAATCAGGACAAGGCCTATATCCGCAACGAGATTATGACCGAGATGACCAACGTGGTGGGCTCGGCGTTTCTGGGCGTGACCCTGGGTTGCGCGCGTTGCCACGACCATAAGTTTGACCCGATTCGACATACCGATTACTACCGGATCCAGGGTTTTTTCGCAACGACTGAGCATTTGGATCTGCCGATGTCGAACGCGGCGGAGAAGGCGGATTGGCAGAAGCGGACCGATTTTTTGAAGAAAGAGCTGGTCGATTTGAAGAAGCAGTTAAAGGCGGCGGCGGGGCCGGAGAAGGCAAAGATTGAGCAGATTATTGGGGTGAAGGAGAAGCAGCTTCCAGAGCCGCTGCCGGAATTGAAGACGGTGAAGAGCGAGCCGAAGCTGTACCAGCCGGTGCATGTTTTGGAACGTGGATCGAGCGATCAGCCGGTGACCAAAGTGGGCATGCGGCCTCTGGGGGTGTTACTGCCAGACGACGCGCCGGAATGGGGCGAGGCGATTGCGCAGCCGCGGCGGAAGCTGGCGGCGTGGATTGCGGATCCAGCGAATCCGTTGACGGCGCG
>JANXMS010000006.1 GCA_025354525.1 Acidobacteriota bacterium
CACGTTAGCCTCGATCAGTGTCGAGCGATCTGTTCTTAGGAACTATCGACTCCCTGCACGAAGCCCATCCTCAACAAAATTAAAGCCCCTGACCGGTTCGTCCCGGCAGGGGCTCTGGTTTTTTCAGCGCCCGTCCCACCCCACCTGTGCTATTCTGGTTGGATTATGAAAGCTGGAATCCACCCCGCCTATGACATCGTTAAGGTCTCGTGTGCCTGTGGCAGCACCTTTCAGACTCGGTCGACCAATAAAACTGACCTCCGCGTCGAAATCTGCTCCGCCTGCCACCCGTTCTTCACCGGTCGCCAGAAGCTAATCGACACAGAAGGCCGCGTTGACCGCTTTAACAAGCGGATGGCAAAGTCCGAAACCATCAAAAAGGCCCGCGAAGTAGTAGCCCCCGCCGCTCCCACCGCGTAGTCTTCCACCATCAGAAACAAATACGGGCCGGATCCCAAATCCGGCCCGTTTTCATTTGCAAAACCTAAAATCCATCTCCCCGGTCGCCCCTCGCCTTCCGCCTCGCCTCACGCTCAGCCCGCATCTTTTCATACTCTAGTTTCTGCGAATCGCTCAACAACGCGTTCACCGCATCCACTTGCTCTTTCTGAATCCGATTCATCTCGGGCTTGGTCTGCTCCCGAAACTTCTTGTAATCCTCGTGTGTCCGCCCTAGAATGGCCTGCAACTTCGCCACCTGCGCCTCGTCCAGCCGCAAACGAACCTGCATCTCGCTACTATATTCCTTCCGATACTGCTCCGGAGTCTTCCGCGAATTCGACACCACACCCACTGAGCTGCCGTTGTACAAATGCAAGCCGCCACCACCAACCGCCACCCCGCTCACAAAAACCAGAGCTAGGTACATCCCGATCTTCCATTGGCTACGCTGCATCTTATTCGTTCGGCGTCTCAAGCGGAGAAGCAGGATGTAACGCCGCCATCACCACCACATCTTCGTTGTCGTCAAGCGACTCTACGTAGCTCGATTCATAGTAGACAGACTGTTGTACCGGGCTCCACATCGACAACCCCATCAACACCACGCCGGTACAACATGCTCCCGCCACCACCCGCTGACTCCAAGACGACCAAAGCGACGACTGCGAACGCCGCGCCTCAATCTTCTTCCATAAGCCGGGCATAAACTCCACCCCGCCCTCAAAGTCCAACAACTCTTCGCGGTAAGCCGCAAACAGCGCGTTCAGTCTCTCTTCCCGATTTTGATTCGACGACATTACGGTCACCTATAAGCCTAACTCGTTTCGCTCGAAAGCTTTCAACACCCGCTGCCGGGCCCGAAATAAACGCACCTTCAATGCGTTCTCATTTACCTTGTAGATGCCCTCCAACTGCTTCAAAGACATCCCTTCCACTTCTTTCAACGTCAACAGGATCCGATCCTCTTCACTCACCCCGCCCAACAACGAATGAACGAACTCCTTGATCCGACCCCGCCGGTTCTCTTCCACCTGCGCCAGCGTACTCGCCGTCGCATCCGCCATCACCACCTGCTGCTCACTCAAATCCGACATCCGTGCCTCCGGACGCCGCTTTTGCCGACGCAAATAGTCATACGCCGCATTCACCGTCAAACGGTACAACCAAGGTTCAAATACCTCAGGCTCACGCAACTGATCCATAGAATGATACAGCCGAAGAAAAACCTCCTGCCCCACATCCTCTACATCCTCACGTCGGCTAATCAACCGCGAAATCGTACCCAATATCCGACGACGATACGCCTGCACAATCTGGCCAAAAGCCGCGTCGTCGCCCTCCCTCGCCTTCTCAATCAGCGAAAAATCAACGAGCATCGCGGCCTTCACCCGCGTCGGGCCCGCCGTCTCAACACCGATCTGATCAATGGATATGCCAAGAGTGGCCAAAAAGTCCCCTCACGAAAAGAGGCGAACTTTCTCTACCGTTAGGTTACACGAATTCCAGCTAAGCAGCAGACTCGCGAACCCGCTCGGAGTTGCGGCGCACAGCGGCGAGCCTCTCCAGAATCTCAATCACTCGCTCCACCCCAGCTCGCTGCGTCTGCAAATAATCCAGCTTGGCCTCCGAACTCGCGTTCTTCAGCTCCGGGGGAAATAGATACTTAGCCTGCATATTTATACTCCTACAGTACTGTCAGTCATAAGTCAAGAACCTTGAGGGTACTGGTACCGAAGTTCGACACCCCCGTGCTACCCTCAAAGTTTCCCCCAACCCCATGGATTTCCTCGCCGGGCTCAACCCTCAACAACAAGAAGCAGTCGCCGCAACCAATGGCCCCCTACTCATTCTCGCCGGTGCCGGCTCCGGAAAAACCCGCGTCATCACCCATCGCATGGGTCATATCATCCAGACCCTCAACGTCCATCCCCAAGCGGTCATGGCCGTCACATTTACCAACAAAGCGGCTGGAGAAATGCGCGATCGCACCGCCAGGATCCTCGGCGAAACGAACGTCATGCGCCTCCCCCGCGTCTCCACTTTCCACGGCTTCTGCGTCCGCCTCCTCCGCCGCGACGGCGCCCGCCTCGCCGACATCCGACCCAACTTTACCACCCAATACCTCATCTACGACGCCGACGACCAAGCTGCCCTAATCAAAGGAATTTTTAAGAATTTGGGCCTGGATGAGAAGTTTATGCAGTACCGCGCCGCCCTTAGCGCCATCTCCCGCGCCAAGTCCGCCCACGAAACTCCCGCCGACTTCTACAAGCAAACGCAGGACCCCAAAATGTCCCGCCTCGCCGTCGTCTTCGAACAGTACGAAGCCAAACTCCGCCAAGCGAACGCCCTCGATTTCGACGACCTTCTCCTTGAAACCGTCCGCGTCCTCACCTACGACACCGAACTCCGCCGAAAGTACAACGAGTGGATCGAATACCTAATGATCGACGAGTACCAGGACACCAACCGCTCCCAGTACGATCTCATGCGCCTCCTCTCCCAAATGCGACACAACGTCTGCGTCGTCGGCGACGAAGATCAGTCCATTTATAGCTGGCGTGGCGCTGATATTAAAAATATTCTAGATTTTGAAAAGGACTACCCCGGCGCCCAAATTATCCGCCTCGAACAGAACTACCGCTCCACCAAAAATATCCTCGACGCCGCCGGTGCCGTCGTCGCCAACAACGTCCAGCGCAAAGGCAAAACCCTCTGGACCGACTCCGGCGGCGGCGAGAAAGTCACCATTTACGAAGCCCTCGACGGCGAAAACGAAGCGCTCTACATCGCCAGCGAGATCAACAAACACCTCGACCGCAACCCCGACTCCCGCGCCGCCGTCCTCTACCGAACCAACTCCCAGTCCCGCCAAATCGAAGAAGCCCTCCGCCGCTACAACCGCCCCTATATTGTCGTCGGCGGCTTCAGCTTCTACCAACGCGCCGAAGTTAAGGATCTCCTCGCCTACCTCCGCCTCCTCATGAACCTCGACGACTCCATCGGACTCCTCCGCTGCGTCAACACCCCCGCCCGCGGCATCGGCAAAACCACCCTCGACCAAATTGAACAACACGCCGCCCAGTTCCAAATCACCATGTGGGAAGCCATCGGCGACATGCTCCAAAAGCACTCCCTCGGTGCCCGGGCCGAAAGCGCTCTCAAAGCCTTCCGCGAAATCATCCAGGTCTGCCAACAAGCCGTCGCCACAAACGACATCGGCGTCGTCCTCCGCACCGTCTTCGTCGAGTCCGGCTATAAACGCATGCTCGAAACCGATCAAAGCCCCGAAGCCGAAGGCCGCCTCGAAAACATCGCCGAACTCCTCAACGCCGCCGCCGAAGCCACCGAACGCGGCGACTCCATCACCGACTTCCTCGACCACACCGCCCTGGTTGCCGACTCCGACAATCTCGACGAAACCGCCCGCATCAGCCTGTTGACCATTCACAACGCCAAAGGCCTTGAATTTCCCATCGTCTTCCTCGCCGGCATGGAAGACGGCCTCTTCCCCCATAGCCGCAGCCTTAACGACGACGCCGGCATGGAAGAAGAACGCCGCCTCTGCTACGTCGGCATGACCCGTGCCGAACAAAAACTGACCCTCTCCTGGGCCCGTTTCCGCCGCAAATTCGGCGGCGGCCCCTCGGAACCCACCATGCCTTCCCGCTTTCTCACGGAAGTGCCCAAACAACTCGTCCTCCGCGCCGGAGCCAACTCCACCGCCTCTGCCGCCGACGACGACGAGGACGTCGACCTGTTCCTCGAACGCGAAGAGGTCCGCAACTCCGCCAAGAAAAACCTCTTCACCGGCAAAACCTATAACTCCGTCGACAACATCGCCCGCTACTTCGAAGAGCGCGGCGTCAAAGTCCCCCCCAACATCGCCGCCAAAGCCACCGCCCCGAATCCGACCCCTAAAGACGATACGCCCCCCTGGCTCCGCGATTTGGAAAAGGAAGCCAGTTCGCCTCCCCCCTCTGCTCCAACTAAGCCTACCGCGCCCAGTAATACGCCCCCCTGGCTCCGCGATCTGGAAAAGGAAGCCAATTCGCCTCCCCCCTCCGCTCCAACTAAGCCTGCCGCGCCCAGTAATACGCCCCCCTGGCTGAAAGCTCTCGAAACCGAAAACAGAGCCCCGCTCCCCTCCCGCCCCGCCCCGCCCAACTCCGGCGGCCGACCGATGCTGACCCCCAGCAACGTCCCCTTCACCCCCGCCCCCCCCAAACAAACCCTCCGAAAGCCCGGAAACTACGTCGGCGCAGTCGTAAATCACGCAAAATATGGCCGTGGCAACGTCTTACGCCAAGAAGGGGACGGAGATGATGCTAAACTGACAGTTAGTTTTGCCGGTCACGGCTTGAAAAAGCTCGTGGCTAAATTTGCAGGATTGAAAATCTCCGAATGAATACGAAGCACGTCTCCGATAGAACAGAACGCAAAGAGCTGAAGCGCAAAGCCCGGGCCAAAGCCCCGGCCAAGCCGAAACGCGCCGATACCGTCGCCCGCGGTTCCATGAAAAAGAAGGTCAAGCAAATCACCAAGGGTCAGACCGTCCGTAAACGCTAATAAAGGCAAAATCCATCGCGGGAGGCTCCTCACTTGAGCCAGTTGTTTCGTACGAAGAGCATCGACGCTCTCATCGCAGACTCGGAACAAACAGGGCGAAGACTCGAAAGAACTCTTGGTCCCTGGAGCCTCACCGCACTAGGCATCGGAGCCGTCATCGGCTCCGGTATCTTCACCCTCACCGGTACCGCAGCCTCCGGCGTTACGCTAAGCACCCATTCCATTTTGCACGCGCCTGTTCTTGATCTCCTCATGAACGGGCCGAACGCCGTTTCCACCATCGGCCGCCCCGGTGCCGGACCCGCCGTCGCCCTCTCCTTTGTCATCCTCGCTCTCATCTGCGGCCTCGC
Source organism: Acidobacteriota bacterium (assembly GCA_025354525.1). Lineage (GTDB taxonomy): Bacteria > Acidobacteriota > Terriglobia > Bryobacterales > Bryobacteraceae. The sequence goes on from JANXMS010000006.1 coordinate 5,361, forward strand.
CGGCCTCTGCTACGCCGAACTCGCGTCCATGATTCCCGTCGCCGGCAGCGCTTACACCTATGCCTACGCCACTATGGGCGAAATCGTCGCCTGGATCATCGGCTGGGACCTCATCCTCGAATACGCCGTCTCCAACATGGCCGTTGCCGTCGGCTTCTCTGCCTACGTCAACGCTATATTAAAGTCCCTCACCGGCTCCGAACTCCCCGCTTACCTCTCTCAGCCCACTATCGTCGGCGGCCAATGGTCCGGCGCTTGGTTCAATCTCCCCACGTTCCTCATTTTGATGGCTGTCACTTACGTCCTAGTCAAGGGCGTGAAGGAGAGCGCCAACGCCAACATCGTCATGGTCGTTATTAAGATTGCGGCGATCCTCATCTTCATCTTTGCCGCCTCTGGCTCCATCAACGCCGCCAACTATACCCCTTTCATGCCCAACGGCGTCTCCGGCGTCCTCACTGGCGCCGCCATCGTTTTCTTCACCTACATCGGCTTTGATTCCGTCAGCACCGCCGCCGAGGAGTGCCGCAACCCCAAGCGCGACCTTCCCATCGGTATCTTCCTCACGTTAGGCATCTGTGCCGTACTCTACGCTTCTGTAGCTACCGTCCTAACGGGAGTCGTCAATTGGAAGGATCTCGACTCCGCCGCCCCTGTCGCCAAAGCGCTCACGGCCATTGGAAAGGATAACCTCCAGGTCGTCGTCTCCACCGGTGCGGTCATCGGCATGTTGAGTTCCCTGCTGGTTTTCCAGTACGGCCAAGCCCGCATCTGGTTCGCCATGGCCCGGGATCGTTTCTTACCAGACCTCTTCGCCAACGTTCATCCCAAGTACAGGACCCCCCACACCGCCACCTGGGTCGCCGGTTTCCTCGTCGGCATCCCCGCTGGCATTTTCGACATCGGTACGTTTGCCGATCTTTCGAACATCGGAACGCTCTTCGCCTTCATGTTAGCGAGCGCCGGCGTCATTGTCCTCCGCCGCACCCAACCGGACCGTCCCCGCGGCTTCCGGGTCCCCTGGGTCCCCTTCCTACCGATCCTGTCCATCGCCTTCTGCTTCATCCTGATGCTCAGCCTCCCCCTTGAAACCTGGGTCCGTTTCTTCGTCTGGCTCATTATCGGACTCGCGATCTACTTCTTCTACGGCAAGCAACGCGCGGCCGCACGTTAGCCCCGCAGAACGGTCCATTTTGTCATCAAACTGTAACTTTTGGCTATTGACCCCGCGAAAACGGCATCCTGCCCTTTTCTTAATGAATCTAAAGGGCTATTATGGAATGAGACCGACCCGCAGCACCCGCATCGGGTGGTGCCTTTTTCAGGTTATGTCTCCTCGTAAACCAAAATCATCGGAGTTGTAAAAGGAATCATGTTGAATTACTGGACAAGAGCGATCTGCGCTCTTCTCGTCTTCGGGCTCTCTGCCTATGCGCAGATGACCCGAGGCTCTTTCACCGGAGTAGTCACCGACTCAAGCGGCGCCGCCGCCCAGGGCGTGGCCATCAAAGTCAAAAATCTCGCCAACGGACTCGAACGCGAAGTCGCAACCAACGAATCCGGCTCCTACCGCATCATCGGCATGGAACCTGGCAACTATCGCCTCGAATTCCGCAAAGCAGGTTTTGAAACCTACGTCGTGTCCAGCGTCCAACTCAACACCGGCTCCGAGGTCACCTTCAACCCAGCCCTCGTCGTCGGTGCCATCACCACCGTCGTCGAAGTGACAGACCCGCCCGTTGGCGTCGAACTCTCAAAATCCTCGGCCACCGTCGAACGCACCTTCCAATCCAAGTTCGTCAACGAAATCCCCCTCACCGGCGGCACCCGCGACGTCAATCAACTCGTCCTCATCGCCCCCACCGCCGCCCGCGGTCCTGGCTCCACCGGCGTCTCTGCCAATGGCCAGCGCGCCCGCAACAATAACTTCATGCTCGACGGCGTCGATAACAACGATCCTTCCGTCACCATCGCCAACATCCGCGTCATTCCGGAAGCCGTCGACCAGTTCCAGGTCCAGACCTCGCCCTACTCGGCTGAGTTCGGTCGCTCCAGTGGTGCCCAGATCAGCGTCATCACTAAAGGCGGTGGCAACCAGTTTCACGGCAGCGTTTTTGACTACTACAGCGCCAACTGGATGGAACCGGTCAGCCTGCTGAATCAGCGCGCCGGGCTCAAAGCTACCCCGCGCTTCAATCGGAATCAAGCCGGTGGCAGCATCGGCGGTCGAATTATAAAAGATCGCACTTTCTTCTTCGCCCTCATTGAAGCCAACCGTTTCCGTCAAGCCGCTGACGCTCGCAACTCCAGTCCGGCCACGATCCCCACCCAGGCGGGTTTTCAGGCGCTCGGCACCGTCCCCCTCGACGCGGATCAAACCACCGCTAGCCGCCAAGCCGTTCTCGGTGGCCTCGGCTTCCTCAACCAGATCTACGGCCGCAACCCTGGTTACACTAACCTCCGGAATCAAGCGGTCAACGGCGTCAATATCCAGGTTGGGACCATCAACCTTCCCCTCGCCAACCCCTCCGACTTCTGGTACGGTGTCACTCGCATCGACCATCGCCTGACGGACAAGCATCAACTGAGCTACCGCTACACCATCGACGATCGCATTCAACCCGACGTAGCCAGCAACCTCCAATTCGGTTCTTTATTCAGTGGCGGCCAAGCCATTCGCCGCCAGAATCATGCTGCCAGCGACACTTGGACCGTCAACTCGAAGACCGTCAACGAGTTTCGCTTCGCCTACGTCAAGAGTCAGCTAGCTTTCCCTGAAAACGATCCCAAATCTCCTACCACCGCCATCAGCGGCTTCTTCAATATCGGTGGTGCTGCTAACTTTCCTCAGGGACGCGTCCAGGATCAATTCCAGTTCCAGGATACGTTGACCTATAATTTAGGCCGCCACTCCCTCCGAATGGGCATGAACTATAGCTACCTGAAGTTATTCAACGAATCCGCGTTCAATTCTAAAGGAGTGTTCACTTTCGATAACTTCCCCGATTTCCTCAACAATCGCCCCGCCACCTTAGCTGTCGCTCTCGACGTCGCTAACTTCGACGCTCGCCAGCATCAGCAAGCCTACTTCTTCCAAGACGATTGGAAGGTGCGCAAGGATCTCACCTTTAATCTCGGCCTCCGCTACGAAACTTCGAACATCCCGTTTGGTGCCTTCGGTGCGAAGGACAGTCAGAGTCTCAGCGCCGGCGTCCCAGGCCTCGCCCGAAACGATCGCAACAATCTTGCTCCTCGCTTCGGCTTCGCCTATAGCCCCTCTTCCTCAAAAGGTTTCCTGGGCAAGGTGCTCGGCCAAGATCGTACCGTGATCCGTGGCGGCTACGGCATGACCTACGACTACCTCTTTTTTAATATCCTTACTGTCACCGCCAGTAACTTTCCGCGCGTTCGTACCTCAAACGTCGACCGGGCCCCTCTCGCCAACACTTGGCCGTCGCTTAGCACCGGCGCGGCGTTAGGATTCGACCCCCGCCTCGGGTATGTCAACGCTCCCCAGAATCTTCAGTCGCCCACCGCGCACATCTGGAGCTTCTCAATCCAGCGTCAACTCGGCAAAGGCATGATTCTCGAGCTCGGGCACTCCGGCACCCGCAGCTACTATGGCGTTCGTCAGGGCCAGTTGAATCCCGGCATCCTCACGGCCAGCCAAGCCGCCGAAGTCCGCGCCGCTAACAATACCAACGTCATCCCGAGCCTCCCCGGCGTCACGGCCGCAGTGAACCCGCTTCCCTCCCGCCGTCAGAACCCGCTTAACGGCGCTCGCACCACCATCGAAACTACCGCCAAGGGCTTTTACTCGGCCGGCTACGTTCGCTTCGACAAGCGTTTCTCGAACGGCCTCCTGTTTGGTGGCAACTACACTTTTTCTGGTAACTGGTCCGATAACGACGAATCGCTCGGCGTCGGTGACATCACCAACTCCAGCCCCCAGGTTCCCCAGGACTATAAAAACTACCGCAGCGAATGGTCACGCTCGGTCTTTGATCGCCCTCATCGCATCGTCGCTTACTGGAACTACGATGTGCCTTGGATCAAATCCACGGCCACGTGGAATAAAGTTGGCAAACAGGTCTTCGGCGGTTGGCAGATCTCCGGTGTTTTTGACGCCCAGTCCGGCCAACCTTTCACTATCCGCACTGGTGTAGACACCAACGGTATCGGCTCGGCGGCCCCCGCTCGCCCGAATCTTAACGCAGGTGGGGCATTCACCCGAGACCAAGTCAGCAACGATCTCCGGACGTTCGTCATGCCCATCAACGGCAGCGGCCTGCTGACAACAACCCTGAACACCGTCACCGGCCTCCCGCTCGCTAACTCTTCAGCCGTCTTCGGTAACCTCGGACGCAACACTTTCCGCGGTCCGAAATTCGCTAACTGGAACCTCGGCCTATTTAAAAACTTCCAGTTCGGCGAACGCTGGAAGCTGCAACTGCGCAACGATATGATCAATGCGTTCAACCAGTACAACTTTGGCAACCCGGTCGCAACCATGAACTCGCCGATATTTGGAACCAACACCTCTAACCCGCCCACGCGCACCATGCTCATGAGCGCGAAAATCATATTCTAAGTCGCTCCCGCCACAACCGAAAAAGGCCACCCCTCAGGGTGGCCTTTTTCTTTGTAAACTTGAAGTTTCATGCCCACCCGCCGCCATCTCCTCAAAACCATAGCCCTCGCCGCCCCCGTCCTCGCTCAGCCTCTCTCCCCCAACACAACTCGGCCTTGGATCGGACCCGACTTCTGGGCCAACCCGCTCCAAGACTGGCAACTCCACGACGGCCGCATCGAATGCATCGTCTCCGGCGGCGACCGTTCCGTCGCCCTCCTCACCCAGGAAATCCTACCCACCCCCGGCACCCTCCTCGTCGAAGTAGACCTCGGCCCCCTCGACCCATCCGTCAAAATGGAAGAAGGCTGGGCCGGCCTCCGCATCGGCACTCGCGGCAACTTCTCGGACTACCGCGACCACGCCATCTTCGGCCGCGGTGTCAACTGTGGCATCACCACCGACGGCCGCCTCTTCATCGCCGATCTCTCCGCCTCCGCCCCCACCCTCGACCCCACCAAACCCATCCGCCTCCGCCTCACCTCCGAACCCGGCACCCTCACCCTCACCGCCTTCGACCCCACCGGCCCCGTCCTCTCGGAATACAAACGCGAACGCGTCCCCGCCGACTGGCTCCCCGGCCTCGTCGCTGTCGTCTGCTCCCACGGACCCGTCCGCCGCTCCCCCGAACGCTCCACCGCCGCCGACTTCGGCTTCGCCGCCCGCCCCCACACCGAACGCGGCGGCAACGTCCGCTACTGGTTCAAAAACCTCAAAGTCTCCGGCACCCAACTCGCAGCCCGACCCGAACGCGCCTGGGGACCCATCCTCTTCAACCAATTCACCCTCTCCAACAAGACCCTCAAGATGACGGTCCAACTAGCCCCACTCGACGTTCCTAGTTCCACCGTCGAACTCCACGCCAACGGCAAGAAACTAGCCACCGCGCCCGTCGAACCAGCCTCCGCCACCGCGACCTTCCGCCTCCCCTGGGACCCTTCCAAAGATACCCCCTACCAACTCCACTTCGGCCCCGCCCGCCTCACCGGCGTCATCCCCCACGACCCCCTCGATAAGCCCAAACTCACCCTCGGCGCTCTCACCTGCCAAGGCGACTACGGCTACCCCCACATCCCCATCTTCGAAAATCTCAAAACCCTCCGCCCCGATCTTCTCCTCTTCACTGGCGACCAAATCTACGAACGCAACGCCGACTACGGCGTCCAACGCTCCCCCGCCCCCGCCGCCCGCCTCGACTACCTCCGCAAGTGGTACCTGTTCGGCTGGGCTTGGGGCGAGCTCACGCGCTCCATCCCCTGCGTCTGCCTCCCCGATGATCACGACGTCTACCACGGCAACATCTGGGGGGCCGCCGGTCGCAAAGCCGAAGGCCAGGGCCAACCCGGTCAGGACTCCGGCGGCTACACCATGCCCGCCCCTTGGGTCAACATCGTCCAACGCACCCAAGCCAGCCACCTGCCCGACCCGCCCGAAAACACCCCCGTCGAACAAGGCATCTCCGTCCACTACAGCCATCTCATCTGGGGCGGCATCAGCTTTGCCCTCCTCGAAGACCGCAAATGGAAATCCGCCCCCAAGGCGTTCATCCCTGACGCCAAAATCGTCAACGGCTTCCCCCAGAACCCGAATTGGAAGGGTCTCGACGCCCCCAACGCCGAACTCCTCGGCCCCCGTCAGGAACAGTTCCTCGCCGATTGGGCCCTCGATTGGTCTAACGGCATCTGGCTCAAATGCGCCGTCAGCGCCACGATTTTCGCCACCGTCGCCACCCTCCCCGCCCCTGCGCTTACTGACGCCGTAACCAGCAAACTTCCCGTCCTGAAACCCGGCGAGTACGGCGAAGGCGAAATTCCCACCATGGATCATGACTCCAACGGCTGGCCCCAACACGCCCGTACGAAGGCTCTCCGCCTCCTCCGCCAAGCCAGCGCCTTCCACATCGCCGGCGACCAGCACCTCGGCAGCACGTTCCAATACGGCATCGACGATTGGAACGACGGGCCCTTCGCCCTTTGCACCCCGGCTATCTCGAACATCTTCCCCCGCCGCTGGTTCCCCCCCAAGCCCGGCCGCAACCCCCTGCCCCACTCCCCCCGCAACACCGGTGAATTCACCGACGGCTTCGGCAACCGTCTCACCATCCACGCCGTCGCCAACCCGATGCAATTCGGAGTTCTTCCCACTGCTCTCAATAACCGAGCCCCCGGCTTTGGCGTCGTCGAAATCTCCCGCGCCGACCACAAGATCACCCTCACCAACTGGCCCCGCTGGGCCAACATCGCCAAGGGCGACAAGCCCTATCCCGGCTGGCCCATCACCATTAGCGACCTACCCAGATCGGCTCATCACTTACAAAACCTAACCGCCCGAACCCGCTGCGTCGCCGAAGTCCTCGACGCCGAAGGCAAAGTCCTCTACAGCCTCCGCCTCACCGGCAACCAGTTCACCGCCCCCGTCCCCGGACCCGGCGAATACACCGTCCGCTTCCACGACCCCGCCAGCCGCTACGAAGAGTTCCACCGCCGCCTGGAAGCAAAACAGGTATAACGACCAAACCCAAGGTGCGGCGCTAGCGGCGCTGCCCCTCCATCTGAGGAAGTCATGGATCCGGCCTCCACGCGATCTGGAAGACACGGAAATTTAACACGCGCGGATCATTCGGCGTGGGAAGTCCACCGCCCTTCGCGCTCAGGCCGAACCGGTTCTTTCCCGCTTTTACCGCCAGCCGCACCTCGTATTTATCCCTTCCGCCGTGACTATCCAGACCGACAGTTTTGCCTGCTTCATTGGTGACCAGTAGCCGGAACGCTTTGGAACCCACTCCCGGCCCCGCTTCCAACTCCACCACCAACTTCCCTGCCCCAGCGGCGGGAGACGATAGGAAAATTTCCGCGTCCCCCGCCACCCAACGAAACGCCGCTCCGCCGAACTCTTCGTAGGGGTGCCAATAGCCGCCGAGCGAAAGCCCCGAAACGGGGATTTCCCGTTGTTGCGCGGCCCCGGCCGCAGGCGGCTCCGCCGGTTGTATGGCATTCAAAGAACGGAACCCCAGCGCTTCCATCAGAACACTGGCCGGCCGCCGGTCCGCGCGGGATAGCTCCGACGCTCGGTCGAATCGGAAATGAACCCGCCTGGACTGGGCGGCACCGAGAGCCTTTACCGGCAGACCTAGTTCCTGGCGCCCGAGGCGCAAGGCTAGAGTCTGCGGAGGCTCGTCACCAACGCGCACCGTTATCGTTTGCGGCCGATTGGCCACATCGGGGACGCTCAGTCGGATGGCGAACTCCGTTTCGCCCGTTGGCTGTTGCAGGCAAAAGTAGCTTTCCTCCGCCACCCATCCATCCTCGTAGCTCCCGCTGTACAACAGCGCGGGATTCATCAGCCCAACCGGGACATCGGCAAGATACGTGGGCGGCTGCGGAGTGCTCGTGACGAGGGAAATGTTGCGCACAAACGACGTAATCTTGCGATTGTCCAGGATCAGCGACTGTCCATACCAGGCCATTAAACCGCGGCGCTCCTCGCGGAAGCCGCGCGGCTCGGTGCCCATGTCGAGCAGGAGAAACGGACGCTGGTGGATCCACATTGGCTCTACCGGCGCCTGCAAACGGGCGGACCCTCGTCCCACAGCCCCCAAGGGAAACGACTTCGCTCCCAAAATGGCGGCAGGGGGTACGCGATTGTCACCGTCGGCATTCAAGGACGCGGTAACCTCCAGCTGCATCTGCGAACCCGCCACAGGCCCAAGCACCTGAAATAACATGTGCCGACCCGCGGAAGCCATGGTCTGGCCGGGGCGAAAAAAGTCTGGCTCCAACTGGAAGAGCGCCACACGGCCCTGCCCCCGCGCTGCGTCGGCCAGATAGTAATTTCGGCCAAAGTAGGAATCGGTCAGGAGAAGATGATTCCGAATGTCGGCGCTGGCCTGTAGGGACACCCCTCCGCCGGCGGATACAGAGGACCGGTTCAGCACCGTGAGGTCTTTGCCGCTTCGCAACAGAGTGTAACGCCGCGGCAGCCCGACCTCTCCCGGCTGCTGTTCGAGTTGAAACGCGTTGCCGTTACCGGGCGGCATAAGGAACTCCACATTAGGGAACCACGCCCGACGTTGACTTAACAGGGCGGCAAAGCCTTCGGTAAAGCCGGGCCGGACGAGTTCCGCGTACCAGTTGGTGAGGTTGTTCCCCAGGTACCTACCGGAAGAGGCAAAGAAATCTTTTGATGGAGTTCGGAAACCTTCTCCGCGAAAGAAGGCCCCTTCGAATTTTGCCAACACGGGATTGTAGGTATCGGTCATGACGATACTTTCTCTCGGTTGTTCGGACAGGCGCCGTAACTGGTCAACCAGGGCCGATTCCGTCGCGCGAGGAATCTCCACAAATCCGCTTCCTTTTGTGTCCCATCCGGCACTCGCGGAGATGTAGCGCCAACTGGCAGGCCAACCAGACAGGGGCACTAGGAGCGCCGCGAAGGCGAGAGCACGGAAACGCCGGGACTGAAACCACTGCCACCAGGTCAAGACCAACGCACCAGCGAGAAAGGGCCACAAGTACATTGTCAATTTATAAAGACCAAAATCCGCCCCGCGGACGAATAGCACTACGGCAATCGATCCGAAACCTAACGCTACGGCCCCGATCGGCTCCCCGCGCCGGTATTGACGGACCACCGAATACGCCGCAACAGACGTCAAAAGCGCGGCGGCGATTATCGCCAGATCGATCCATGGACGGTCCAGCCTGCCCGCTACCGGCATCATCCCCCAAAACGTCGGCAGACCGCTCGGAATTAAGTAGTAGGGGAATTGCAGGGCTGGGGTGACCTTCGAGCCCACACTGAGCTGCACCAGGAAAAAATTCATTACGCCGATCAAGTAGGTGTTCCACAACACAATGGCGGTCCCCATCACGGTAGCCCACCATCGCCAATTGGCCACCCATCCCAGACCATAATGCAGACTGGCAGCTAACACCAGGAAGGGCATCACTTCCGGATACGAGACCCCCAATGCCCCAAGGAGGAGCCCGCTCAAAACCGCAGTTCTTCGAGTCTGCCTAGCCCGGTCTAAGATCACTGCCGCAGCCAAGGCCAGCAGGCCGAGGCCCATCACCTGCGCGATCAATTGGTAGACCGCGCCCAGCACAATCAGCGCCACCGAAGGTAGCCATATCATCACGAGCCAAGCCTGTTTCCGACGTTTGCGCCCCGTGCAAACCAGGCCGGCCGTGGCGCCCACCAAGGCGATTTGTAATCCAATAATCACGGGCATGAACACGCGATGATCGGCAAAGCCAACAAGCGACATCGCCCACGCCAGCAGCAGTTCCGCTCCGCAACGAAATCCGGCGGCTTCGAGGACCGCCGTCAGTTGAAGGCTCGGGTCTGCGGTCGCGACGTACGCCGTGGGTGAGTAGGGTACGAGATATCCGCGCGACAAAAGGCCTTGGCCGCCTAAAACGTAGTTCGCCATATCATCGTTGCAAAACGACACCCACGCAAATCCCTCTGAGATCAGTGGCGCTCCGACAAACGCTCCGCCCAGCGTTAGCACCACCGCCACCCGGGCCACCAAGCCGGCCGGGGGCCGCACTCGCCTCCCTTTCCTGAGGAAGTGCACGGCGATGCCAACGCAGATCGCCGCCGTCGCAAGCGGCCCGCCAATCCGCACCGGTACACCCCACCGATAGAGTTCAAACAGCGGCAGCACCAACGCAACGACTCCCGCCGCCGGGGCCAGCAATAGCGTCCGGAACAGGTTCCTCTGCAATCCCGCCCAACACAACAGCACCCAGCCGGCCATCGACCAGAATGCCACCATCGCCAGAACCAACAAAAATGGCATTAACCTGGAACCTCTTCCACTGACGCCGCCAGTTCTTCCAAAGTCAGGACCGCTAAAGCGCACCGTTCGTCATTGATCCCATACGACACCGACCAGCCTTGGCCTGCGCGAACCATGCCGCAGGGATAAACAACTTCGCCGACGTAGGGATTCAATCGCGGCAGCCGACGCCGGCAGCGGTACGGATTCGGCAGCCCGAGAGGCTCACGCGGGCGGGCGGTGACCACTCCATCCGCACGAAATCGAAAAACGGCCGGCCGATACCGGTAGCCCTCGGGCTCATAGCCGACCACATGCGCCAAGCACCAATACTCGTCGTTATCTTCGACGGGCGGCGCACCACCGCGCAAGAGGCCGTAACGCTGCTCGAACCCGCCGTCGTCCCAGCCCGGTTGATTCGCTTCGAAGCGAAACGTCGTTTCCGGCCAGTCAAAGCGGAGCAACCGCAGCGGACGCGGCAAGTAAACGGCGCGGCCGGGCGGGTGGCCGTAGAGCACCCAGTTCTTCTCGATTTGCTGCCGGGGGCCGTCCACTAGAGTGAACCGCCGGAGGGTGCCCACCGGCAAGAGCGTCTCCGGATCTAATCGCTGCAGAAACTGCTCGTTCTGCCCTTCGCCCCATCCGGAATTCCAATAAATGTAAGTGTGACCGGCAAGTACATATAAGCGTGGATCAGCAAACCAACTCTCTGTTGGCACATGGTCCGACCACGCAACTTTGGAGCCCCGGACCACCTCGAACGCGCCGTCCAATCGGCACATCCCAATCCGTCGCGCCCCATCCGCCAAGACAGCCCGGTAGGCAAGAATATAGCCGCATCCGTCCGCTAATATCGCGGGATTGAAGACACGCGCCTCTTGGCCGACGTTCCACTCGGCGGGCAATAACTCCTCGGCATCCCACTCCACGAATCGCATCGATCCCTTAGCTTATCGTAACCGGTATGATATCATCAGCCCTATCTGTTAATGAGCGTCCGAACCAATCCTGAACTGACACTAGACATCAACCGGCAGAGTCAGGTGGAGCTACTGCCAGCCGGTTGGCACGCCCTCGAAGTTGACGCGGGCCGCTCGTTCCGGTGGGTAGACAATGACGCCGCGTTCGCCCTTCCCCCGGCGCTCAATCACTTCGCCAATGTCACCGTGGAGCTGGAGGCCGGACCGGGCATGGGGCGGCAATCCTTCGAACTGACTATCCGCAGCGGTATAACACAACAGGTTTTTTCGATCCAGGACCGTCATTCACTTACCCTCACGCTGCCGCTGTCCCGCCATCAGTCGTCCTGCTTCAGCCTTCACGCTGACGGCGGAGGTGCCCCGTGTCCAAACGACGACCGCCAACTGAACTTCCGCGTCTTTCTGCTGGCCACGCCACTGGACATCGTAACCTTGCAATCCGGGGTGGAACTGCTCGCCGGCTGGGGGCCGCTCGAGACTTCGGGCAAGGAGCTTCGACGAACTGTCCAAACCGGGGCTCGCGCTCGCTTTTATGCCCCCCGAGATACGTGCGTGCTCGTTGTCGACATTGGCGGCGGACCCTCCCCGGTCGGCCTCCGCATCGATTTGCTCGACGAGCAGGCGGTGCCCGTCTTCACCACCGCCATCGACCGACGGCAGTTGGTCTGCATTCGGTTGCCGCTCGTTGCGGACACGTCCGGCACTTTTTCGTTTTATTTTGAATGGGTCGGAAGGAGCTCGCTACCGCCTCCCGTTTTATCGGCGTTCTCATTGCACTTGCGTTAACCGGTCCCTGTAAACGAGGCTGCATCTTAACCAATGCCTAACTTTTTCATCCTTCACCCCGGCGGACTCGGAGACCTCGTTCTCGCGGCCCCTTTAATCGCGGGCCTTCCCGGAGAGGTCACCGTCGCCATCCGGGGGGAGTTCGGTGGACTGATGCCCCTGCTGCCCGTGCCGCCTTCGCACTGGATTCCGCTGCCAGGAAACCTGCACACCGCCTCCGCCCAATCGCCAGAATGGGCTGTCGCCAGCAAGGAGTTTGCCGATCGGGTCCGCGCCGTACAGGCGGATGTTTTCATTGACGCCACCTTTCGGCCCACTTGGTTCAGCAAGATTATCGCGGAGCTTGCCGGCACTCCTGTCCTCTCCGCGACAGAAGCGACCGACCGCTTTCAATTGCCCGCCCACCAACCCTGGACGCTGCCTCCGGATCTCCGCGCGGCCGCCGTCGACTGGCTCGAGGGGCAGGGGCTGGTGCCAAGTCAATACATCGTGTGCTTTCCCGGCGGCGCGCCGCAGGCCCTGGTGAAGCGATGGCCCGCGGACCGATTCGTCGAACTGCTGTCCGCTCAAGCGCTTCCGGTGCTGCTGCTCGGCGACCGGAACGAACATACGTTTCTGGCCGAACTGGCGCCAAGAATGCCGGGCCCCGGCGCATACTTTGCAGGCCGGCCCACCGACCTACCCCTAGCCGCCGCACTCCTTGCCCTGGCCGCCGCTTACTGCGGAAACGACACCGGTCCGATGCATTTGGCGCAGGCGTTTCGCACTCCTGGAGTCTCGATCTTCGGCGGCGGCGGCGAATGGCCCCATTACGCCCCGTGGGCCCCAGGCTCCATCGGCCTTGTGCACACACTCCCTTGTTTCGGGTGCCGTTGGGACTGTTGCCTGGGCCACGGCCTCTGCGTGGAACTCATTCCGGTGGCCGCCGCGCAAGAGGCGCTCCAAACTGTGATCGCGGCACCGATGGATCCACCGGCGGTTCGATCCCTCGCCGCGCTGAGCCAGCAGTCGCTCGACATCCTGGCTTCGGCCTCCTCGCAGTATCGGGAGGCTCAAGCGGACCGCGCGGCTCGCCAGGAGTGTATCGTCGCCCTGCAGCGCGCAGCCGACGAGCGACTGACCCTGCTCGTCTCCAACCACGCAGCCGCGGCGGAGCGTGGCCAGCAACTCGACTCCTGGGAAAAGCGCCTCACCGCCCTAACACCACCGGTGCTGCGCGCGGTGCAAATCGTCAACGGCTTGGGCGCTGGCAACATCGGCGATGAGCTGATGGCCCGCGCCTTTTGGAACGCTCTTCCTCCCGCCATCACGCTTGAAGTGCCCCTGTTCGAGAACTCGGCCAATCACCGCGATTCCTACCCGCCCCGTCATCGCTACCATCCCGTGAACTACTACGAAGGGGAGTCTCAAATCGCTCACTGGCCGGGCCTGCTGGTCGGTGGCACCCCGGTGACGGAACTGGAGGGAATCCATTTCCCGCTCGAATTTCTGCGCACGCGCCTACGGCAGTTTCATGACCGGGGGATCACCGTAGATGCGGTGGGGGTGGGCGTCGAACCGCTATCCTCACCCCCGGCCCGTACGCTGTTTCAGGAAGCGTTTGGCCCCATCCGCTCTTGGACAGTTCGCACTGAAAACGCCCGTTCGGCGCTACTCGACCTTGGCGTTTCCGGCGACCGCGTGCGCGTGGGCGCCGACTGGGCATGGCTTCACACCCACGAGCAGGATGATAAACAAGAATGGGCCCTGCAAACGTGGTGCGCTGCCGGACGCGATCCCAGTCGGCCACTGATCGTTGTCAATACGGTGAACATGCAGTGGCGGCACGCAATCACAGAGAGCTTGGCCAAGACGCTTGACACCCTTGCCGATCGCTACGACGCCCAACTGGCCTTCTTCGCCAACGATTACAGGCCCGGAGACTTCTTCGACGACGCAGCCGGCACCGATCTCAGCGCCAGCATGCGGCATTCCATGCTCCGGTTGCCTCGTCTTTACTACAGCGCCCAGGAAGCGATCGCCCTGCTCGCCAGCGCCAGAATCACGATAGGCCAGCGATACCATTTCCTCGTCCAGTCCGTCCTCGCCGGTTCGGTCCCCGTGGCCCTGCCCCGAGGGCCAAAAATGCGGGAACTGGCGACGGAGCTGGAGTTGCTTTGCGTCGGCGACTCCACCTGTTTCGATTCAGACTTTGCCGTAACGGTTTGCGAGCAAGCGATCGCCGAGCATGAGAGCAGACGGGCCAAGCTTGATGCGGGTCGGCGAGCGTTGCGCCGCCGCGCGGAGAACAATTTTAGCTTTCTGCGGGAACTGCCCCCATTCGCCAACACATTCGCCAAATGGTAGATCCAATCCTCTTGCCGCGCGTAACCGTGGTAACGCCGTCGCTGAATCAGGGGCACTTCCTGCGGCAGACCATCGAAAGTGTTCTCACTCAGGACTACCCTAACCTGGAGTACATCATTATGGACGGCGGCTCCACCGATGACTCGGCGGCAATTGCCGCTAAGTACAAGGGTAGGCTGCAGTTCATCTCGGAGCCGGACAGTGGGCAGACAAACGCGATTAATAAAGGCTTCAGGCTAGCGTCCGGTGAAATCCTGGCTTGGCTCAACTCAGACGACATTTATCTACCGGGCGCCATTTTGAAGGCGGTCACAGCGCTGAGGGCGAACCCAAACGCCGGATTCGTCTATGGCGAAGGCTATCTCATCGATGCCGCGGGTGAGATTACACAGAGGTTTCCCCACACGCAGCCCTTCGATTTATGGCGACTCGTTCACCTGTCGGACTACATTCTCCAGCAAACCTGCTTCTTTCGCCGCTCCGCGCTGAACCAGATTGGGCCCCTCACCGAATCGCTCCGCTACGGCATGGACTGGGATGTTCTCATTCGATTAGGCGCGCGCTTCCCGGCTCTTCATCTGCCCCAGTATCTCGCCTGTCTCAGAGAGTATCCCGCTGCCAAGACATCCTCTGGGGGCGCGCAACGGGCTCGGGAGTTGCACCGGCTTCTGATTGGCCACACGCGGAAGGTTCTGCCACCCGGGGCTTTGGTTTATGGTCTGGACACCTATTCCCACGCCGCCCAACGTTGGGTAGCCAGTCACGGCCATCCGTGGCTCACAGGCCAGGGCGTCGCTCTTCGCAGGTGGTGCGAACAGTACATCGGCAACTTGGTGATGCATAAGCAGGGCCTTTACGCCGATGGCTGGGCAGGAAACACGCTCCACCTGATGCTGCACACGCGCGGGGGCTTAGCCGTTCTGTCAGGCGCCATTCCGGCTTGGGCCGATCAGTTAGCTGGACAACGATTGCGGATTTACGTGGGAGGACGTCTGAAGGGGAGCTACCCCGTTTCCGGTAACTTCCGGATCGCTATCCTGCATAGCAATCCGACCGTGCCCTTATCGGTGCGGGTCGAAGCATCTCACCATGCGTCCTTCCCAAGCGACCCCCGTCGACTCGCTTTCCTGTTTGGCTCGTTCACGTGGGAACGCGAGGTTAGCCGTTCCCCTACCCCGTCGTCTGAAACTCCACAGTGGGATTGTTCTCCACCAACCGCTTCATATCCCAGTTCGAAGAAAACAAACAAGCCACCCGCCCGTTCTGATCCGTCGCCAAAACAATCCCCGTCCCGTTAATCCCCCGAATC
>JANXMS010000025.1 GCA_025354525.1 Acidobacteriota bacterium
CTGCTGATGCTGCTGCTGCTCCCGTCGCTGCTGTTGCACTGGCGTCTGCGCCTGCTGCTGATGCTGCTTCGGTAGTGATGGCTGCTGCTGCGGGGGCGACGGCGGATTCCAAACAGGATTCGCATCGGTCGGCGAAGCAAACGGATTCGGAGCCTGCGTCGGAGCAGCCGGCGGCGGCATAAACACCGGCGCAGGTACAGCCGCCGGCTGCGGAGCCGGCGGATTAAAGAACTCCGTCTGCGCCACCCATTGTTCGGAGTCCTCAGCCCGGATCTTATCATCCGGACCAATCCGCCCCTCGCCTTGATACCGCTTCAAATCATCAAACGAGTAAGGTCCGAAACTCCGACCTTCTCGCTGCAAGAAATACTTCATATTTGCCTCACGCTTGCCGCAAGACTTCTGCGAGTTCTTTTTCGGGGACCGCGCCCTCTTTGATCACACGCCAATAGGGTTCGGTAATATCAATCGTTGTCGGACCCATTCCCGGACAGGTGCCCCCATCCAAAACAAGGTCCAGACGACCGTCCATCGTACCAAAGACTGCGATGCCGCTGGTACACGTCGGTTGACCGCTTATATTAGCACTCGTAGCAATCAACGGTTGGTTCAACTTCTGCAATAACGCCTGCGCCACTTTAGACTGCGAATGCCGCAAACCCAATCGGCCCGTATTTCCCGTCGCCCGCAGCGGAACTTTGGGCGACGCCGCCACGATCACCGTCAACGGCCCCGGCCAAAATACCCGCGCCAAAACCCGGAATCGCGCCGAGACCTCGGCACACAACTCCTCCGCCATCCCTACGTCGCTCACAAGCAGCGGCAAACTTCGCCCCGCCTCCCGGCCCTTGGCCGCAAACACCCGGCCCACCGCCTGCAAGCTGAACGGGTCCGCCACCAGCGAGTACAACCCGTCCGTCGGAATCGCCACCACCTGGCCACGAAGAATCGCCGCCGCCGCCTTCGCTATCACGTCGTCTGACGGCGCGGATTGATCAATTTCGAGTAAGTCAGTAGTCACTGTAAGTTAGCGCTTCTCGATCACTGCCGCAACGTCGATCGCCATCTGGTAACGCCCAAACGGCGCGCTCAACTGAATCCCTTCCACCATCCACTGCACCTCGCGCGACATCTCCTGCGCAATCGCAATCCCTTCCTGCCGCGCCGCCTCCGGGTCCGTCAACCGTAACATCCGCCGCATAAACGGCTCTGGCACCGGCACCCGCAACTCGTCCACCATAAACTGCGCGTTCCGGTAACTCGTCAACGGCCAAATCCCACAAATCACCGGAATCTTACAGTGCTCGGTCCGCTTCAAAAACTCTTCCAGCAACCGGACGTCGAACACCGGCTGCGTAACCACATATTCCGCCCCGGCCTCCACCTTCCGCTCAAACCGCCGTACCTCTTCGTCTATGTTCAGCGCCCCCGGGTTCGCGCCTACGCCTAACAACAGCGCCGTCTGCGAGCCCATCGGATTGCCGCCAATGTCCAACCCAGAGTTCAGCTTCGTCACAATATCGGCCAACCCAATCGCGTCCACGTCAAACACCGCCGTCGCGTGCTGATGCGCGCCCATTCGCGGCGGGTCCCCCGTAATGCAAATCAGATTCCGCACCCCCAGCGCATGTGCCCCCAGCAGGTCCGATTGCATCCCCAAAATGTTCCGGTCCCGACAGCAAAAGTGCAGCACGGCTTCAATCCCGGCCTGCTCTTGAAAAATCTTACAAGTGATCGCCGCCGACAGCCGAGCGCTCGCCCGAGGCCCGTCCGGCACGTTGATCACGTCGATCCCCGCTTCCTTACACAACTTCGCACCCGCCACTTCCCGCGAAGGGTCCACCCCCCGCGGAGGCAGTATCTCGACGAAAGTTACAAACTGCTTTGCCGCCAACTTAGCGCCCAACTTACTCTTCTCCGCCACTCCCACCAGCGGCATCTTAACCACCGGTGGCTTCGTTTCGTCCACCGTAATCGGCAGCGTCTTATGCCCCGGCTGCAAACTCCGCGCTTCACTCCGAACCAGCTTGATATGCTCCGGCGTCGTCCCGCAGCAACCGCCCACAATCTTCACGCCCGCCCACAAAAACCGCCGCGCATACTGCGACATATACTCCGGCGAACACAAATAAATTTTCCGCCCCTCCACGTCCGCCGGATGCCCCGCGTTCGGCATCGCCGACACCGGCTTCCCCGTGCACTTCATGATCCGCTCAATCGTCTCCAGCGTCGCCTTCGGCCCCACCGAACAGTTCAGCCCAATCACATCCACCGGCCATTGATCCAGCAGCGCCGTGAAGTCTTCCGTGCTCGTCCCGTCCAGCATCGCTCCGTCGTCGTTAATCGTCACTTGCGCAACTATCGCCAACTCCTCGCCCGCCGCCTCCCGCACCACCTGCACCACCTCTCGCAACTCGTCAATCTGGTAGAACGTCTCCAGTACGATCAAGTCCACGCCCGCTTCCACCAACACCGCCGCCTGCTCCGCGAAAATCGCTCGGATCTCCTCCGCCGTCGTGTGTCCGGCCGATCCCATCCGCAAGCCGCTGGGGCCAATCGATCCCGCCACAAACGCCGCCTCGCCCGCCGCTTCCCGCGCCAGCCGAACCCCCGCCTGATTAATCGCTACCAGCTTGTCGCCCAAGCTAAACGTCGTCAACCGCGCCCGATTCGCTCCAAACGTGTTCGCTTCCAGAATCTGCGCACCCGCTTTTACATACGCCTCATGCACTTCTTTCACTAAGTGCGGGGCCGACAGGTTCAGCTCATCGTAACAACGGTTAATGAACACGCCCTTCTCATATAACATCGTGCCCATCGCGCCGTCGGCGACTAACACCCCATGGGCAAGCGCCTCTCGAAACTCTTTCGCGCGCGTCTTCGGTAACGTAGCTGTACTCATAACAATCCTCAAGTTTACCAGCCAGTCACATCCACCGGGGCACCGCTAGCCACCCCCAACCGTTTCGCCGCCGACCCCTCCCGCAAAACGATCTCCAAATAACCCGCCGAACCCATCATCGCGTACAGCTCCCCGTACTCACACTCGGCGTAGTGCGTCGCCCGCTTTCCCACTTTTTCAAATCCCACCACCAACTCAAACGGCCGATCCGCCAGCCAGCTAAACTCTGCCAACGATAAACTCGTCACCAAGTTCCCAAACCGGTCCACTCGCAACACCGTCCCGCTCCACTGCCGCTTCGAAATTCGCTGATTCGTCCCCAAATTCAACCGCAACGCATCCTTAACCAGCTTGCCAAATTTGGCCGGCGCCAACCCCGCCGCCAACTGCCCCGCGCATGCCGCAAAAACGTCCCGACCGTGAAAAGTAGCACTCACCGGCCTCAAAAACAGCTTCTCGTTCGTAATCGCGCGCACCTTCGCCCCCGCCTTCTCCAGCGCCGTCGAAAAAATCCCATTGTCCGGGCCAATCAAATACTGCCCATCCACCTCCACCAGCAACGGCCGCCGCGAACTACCTACCCCAGGGTCCACCACCGCCACATGAATCGTCTTCTTGCCAAACCATCGCCGCGCCTGTTCAAACACAAACGCCGCCTCCCCCACTTCATACACCGGCAGCTCGTGGGTCAGGTCCACCACCGTCGCCTTCGGGCAAATCGAAAGGATCACCCCCTTCATCGCCCCCACGAAGTAGTCGGCGTTCCCGAAATCGCTCGTCAGCGTCACGATCGGCATCTACAGCACCAACTCCTGGGCACACCCGCGCACGTCCATCTCAAATTCAATCGTCTCAATCGGCGGACGCGAATAATGCCAAGTCACCCCGTGCGCCGCGCCCTTCCCCATCTTCCGCACCACGTCTTCGGCCAGTAAATGCCAAACCGGGTGCACCGTATACATCTCCGCTACCGTCACCAAATCCCAATTCACTCCCAGCCCCACCAGCCGTCCTGTCATCAGCCCCATCACGTACTGCGCCTTCACCCGCAGCGCCTCTGCCGACGTCTCCCCCCGCCGAATCACGTCATGCGGGTCCAACGACCCCTCCGGCAATTCCCCCGCCCCAGCCACGATAAAAGTCTTCCGGCCAATCTTCGAAGGCACCGTATACCCAAACCCATAAAGGCTCGGCTCCGTCGGTGCTCCAATCTCGGGAGCAATGTTCGTCCGTGCCACTGGGTTCATCGTGTCCAGGAACAGCCCCCACCCCTGCAGCACCTTCACGTACCCCGCGTTGAAGTCGTTGAAGCCCTGAAAAGTGAACGGGCGTGGCGATCGCAGCTCCATCGAACACAGCGCGGCCAACGGCCGACCCACCGCCTCCAACTGCGCCTTCACCCGTTCAAATCCGGTCGCCAGAGGCACCGGCTGCGCGAACCGCGCATGGACAATCTCAAATCCATCGGCGGCCACGGCCCCGCCCGAATACGGCGCGATTCCGCGCACAAAAGAATAGTTGCCCTTAGGGTTGGCGACAAGCATGAATCCCATTCTAATCGCCCATGCTCCCGAGATGTTCGGACGCATGGAAAAATTGAAACGCGGCGGACAACCGAGCCCGCCTGCAACGATTCGGCTACCATCAAGAGTGGCTTACTTCGACCATAACGCGACCACCCCCGTCGCCCCCGACGTCCTCGCCGCCCTCCTCCCCGTGCTGGCGGAATCCTACGGCAACGCCTCCAGCATCCACCAACACGGTCAACGCGCCAAGCAACTCCTCGAATCCGCCCGCCGCCAACTCGCCGACCGTCTCGGCTGCTCCCCCAAAGAGCTCGTCTTCACTAGCGGCGGCACCGAATCCAACAACCTCGCCCTCGCCGGCCCCCACCGCCACGTCATCACATCTTCTCTCGAACACCCCGCCGTCGCCCAGCCCCTAGCCCATCACGCGAACCTAACCGTCCTCCCCCCTAACGCCGAAGGTCTAATCACCCCCGAAGCCCTCCGCGCCGCCCTCCGTCCAGACACCGACCTCGTCTCCATCATGCATGCCAACAACGAACTCGGCTGTCTCCAACCCATCGCCGAACTCGCCGCCGTTGCCCACCATGCCGGAGCCCTCTTCCACTCCGACGGCGTCCAGGTTCCCGGCCGTCTCCCCCTCAATCTAACCGCCCTCGGAGTCGATCTCTACTCCCTCAGCGGCCACAAAATGTACGCCCCCAAAGGCGTCGGTGCCCTCTACGTCCGCCAGGGCGTCCAACTGCATCCCCAACTCTACGGCGGCCGCCACGAATCCGGCCGTCGCGCCGGCACCGAAAACATCCCCGGCATCGTCGCCCTCGGTACCGCCGCCGCCCGGCCCCTCACTGATCTCAGCGCACTCCGCGATCGCCTCGAAGCCGGCCTCCTCGCCGCCATCCCCCATGCCATCGTCAACTGCGCAGCCGCCCCACGCCTCCCCAACACCACCAACATCCGCTTCGCCGGCCTCGAAGGCGAAGCCCTCGTCATCGGTCTCGACCTCCGCGGCTTCTCCGTGTCCTCCGGTGCCGCCTGCTCCTCCGGGGCCGTCGAACCATCACCAGCCCTCCTCGCCATCGGCTTAACTCGCGAACAAGCAAAGAGTTGCATCCGCTTCTCTCTAGGCGAATCGAATACTGCGGATGAGGTCGATGCCCTCATCGCCGCCACCATCGCCGCCATTGCCCATCTCCGCAAGCTCTCTCCAACCTATGTCTAATGGACTCATTGCCGTCGCCATGTCCGGGGGCGTAGATTCTTCCGCCGTCGCCGCCCTCTTGAAAAAGGAAGGTCAACCCATCGTCGGTATGACCATGCAGCTTTGGAATCAACGCCGTCTGCCCGAACTTTCAACCGAAACTTCAGGTGGCCGCTGCTGCTCCATTGACGATGTCTACGACGCCCGCTACGTCTCCCAATTCCTCGGCATCCCGTACTACGTCGTCAATTTTGAAGATCAATTCGAACAACACGTCGTGCGTCCTTTCGTCGACGATTACTTGAACGGCCGCACCCCCATCCCCTGCACTCTCTGCAACAACTTCATCAAGTTCGAAACGTTCCTCGAAATGGCCTCCGGCATCGGCGCCGAAAAAATCGCCACGGGCCACTACGCCCGCGTCTCCTTCGACGAACCCACCGGTCGTTACCAACTCCGCCGCGCCGTCGACTCGACCAAGGACCAAACCTATTTTCTCCTCGGCCTCACCCAAGCCCAACTTTCTAAAACACTGTTCCCCCTCGGCCACATGCTCAAAACGGAGACTCGCGAACTCGCTCGCGAAGCCGGCCTCCCCGTCGCCGAAAAGCAGGATTCCCAAGAAATCTGCTTCGTCCCCAACGGCGATTACGCCGCCTTCATTGCCGCCTACGCCGCCGAACAAGGCATCGCCCTGCCGGAATCCGGGGGTGATATCGTTTCCCAGACCGGGGAAGTCCTGGGACGCCACGCCGGCTTTCACAACTACACCGTCGGCCAGCGCCGCGGCCTCGGCGTCGCCGCCGCCGAACCTCTCTACGTCATCGCCACCGAACCCGCCTCTAACCGCGTCACCGTCGGCAGCCCCGCCGATCTCTTAACCACGCGTCTGTCCATCCGCGACATGAACTGGATCTCCATCGCCGCCCCCGACGAGCCCATCCGAGCCCAAGTCCGCATCCGCAACCGCCACATCCCGGCCCCCGCCACACTCACCCTCCGCGACGGCCTCGTCGAAGTTGAATTCGACCAACCCCAACGCGCCGTCACCCCCGGCCAAGGTGCCGCCGTTTACGATGGTGACCTTGTGCTCGGAGGCGGGTGGATTGCGTAGCCACCGGCGCAATCTCGCCGAGTATTGGCTCGTTCGCACTATCCTCGCCACCGTCGCCTTCGGCCCCACCCGCTTCCTCGGCACGCTCTACGCCAAAATCCTCGACCTCGCCGTTCCTAAGCTCCGCCGCGTCGCTCGCCGCAACTGCGAAATCACCGGCGTCAGCCCGCGTGTCGTCGACGGCGTTTTCCGATCCATCGGCCGCATGCTTGTCGGCTTCGCCCGTTTCCCCCGCATCAATAAGTCCAACGTCCACGATTGGATACGATATGAAGGCTTCGAACACTATGAAGCCGCCAAAGCCCGCGGGAAAGGTGTCCTCTTCGCCACCCTCCACCTAGGCAACTGGGAACTCTCCGCCTACGCCCACGCCCTCATGACGGAACCTATGCACGTCGTCGTCCGCCCCCTTGACAACCCGCTCCTCGACGCCTTCGTCCACGGGCGCCGCGCCGCCAGCGGCAACATCATTATGGGCAAGGCCGACGGCATCCGCCCCATCTTCCGCGCTCTCGCCGCCAACCAACCCGTCGGCATCCTCGTCGATCAAAACGTCGGCCTCGACGATGGCCTCTTCGTCAATTTCTTCGGGCGCAAGGCCTGCGTCAGTCCCGCCTTCGCCAAACTCGCCGCCCGCACCGGGGCCACCGTTCTTCCTGGCTACGCCGTCTGGTCGCCCGGGGAAGGGAAGTACATCCTGAAGTTTGATCCCCCGGTCGGCATCACGGGCAACACCCTCATCGACACCCAGCGCATCCAAAACGCCCTTGAAGCCGCCATCCGCGCCTACCCCGACCAATGGCTTTGGATCCACCGCCGCTGGAAAACGCGCCCCCACGGCCACCCCCCGCTTTACGACTGAGCCAACCGCCCCCAAATTATCGCCCCTTGAAAATAAGGTGAATAGAACGCGCCTCCAAAACGCCCTTGAAGCCGCCATCCGCGCCTACCCCGACCAATGGCTTTGGATCCACCGCCGCTGGAAAACGCACCCCCCACGGCCACCCCCCACTTTACGACTGAGCCGACCGCCCCCAAATTATCGCGCCTTGGAAATAAGGTGAATATAATGAGGTTTCTGAAGTGTGGATTGCTCGGGGCCGCCGAAGCAGGTTCGGGTCTCGTTGACCCCCGAGACCGCCGCCGAAGCGCTAGTCGCCTACCGCTACATCTTGCCCGCCATCAAAGAAAAAACGACTAAATTTCCCCGGCGGCCCCCACAAACAACCACAAACCGAATGGAGCGCAAAATGAAATGGTTTTCCTTGTGCTGGTTCGCCGTAGCCCTAGCCGCCGCCGAACGGCTCGATCCCCCCACCGGTCCCGAAAGCGGAATGGCAAATCTCTCGACCAGCCCCGACGGCTCCGTCTACCTCTCCTGGATCGACCCCCTCGGTCCCGACGGCCACGCCCTCCGCTTCTCCAAATGGACCGGCAAAGGTTGGAGCCCCGCCGAAGAGGTCGCCCGCGGCAAACGTTGGTTCATCAACTGGGCCGACTTCCCCGCCATCGCTGTCCAAAGTAACGGCACCATGTTCGCCCATTGGCTCACCCGTCCAGACGACGCCGGCAAGTACGGCTACGGCATTCGCCTCGCCCGCCGCAACGGTCCAGGGCAATGGACCCAGGTCTTCACAAAGAACCTCGACGAGAAAGAAGATTACGCCGGATTCCTCAGTTTTGTCCCCGATGCCAGCGGAGCCGTCTATCTCGCCCCTCCACCCGAGGGAGGTGGCCCGGAAGGTCACCGCAAAACTCTCCGCTACCTCTCCCTCGACGGCAAAGGCCAAGCCACCGGCGATCGCGAGATCGATCCCGACGTCTGCTCCTGCTGCCAAACTGCCGTCGTCAAAACGCCCAGCGGCCTTCTCGCCGCCTACCGCGATCATCAAGCCAACGACATTCGCGACATCTCCGTAGTGCGGTGGAACGCCGGATCCTGGAACCCGCCGCGGACCGTTCACGCCGACGGTTGGAAGATCAACGGCTGCCCCACCGACGGCCCCACCATGGCCGCCAACGGCCAGCACGTCGCCCTAACCTGGTTAACCCGGGCCGACGAAAAAGCCCGGGTCCAAATCGTCGAATCCCACGATAGCGGGGCCACCTTCGGCCCTCCGTCCCGCGTCGACGAAGGGAACGCCTTGGGAAGGCCCAGCGTAGCCGTCCTCGATCCCACCAGCGATGTGATCGTTTGGCTGGAGAAAACAACCGACGGCAAAGCCGAAGTCCGCATGAGGCGCTACCGTCGAGGCGGCCACCTCGGCAAAAGTCTCCGCGTCGCCGAAGTCCCACCAGGCCGCGCCGCTGGATTGCCCAAAGTAGCCGTCGCCGGCGACCAAATCATCGTCGCCTGGCGAGATGCCCGTGTCCGCGTCGCCGTACTCAAGAAGGCGGATCTGTAGCCACCCATCGCCGCAACCCATGCCCCGCCAGCCGAATCGGGATGTTCTGAAATCGCGGATTATCGCTCGCGATCGTCCGCAACAGCGCCCGCGTCTCCGCCCGATCCGCCCCCGCCAGCAGCGTCACCGATCCCCCGTCCCCACCCGCCCCGTTCACTTTCCAACCCAACGCCCCCGCCTCCCGCGCAATGTCGATCACCCGCTGATGCGCCGGGCTGATCAACTCCCCATGCAAGTTCCGCTGCGCCTCCGTGTTCGTGATCATCGCCCGGCCCAACGCCCGCAAATCCCCCGCCGCTAAAGCGTCCCGAGACGCCGCCGCCGTCAACCGCAGCGGCCCCAGCCGACGGTCGTCCGGCGTCAACCCCGCGATCACCTTCTCATGCACCCGCGAAGAGCTATGCGAATCGCCCAGAAAAATCAGTAACAACCGACTCTCCAACTCCCAAGCCAACGCGTCCGCCACCGGAACCGCCCGCACCGTCGTATGAGGATACGCGTCCATCTCGATGTAGTTAATGCCGCCATGCGCGCTCGCGATCTGGTCCTGAATGCCGCACTGCTGGCCCAACAGCTTAGTCTCGATCTCCTGTGCCGCCGCCGCCACCTCCGCCGCGGACATCCGCCCCGGAGTCAAGCAATCCAGCGCCCCAAGCAACGCCACGCTCACCGCCGCCGACGTCCCCGTCGAACAACCCGCCGGTGCCTCGCAGTGAATCGAAACCTCCACCGCCACATCGTCCGGCAAGCGCATGGAGTCGAACGCCGCCTCCAGCAACGGATGCTTCGTATACCGCCCCCCCCCTGCGGATCGATGCGGATCTATCGAATACCGGTCCCCATAATTCTCAGCATGAATCGTAATCCGCGGGCCCGCCATCGGCACCACCCGAAGCTGCACCTCGGCGCACGGATGCACCGCAATATTAAAAATACTCCCGTGTCCGGCAAACCAGGTATCGGTCCACCCCCCGTTATCACAAACTCGAATCGGCGCGACGCTGTTAATTCGCACGCGGTTCGACGGAAATCAAAAAACCAACCAACATCTCCTCGGTCGTCCCCTCACCCCACCGAATATCCTGCAGCGGATTGCTCGGGTTCTTCGGGTTCGACTCCGAGTTGTTATACCACGCGATCACGTTCACCTTCGTCCCTTTCGGCAACTCCAACGGCTCGGTAAACGTATACTGCGTCTGCCAGTTGAAGTCGTACGGCCTCGCCCACACAAGCGGCCGCTCCGACCCATCCGGCAGCACCGCCGTCATCTTCATCTCCTGCCCCAGCAGATGCATATGCGGCAGCACCGCCGTCACCCGCGTGTCCTTCGGCAGAGTATAAGAAGCCTTCTCCATATGCCGCGCGTTCCCGGCCGGAATCTTGATAAACGGGTTCACAATCGGTACGCTCCGCTGCACGAATTTGACCTTCTCGGAATCCGCCAGCCAAATCCCCAACGAGCTCTGGTCCACCTCGCTCTTCCCCGACTTATGATAGTGAATCTCAATCACCACATCCGACTTCGCCGGAAAGCGCCGACCCGTATTCGCGGGCAAATCGTCCGGCTGAAAACCCGGTGCCCATCCCCCCAGCCCGATCCGTTTGTAAGCCACCGCCATGCCGATTGAACAGTCAAATCCAGGTGCCGAATCCGCCGCGTCCAACTTCCGCGCCTCGCCCGTCAAGTCCGCAAACGTCCGCACATGGTGCACAATCTTCCGGTTGCCCGGCCGCACCTCCAACGCCCGTATAAACTTGTCTTCCGTCAACCCGCTCGGCAGCACAAAGCACCGATAAACGTCCACCCCATTCCCCGAAAGCGCGAACGCCTCAGTCGGTTTGAAAATCAAATCCGGCTTCCCGAAAGCCCAGTCATCACTGTATTTCTTCGCCGCCGGCAGGTCGCTCGGCTTGCCTTCAAGCTGCCCCGTCTCCGACCAGCGAGCCAAAGTCAAAATTTCCCGTTCTTCCAATCGCCGCTCATGTTGAAACGTCCCATAGCCTGGCACCGCCGACCACGGCGGCATCGTCCGAGCCTGCGTCACCCGCCCAATCTCGACGTGAAACGCCGCCGCCTGCTTATAGTTCGTCAACGGAAACGGCCCAATCTGCCCCGGCCGATGGCAGCCTTCGCACTTGGCTTGCAGAATCGGAGCCACGTCTTTCGCATACGTCGGTGCCGCCACAAACTGCCAACGGCTATCAAAATAGCCAGACAGCTTAACCACGCCCGAAGCCTTCTCAATCACGGCATAGTCGCCATAACGCGGATACAACAACGCGTTCGTCCCCTCAAAGTCCTTAGTCCCAAACGAGTGCCCCGAGTTCAGCACGACATACTTCGAAGGGTTCAAAGGATTCGGATAAATCATCGCCAACGAATGCGTCGTCGCGTCGAACGTCTGCCCATTCACCGTCAGCTTCGAAGCCGTCCATTGAATCGGCAACTTCGGCAGAACCTTCGCCAACGTCGGGTTCGTCTGCGGAGTGCCCCATAAAATTAAATGCGCATCTTTAACCGGCCCCGCGCTACGCAAAAGCTGCCCATTCATATGCTTCTTCCAGTTCGCAGCGAAGGTCGGATCAGGCTCCCCAATCGAAACGAACCGGTCCATGAAGGCGTCGTCGATCGGCCCCTGCAAGCCGCTCCGCTTGATCAGCCCCTTCGCCTCGCCCGCCGCCCATCGCCCACCGGCCTTGTGGAAAAGCGTACCGCTAACCGCCTGCCCATCAATCGTGTACGCCCCCTTCGCCAACCGCAAAACCAGAACGTTCTTCGTCGAAACGACAGACCCGTTCTGCTCCAAACTCGCCACTTGGTAAAGCTCTTCCAACGCCTCAATCTTGCCATCGCCATACCGCGGCGAATACGTCACGAACCGGTACCGCTCATTGGCCTTCCTCGGCAAATGGCTCGCCAAAAACGCCTCCGACTGCGCCTTGCTCTCAGGATGAAACTTGTGCTCCGTCTTCGGCCCCACCAACCATAACGCCCGCAGCCCCGTCAGCCCCCCCACGGCCTCTTGCATGTTTTGCGACGCCTTCAACTGCGGATCCAACTCCCCGCCGTAACCCACCGTCGGCACCAACTGCACGTTCGCCGAATA
>JANXMS010000045.1 GCA_025354525.1 Acidobacteriota bacterium
CGCGAACACTTGCCACATCCCCCCCGACGCTCCCATCGTCGTCGACCAATGACTCAGCCAGCTCCTCCAAGCCAACGCAGCCAGTCCCCGCGAAGGCACCCCCCGCATGGACGCCGAATCGCTCGACGCGAACACCCGCCACATCCCCCCCGACGCTCCCATCGTCGTCGACCAACGACTCAGCCACCTCGTCCAAGCCAACGCAGCCAGTCCCCGCGCCCGCGCCACCGCCAAAGCGCTCGGCATCGACATAGCCACCGTCACCCCCCGGGAAGGTGCCCCCCGCATCATCGAAGCCGACGTTCTTCGGCTCACGGAAGGGGCCTTCTACGCGCCGCACTTCTACCTCCACGCCGACGCCGACGCCACCGTCCTCGCCAGTCTGCCCTCCAGCATCTCCGTCGACGACATCCTAATCAAGGCCGTCGCCATCGCCCTCCAGCAGCACCCTCGTTTCAACGGCCAACGAACTCAAATCCATATCGGCCTCGCCGTCGAAGCCAACGGTCGGCTCCTGGTCCCAATCATCAGGAACGCCGATCAAAAGTCCCTCACCGACATCGCCGCCGAACGCTGCCGTCAGAACACAGGCACACAGGAAGACCTTGCAGACAGCAGTGTCACTGTGATGAATCTAGGTGCCTTCGGCGTTGACCGTTTCCAGGGCATCTTGAATCCTCGGCAAAGCGCCATCCTCGCCGTCGGGCGTATCGCCAAACGCCCCGTCGTCGTCGACGGCCAAGTGGTCGCTCGGCTCACCGTTCCCCTGTCTCTCACTGTCGACCACCGCGTCGCCGACGGCCTCGCCGCCGCCCGATTTCTACAAGCCATCGTCCAGCTAGTCGAGGCACCGTTGCGCCTCGCTCTCATACAATAGGAGACCCATGAGTTGGAGCTATTTAGAAGACGCCAGCGGTGCCAAAGGCCACGCCGAAAAGACCTGTATTCCGGCCAATGAAGCCGAACTCCTCGCCATCCTCACCGAAGCCCGCGACGCCAAAATCGCCATCACCATCGCCGGCGGCGGCAGCGGCCTAACCGGCGGCCGCGTCCCCTTCGGCGGCTGGCAGATCTCAATGGAGAAGTTCCGCCGCCTCGACATCCACGAAGGCTTCGCCACCGTCGGCTCCGGTGTCACGCTCCACGAATTACACGCCGCCGCTAAAGCCACCAACCAGTTTTACCCGCCGGACCCCACTGAGACTATGGCCTTCCTGGGCGGCACCATTGCCGCCAATTCCAGCGGCTCGCGCAGCTTTAAATACGGAGCCACCGGCCGCTGGATTCAGCGCCTCCGCGTGGCTCTCGTCGACGGCCAGATCCTTGATGTGCGTCGTGGCGACGCCATCGATTTCGACGTCCCCGCCATCCCCCAACCGCTAACGAAAAAGCACTCCGCCGGCTACGCCCTCCGCCCGGGCATGGACTGGATCGACCTCTTCACCGGCTCGGAAGGCACCCTCGGCATCGTCCTCGAAGCCGACGTCCAACTGCTGCCAAACCCGAAGGAACTGCTCAACGGCATCATCTTCTTCCCCTCCGACGAAGCATCCCTTTCCGCCCTCGCGCAATGGCGAGCCGTCCCCGGCCTCCGCATGCTCGAATACGTCGACGACCCCGCGCTCCGCATGATCGAGCAGCGGTTCCCCGACGTCCCGAAGCGGGCCCGCGCCGCGCTCATCATGGAACAGATCATCGAGCACGAGAGCGACATCGACGCTTGGTCCGATCGGCTCGAACAGACCGGTGCCATGGAATCGGAAAGCTGGTTCGGCTCCTCCGACTTCGACCGCGAACGCTTCCGCAAGTTCCGTCACGCCCTGCCCGAAACCGCCCTCGCCATCTCCCAGCGCAACGGCTTCCCTTCCCTCGGCACCGACTTCTCCGTCCCCGTCGAAAAGAACCTGGAAATGTTCGCCTTCTATCGAGAGCACATGGAACGCATCATGCCCGGCCACTACTGTATCTTCGGCCACGTCGGCGACGCCCATCCCCACGTCAACATGCTCCCGGCTACGCAAGCCGAATTCGACGCCGGCACCGAAGCGCTCAACATTTTCGCGAAAAAGGCCGCGTCTCTCGGCGGCTCCGTTGCCGCCGAACACGGCCTGGGCAAACGCAAGGCCAAGTTCCTTTCGATCCAATACACCCCCGAACAAATTGATTCCATGAAGGCTGTCAAACGCCGCCTCGACCCGGACTGGCGCCTCGGCCGCGGCACCCTCTTTGAACAACCATAGCCCTATGTCGCCCGAAGAGGTGGCCGCGCTCCGGCGCAAGGTCGCCTGGCGGATCCTTCCGCTCACCATCCTGCTCTACCTCGTCGCCTATCTCGACCGCGCCAACGTCGGCTTCGCCAAGCTCCGTATGGCCCGCGACCTCGGCTTCTCGGAAGAGGTCTTCGGCTTCGGCATCGGCATCTTCTTCATTGGCTACCTGCTGCTCGAAATCCCCGGCGCGCTCCTCGTCGAACGTTGGAGCGCCCGCAAGTGGTTCGCCCGCATCCTCATCACTTGGGGCTTCGTCTCTGCCGCCACCGCCTTCGTCCAAACACCCCTTCAGTTCAATCTCGCCCGCTTCTTCCTCGGGGTCGCCGAAGCCGGCTTCTTCCCCGGCATCATCGTCTACTTCACCCACTGGTTCCCCGAAAAAGACCGCGCCCGCGCCATGTCCGGCTTCATCGTGGCGATCCCCGTCAGCATGGCGCTGGGCGCTCCGATCTCGGCCTTACTGCTCGACGTGAACTGGTTCGGCCTCCTCGGGTGGCAGTGGCTTTTCATCCTCGAAGGCCTGCCCGCCGTCGTGCTCGGCATCGTCACGCTCTTCATCTTTACGGACCGCCCCCGCCACGCGAAATGGCTCAGCGTGAAAGAACGCGACTACCTGGAAGGCACCCTCGCCACCGAAGCCGCCGCGAAGGAGACCGTCCAGAAAGTATCGATCACCCAAGCGTTGCGCCTGCCCAACGTCTGGCTGCTCGCCCTCGGAATCTTCGCGGCCAACACCGGCGGCTACGCCCTCGGCTTCTGGCTACCGACGACGGTCAAGAGCATCTCCGGCGGCTCAGACCGGGCTTCGCTCTTCTTCAGCGGCTTGTTCTATCTGTTTGGCGTTGTTGGCGTCCTGTATGCCGGTTTCTCGTCTGATCGCCACGGGGAACGCAAGTGGCACTGCGTCGCTGGGAAAGCCGCGACGGGCGTCTTCCTCGCTGCCAGCGCGATCCCAGGGCAACCGTTTTGGCTCGTCATGATCTGGCTCTGCCTCACCGGTCTAGTCGCCTACTCGTGGCCTGCACCGTTCTGGGCGCTGCCCACGTTGACGCTCACCGCCTCCGCCGCCGCCACCGCGATTGGCTTGATCAACATCATCGCCAATCTCGCCGGGTACCTCGGCAATCACGTCTTCGGTTGGATGAAGCAATCCGGCGTCTCCGACAGCGGTTGCCTCTTCTTCCTCGCCACCTGTTACCTTATGGGTGCAGCCATCATCAGTCGGGTTCGCACCACCATCTAAATTCTATGCTCCACCGCGACATCTTCGAGTGGGCTGCCTCGGGGCGACTGAATCCCGCCGATGCGCCCCGGGCATTTTCGCTGGCCGGACTTAGCCCGCGGCGGAAAGACTGGCGATCCTTCCTCGAAGCAATGCTGCTCTGGATTGGGATGATCCTTGTCGTGTCTGGAGTCATCTTTTTCTTTGCCTATAACTGGCAAACCCTCGACCGCTTCCTGAAGTTTGCCCTTGCCGAAGCTGTGTTCGTCGTCGCCCTCGTCGCCGCTTGGTACTTCGGCCCGGATCGCCTCGAAGGCCAAGTTGCTCTCTGTGGAGTCTCCCTACTAACCGGCGCTTTGCTCGCCCTCGTTGGTCAGACCTATCAAACTGGTGCCGATACCTTCGAGCTGTTTATGTACTGGGCGGTGCTCATGCTTCCGTGGGTTGTTGTCGCTCGCTTTGCCCCGCTATGGTTGCTGTGGATCGCGCTCATCAACGTCGCCTTTTCCACCTATTCGCTCGCCCAAGTTTGGGGCCTGATGGGGCTGATGTTTGGGGTCGCTCTGATCCACTGGATCCTATTCGGAGTCAACCTGATCGCCTTGGCCGTTTGGGAGCTTGGCTTGGCCCAGGGCATCCCGTCGCTGAATCGTTGGGGGGCTCGTGCCCTGGGCCTGATCAGCGGCAGTCTTGCGACCATAATCGGCATTCTCTCGATCGTCGACGCCAATGAGATCGGGGGCTGGGTCTTCTTCGTTTATGCAGCCTGGTGCGTCGGAATGTACTTCGTCTACCGGCGCAAGATCTTTGACGTCTTCATGCTTTCGGGACTCGCGCTCAGCGTCGTCGTCATCGTGGCCACGTTCTTAAGCAGGGAGCTATTCCGGCACTCGACCGCGTCTGGCTTTTTGTTCACGGGGCTCATCATCATCGGAATGTCCGGCGCGGCCGGTTGGTGGATCCGTAGATTGCTGAAGGAGCAACCGTGACGCGCCTCGAACTTTGGACACAACTCTTGGAAGCGGGTTTGGTTTCCGGCGACGTACCCGCCGAAGCGGAAGCACCTTCGCCTTGGCCGATGCGCGCGATGCTGGGCATCGCCGGATGGGTGGGAGCGCTCTTCTTATTGGGCTTCGCCGGTGCCGCCTTCTCGTTCCTCTTCCGTAGCGAAGAAGGCTTGCTCCCCGCCGGTGCCGTTTGCTGCTTCGTTGCCTTCATGGCCTTTCGAGCATTGCCTCGCAACGATTTCGTCGCCCAGTTTGCCTTTGCTGTCAGCCTCGCCGGCCAGGCTCTGATTCTGCTTGGGCTATGGAAGCTGTTTGGCACTGAGACGTCCGCCGCTACCTACGTTGTGATGGCCCTGCTGGAAGCCGCCCTCGCCTTCACGATTCCCAACTACTTGCATCGAGTGTTCACGACACTAGCCGCGAACTTCTGCCTGATGATCGCCGCCACAATGGCGGGAGCACCGGTCTTGGCTACCGTTGTCGCCTCCGTTGGTACGGCGCTAATTTGGCTGAGTCAGGAGCGGGTGGCGAGTAACGCCTCGCTCTGGGAGCCGATCGGATACGGGTGTGCGATCGCCCTGTTGCACCTGGACGGCTCCTTGTTGATCGGACCCGTCTTTTGGCAAATATTCTTCCCCAACGACTCCTCGGTGCCCGCCTTCCTGCTCTGGGCGGGGCCAGCCGTCGTCGGCTTGGTCATCGTGTACGTCGTCTGGGAGCTGCGCGAACATTTGGGAGTGATGGCCGTACCAGGGGCGATCGTCTTCGCGCTCTGCGGGACAGTCGCACCGGGGATCAGCGCCGCCGTGCTGGTGCTCATGCTCGGCTACGCCAACAGCAGCCGAGCGCTCTTCGGGCTCGGCCTGCTGGCTTTCGGCGGCTACCTATCGCACTTCTATTACCAGCTCAGCGCCACGTTGCTGATGAAGTCCATTGCGTTGAGCGCGACCGGAGCAGCCTTGCTGGCGCTTTGGTGGGCGTTGAAACGATTCGTTCCGGAGCCACCCCATGCGTAAGCTCGTGATCCTTCTCACGGGTCTCGTCATACTGACCCTCGCCAACTATTCCGTCTACCAAAAAGAGCAGTTGATTGCCCACGGAAAGCCGGTCTTCCTGGAACTGGTTCCGGTCGATCCCCGGTCCCTGATGCAGGGCGACTACATGGCCATTCGGTTCGCCCTCGCCAGCGCGGTACCGTCGAATTTGCACTATTTCGACAGTCGAATCGTCGTTGCGCTCGACGAGCGGGGAATTGCGCGCTTTAGTCGTTACGACGACGGAACTCCGCTGCGTCCTAACGAATTGAAGGTCCTCTACCGGGTCCGTGCCCAAGAGGTCACCATCGGCACCAACGCTTTTTTCTTCCAGGAGGGCCAGGAGCCACTTTACCGGAACGCCAAGTTCGGTGAAGCCCGCATTGATGCCGACGGACAACTGCTGCTCATCGGCCTTCGCGACGAAAGCCTGAAGGCCCTGGGACCGACCCGCTAAAGATGGCCAATTAGAAAGATATGGGTGACCCGGTAAGGTGAGGGAGACCGGCACTCGTCTTGAACCGGCTTGACACGGTTACGAACGCGGCCATTCGGCGCGGCGACATGTCGGCTTCTCCCTCGCTGCTCTACGATCCCGACAACGGGACCAATACGGGAACCGGGCGGACGCCGTTCTCGAATCAACAAATTCCCGCCGTGCGCCTACACCCGATTGTTCTCAAAATACCGAAGCTACTGCCGCAGCCAACGGTGCCGACCGCGCTGGTCGGCAACCTATTTTCGCAAACGGACGCCAAGAGCAATTGCAATTCCAGCACGAAGGGGGCGCAGAGGGGCCGATCCTGACCGTTTTTCAATCGGGATCCGCGCTTCCAGTTTGCCGGGAACGCGACCTTAACGAAAGGTGCTCATAACTTCTGCTTTGGCTTCGACAGCTCTTCGCAGCAGATCAACCATACGCAGGCCGAATTCGCCGACGCGCTGCATGCCACGGGGCTGAATGGCGGACCGGCTAGTCGGATGGGAATGGTGGGTGAAATCGGCAACAGAACAACAAGCATGGAGGTTTCAGTAACGACGGGACCCGAGAATCTGACCTACTCGCCGTGCTCTGTGGTAGGGGCCACCGCCGCACCGGAATTGGGCGCTGCTTCGTACCGTCCGGTAGCCGATGAGACACCGGACCTACGCGCTGACGGTGCAACGAACCGGCATGGCGACGCGGAAGACGGTGCGCCGATTTTCCTGATGCTGATCGCGACGGACTTGCGGAGGGCTTGCAGGAGCGTTGCGGACGCTGAGAGTGAGGGTGCCACGGGGACCCTTTTCACGGGTGCTTGCGGCGGAAAGCC
>JANXMS010000046.1 GCA_025354525.1 Acidobacteriota bacterium
TTTTAGACTAGAGCGATACCCGCCTTAATGGAGGCGTTCTGGAAACCCGAATTACCGGCCCCGTATTGGGCGGACTGCAAACTACGTTTGTCCCAGCTCAAGGCCCCGTCAATGCATGCGCTTGTCGTCGATCTCGCCGAGGCTCTCTCCCCCTTCCTCTCTCCCGACATTGCTCCGGATCTCTTCAGACTTCGCGGATTTGCCCTGTGTTAAGTCAAGACTTGCTATAGTGTTTTTTGCTTTGAGATCGGGGGAAGGTCGAGGACGTGCTGGCGGTCGGCGCGGCGATGTTCGGCTAGGATGGCGGCATCGTGTGACGGGAGGTGGGAGGGTTGTCCGAAGACGCGATTGGCTTTGAGATGGGTTTGGACGGGGAGACCGGATGAGGTGGGTGACGAAGCGGAAGCCGGGGGGGTGGCTGATTTTGGAGTGGGCCGAGGAGGAGGTAGTCGGCGTCGAGTTCGTGGGCGAGGGCTGTAAAGTTTTGGATGTTACGGGGGCGGCGGAGAGGGGCGGCGTTGCCGATGAGTTCGAGTTGGGGGGCTTCCACATTGTTGTCGAAGATGGAGATGGCGAGGACGGTGGGGCGGGCGGGGCGGAGGGTGTAAGCGAGGAGGCCGATGGCAGCGGCGGGTCCAGAAGGGCTAGGGGACAGATGAACTTGTCGCCTTGGCGGCGGAGTCGTCGAGGGCGGCGCGGATTGGAGAGACGACGTAGGCGAGGCTGCGTTCGAAATCGACGTGGGTTTCGGTGCCCCAGATGCGAGAGCGCGGGCGGGTTGGGGTTCGAGGGAGACGGGATCGAAGGGGGAGAGGCCGAAGCGTACGGGCATGGCGACGCGGTAACGATAGCCTGTTTTCCCGTACGCTGGGCAAGGGTGACTTACTTTTCGGCTCCTTCGGTTTGGGCGACGCCTTTCTTTGACTCGCTCATGGGCGAATCGCCGAGGGCGAGTTTGACGCCGGACTTGAGGAGAGTGGTTTCGCCGGGGCCTTGGAAGAAGGCGTAGCCTTTGCGAGAGGATTTCCAGGCAAGGGGGCCTGCCACTTTTTTGCCTGCGGCGAGGGTGGCATCGCGGACGGTGGAGACGAGGGCTTCGTAACCGGCGTCGCCCTGCTTGAGCCCGGAGAAGCTACTGAGGTCGGTGCTGGCGACGAAGACGACGTCGACGCCGGGGATGGCGGCGATCTCAGCGGCGATTTTGACGCCGGCGGGGGATTCGATCATGGCAACGATCATCATGTTGTCATTGGCGATTTGGCGGTAGTCGGGGCCGTACAGGGCACCGTATTGGCCGCCGCCGAGGCTGCGTTTTCCGCGGGGGGGATACATGGCGAATTTGATGGCGTTTTTCACTTTTTCGACGTCTTCGACCATTGGAATGATGATGCCGATGGCACCGAGGTCGGCGGCCTTTTGGATGTCGCCTTCCGTGGCATCGGGGATGCGAATGAAGGGCAGGGCGGGGGCACCTTTGCAGGACATGACCATGTGGCCGACGCTTTGGTAGGACATGGTGCTGTGCTGCATTTCGATCCAGAGGAAGTCGAAACCGGAGTTGGCCATGGCGCAATAGGTGTCGGGGTCGGGGATGGAGACGGTGCCGCCGACGACTTGTTTGCCGGCAGCGAGTTTCTGCTTGACGGTGTTAAAGATGCGAGGCTGTGTCTGGGCCTGCAGGGCGCTAATGAAGAAAAAGGCGGCGAGGCTGAGAGAACGGA
The DNA here is from genome assembly GCA_025354525.1 of Acidobacteriota bacterium. GTDB lineage: Bacteria > Acidobacteriota > Terriglobia > Bryobacterales > Bryobacteraceae. Next base: position 1,722 of record JANXMS010000046.1, read on the forward strand.
ACGCGTAGGTCATCGCGCTACAGTATTCTATGTGGCGACAAAAGGGAAGCGGCTGGTTTTATTTGTGGTGATGGTGGCGGAGCTGATGGGTCAGTCGGACCCGGGGTGGACGGGGCATCAGGGGCGGGAATTGGTGGATTTACCGGGGGATGATTCAGGGCGGAGGTACCGGGATCGGCTGAGGAGTTGGCGGCGCGGGTGAAGAAATATGGGTGGGGGTGAGGCGGGGGACGACGGCGACGGTGACGCTGGAGAAGGCGAAGGGGGACCGGGTGGAGGTGCATTTTAACGGCGGGGGATTTTACGAATTGGAAGATATGAATGATTCCAAGGGTTGATTCGGTGCGGTGGGGGCGGAGCGGATTAAGGGGAGCATGATGGGGACGCGGGATAAGGATCGGCGGCGGCGTTTGCAGAGTGAGTATGAGCGGGAGTAGCGGGGTTCGCGGTTGTATGTACGGGGGGCAGAGGCAGAGTTAGGTCGGATGACGGAGCGAAGTATCGGGATTGGGCTACAGGTGGCCGCGTTGGTCACGGCCTATGTGTTCTCGCGTTATCTCTACGCGGTCGGCTGGTTGCCCACTTTAGCGATTTCGGTGCCGTTGTTTTTGAAGAGTCTGTTCTATCTTCTTAGTGCTCCAAGCCCATTGGTGCCGCGGGTTGGTTTGAGTTTTTGGGTGTTGTCGTTTCCGCACTACTCGCTTGGGGCAACTGCGGAACGAGATCGTGTTGGTGCCGGAAGGGTTTGAGGGGAGGATGCGGATGGTTTTCGGGGATCTGGGTGGGGCGCCGGAAGAGATAGAAGGCGGGCGGCTGTTGTTGCGAATCGGGGCGGGTGGCGAGTGACTCATTGAACCAAGCGCGGGGCAAGGGGCGGGCCGTTTATAGGGTGACGAGGTTGGGGCAGGATCGGTAGTTAAAGGGAGACCGAATGGTGTTTTTTTCCATGGGGGAGAGTTGGCAGGGCGATCAGGTAGTGAGGGTTGCGTTTTTCGTGGGAACACCGCGAATTATTCATCGGTTATTGGAGGAACGCTAAGACTCTGCCGGAGGCTAGGATGGATTAGGAAACCGAGCGTCGCTCCGGACGGCGGAAAAGTTTGGGTAAGGGCGTAAAGGACACGTCCGGGTCGAGGGGGAAGATGGGGCGGGGGCAGAGGGTGTGGCCAAGGTAGGGGAGATTGGCCGAGGTGGAGCCGGGGGCGTCGATGTTAAGAACGAGTTCGGCACCTTCGTCAAACATATGAGGCTGGCAGTGGGGGCTCTTGACTACCGTGGCGGCGAAGACGGACGGGTTGAGATCGTGGGCATAGAAGAGAGAGCGGTCGTAAAGGTTGACGGCTTGGCTGGTGACGACGATCGTGATGTTGTCGGCTTCGAGGACGGCGGAGGGGCCGGCTCGCCAAGTCTCGCCGTTTGACTCGCTGACGAAGTTGCCGTCGGAGAGCTTCTTGACTAGGGCGGTGATGGAGATGGGTTGAAAACGGTCGGGGTCGAGAGTGCCGCCTAGCGACACCGTGATGGTGCCTCCTAGGCCGGCGGCGATGGCGGTTTGAACGGCGGGGGCGTCGACGATGGGGAGGAGGACCGTGCGGGTAAAGTTGGCGGCGAGGATCGCGGCCAGGATGGCGTTGCTGTCGCCGGAAGCTCCGGAGCTGGTGGCGTCGGCGGCGTCGACGAGCACCACGCGGCCGGTTGCGTTCTGCGCCTGGGCGATGCTTTCGGCGAGGGGTGTTAGGGGCTGTTGGAGGTGCTCTCGCATGGCCCAGAACGTGCCGGCGATGCGGATGGCTTCGTCGATGGGGGCTTCGTCGTCGGCGACGAGGAGGACGTTCGAGAGGAGGTCCGGGACGTCGGTGAAGGGGTTGCCGATGAACATGCCGCCGGAGAGGCCACGGGGCCCATTTTCAAAAGCGATGGCGGCGCGGACGCATTCGCCCCAGCGGCCGGTGGCGGTTTTCAACTCCGAGCCGCGGACCAGGGCGGGGATGGGGATGCGGACGGAGACGGGGTGGATTTCACCGGACAGGATGCGGAGGAGGAGGCGGGCGGCGCGCTCACCGGTTTGGTAGAAATCGACGTGGGGGTAGGTGTGATAGGGAACGACGGCGTCGGAGTGGGCGAGGATTTCGTCGGTGAGAATGCCGTGGAGATCGAGAGAGGTAACGATGGGGATGCGTTCGCCGACGATTTTTCGGGTTTCTGCGAGGAGGTAGCCTTCGCAGTCGTGGATGGTTTGGGCGGCGCAGGCACCGTGGAGGCAGAAGTAGATGGCGTCGACGTCGGAATTGGCGCGGACGGCGGCGAGGAATTCGTCGGCTAGCTGCGAGAAGGCCGCGTCGGCGAGGGTTCCGCCGGAGGTGATGGCGCGTGCGCTGTAGCCGCCGATGAGTTCGAGTTCGGGATGCTGGGCGAAGACGGCGAGGGCTCCGGCTACTTCAGTGCCGAGACCTTGGTGGAAGGCGAGAACGGCGGGGCCGACGAGGGTGACCCAGTCTCTGTACTGGCAGAGGAAAGGATTGAACGAAGAGATCTCTTGCTTGAGTTCGTTGATGAGGATCTTAGGCATAGGGGTTGGTCTCATGGGCGATGACGGCGACGCAATCGCCTTGGGCGACGCGGGAGGGGGCACGATTGGCGATGAGGATACCGGCCGAGGGGGAGATGATTTCGAGCGGGGGGCGGTTCGGATCTTCGAGGTCGAGAATGCGGCCGAGGAGTTGGCCGGGCGCGACGGGTGCGGCGAGATCAGTGACGGCTTCGAAGAGGCCGGAGACGGGGGCGAAGCGGTAGTCGTCGCGATGGAGGGATTCTACCCAGCGGGCGGGTCGGAGACGTTGCGCGGCGGGGCCCTTCAGGAGGCCGAGGTGGCGGAGGACGTTCGATAGGCCGGATTGGGTGAGACGATGGATGAGAGCGGGGACGGGTTCGCCGCCGCCGAGTTCGGTGGTGATGACGAGCTTGCCTTGGTGTTCGGCTTCCGAGGGGAGGAGGCCGGAGCCGGCGACGTCAGTATAGAGAAAACAGAACTCGGTGAGGAAGGCTTCGGTGGCGGCGAACTGGGCGGGGTTATTGACCCTGTGGGAGTGGGCGCAGGGGACGAAGTTGAGGCTGCGGCCGCCGGTGTGAAGGTCGATGACGACGTCGGCGAGGGGGAAGAGAACTGCGGAGAGAAAGTGGGCGAGGATTTCGCTGGGGGTGCCTTGGGGGTTACCGGGGAAGCAGCGGTTGAAGTTGCGGCCGTCGAGGGGGGAGAGGCGCGTGGCGGCGTGGGCGGCGGGGGGATTGAGGGTGGGGATGAGAAGGAGGCGGCCGGTGATATCGGTGGGGGAGAGTTGACGCCAGAGATTTTGGATGGCGACTTGACCGGGGTATTCGTCGCCGTGGTTGCCGGCGAGGAGGAGGACGGTGGGGCCGGGGCCGTTGGAGATGACGCAGAGGGGGACGAGGAGGTTGGCCCAGCCGCCGAGGTTGTAGGAGTAGGGGATGGCGAGGTGGCCGGGGTGTTTGCCGATGGGGGCGTCGAGGGGGACGGAGCAGTGAACGGGGCTCTGCATGAGAGCCCTATTTTACGTTACGGCACCAGGAGTTTGACGAAGCGGTGGTGTTGCTGAGGGTTGGCGACGTCGGCGAGGGTGTAGGCGTCGAGGGATTTGAGGAAACTATTGAGGGCTTCGCGGAGCGGGGATTTGAGGCCGCAGATGGAGACGATGGGGCAGGTGTTGGATTCGAGTTCGAAGCACTCGACGATTGTTAGATTTGGTTCGCAGGCGCGGACGACGTCGCCGAGGCGAATTTGGGTGGCGGGTTGGGCGAGGGTGACGCCGCCCGAGCGGCCGGCGGTGGCGGTGACGAAATGGTGGAGGGCGAGGGTTTGGACGACGCGGACGAGATGGTGCTTTGAGATATCAAAGGCGCGGCTGATTTCTGCGGTGCCGACGGGGCGGTCGGGAAAGTGGTTGAGGTAAAGGAGGACGCGGAGGGCGTAGTCAGTATGGAGCGTGAGGTGCATCTCTACTTAAGAGTAGAGGGGAGGAAGGCGTCGGCGCTGATGGCGCGGCTGGCCATTCCGGCGAGGAAGAGGCGTTTCTTGAGGATGTTGACGATTTGGGGGTCGCCGCAGACAAAGCCGCGCCACCCGGCGAGCTTGGGATGGGCGGCGGAGAGGACTTCGGGGAGGGGGCCGTCGCGATGGAAGAGAGTGGGTCGATATTGGAAGTTGGGATAGGTGGCGGCGAGGGCTTCGAGTTCGGCGGTGAGGTAGAGGCCGCTTTCGTTAAGCGCTCCGTGGTAGAGCCAGATGGGGCCTTGGTGGTCGCGGCGGAGGGCGTCGCGGAGGATGCCGTAGAGGGGGGCGAGGCCGGTTCCGGCACCGGCGAGGAGGAGGGGTTGGTGCGGATCTCCCGGAGTGTAGAAGCAGTCGCCGGCGGGGCCTTGGAGAGTGACGGGGGTGCCGGGTTCGACATCGGCGAGCCAGTTGCTCATGGCACCGCCAGGGATGCGGCGGACGTGGAGTTCGATCTCTTGTCCGGCGATGGAGTAGCTGCGAGCGAGGCCGTCATCTCGGAGGAGAGTGAGATATTGGCCGGGTCGATGGTCGAGAGATTCGGAAGTTGTGAGGTGGACCTGTAGGACGGAGTCGCTGAGCCAGGTGAGCTTGGTGATGAGGGCGGGGACGCGGGCACCGGGTCCGGGGGCGGTGAGGTGGAGGTCGGCCTCGGGGCGGCAGAGGCAGGCTAAGAGGTAGCCTTGGGCGATGAGGGCGGGCTTGAGGCCTTGTTGAGAAGACGGGGGGATTTCGCCGGCGGTGGCTTGGAGGAGGCAGGATTGACAGGCCCCGGCGCGGCAGGAATGGGGGATGGAAACGCCTGCTCCGAGGAGGGCATCGAGCGCCGTTTGGCCGGGGGCGACGGCGAGGGATTGGCCCTCCCAATGGAGCGTGGGCATCGGCTATTTTCCGAGGACGTCGGCGCGGGTGGTTTCGGCGAGGGCGGCGACTTCGCCGATGAGGGCGGGGGCGACGCCGAGTTCGGCGAGGCTGGCGCCGAGGTGTTCGATGACGGCATCGAAGTGCGAGTCGTTGAGGCCGCGGGCGACGAGGTGGGCGTGGCCGCGGCGCAGGTCCTGGCCGGAGTAGGCGACCGGTCCACCGAAGACCATCGTGAGGAAGGCCTTCTGCTTGGAGATCTGGATGTCCATATCGACGCCTTCGAAGAAGTCAGAGATGCGGGGGTCGGTGAGGACCTTGCGGTAGAAGAGATCGACGGCGGCTTCGACGGCGGGAGAGCCGCCTAGTTGTTCATAGAGGGTAGGCATAGGGGTTAAAGATGCATTTAGGATACATAATTAAAGCCGAAGGCGTCAACGATTTTTTCGGAGGACGGCGATGAGTTCGGCGGGGCGGTCGGTCTGGATGCCGGTGGCTCCTCGACGGACGGCGTCGGCCCAGGCGGCGGGGTTGTCATCGGGGCCGAGGCGGTCGACGAAGATGCCTTTGTTGGCTTGGCGGGCGAGGGCGATGATCTCGTCTTGAAAGTCGTTGCGGTCGAAGGCGATGACTTTGGGTTGAAGGGTTTTGAGGGTTTGAGCAAGGACGGAGGCGGAGACGGCTTCGGGCATGGCGAGTTCCGGGTGGCCGGCAATGGAGAGTTCGGTGAGGAGGGGAAGACGGCCATAGACGACGGCGTGGGCGAGCATGTCGTGGCGGCGGAGGGCGTCGAGGAGGGCCCGAGCGTCGATTTGTTTGGCGTCAACATAGACGCCGCAGTGGCCACGGAGGAGGGCGAGGGCTTGGTCGAAAGTGGCAAGCGGGGTGCCGATCTGAGCGAGGGTGAGGTCGGCGACGGCACCGCGTGCGACGGTGGCATCGTGTAGAAGGACGAACTGTCCGTCGCGGGTAGTGCGGACGTCGAGTTCGACGTAGTCGCAGCCGAGGGCGATGGCGGCTGCGATGGCGGGGAGGGAATTTTCGGGATGGTTCTGATGGGCGGCGCGGTGAGCGATGACGGCGACACGAGAGGGGGCGGGGGCGAAGGCGGCGAGGAGGGCGCGACGGGTGAGCATAGCTTGCAGTTTACGGCACTGGTGCTGTGTCATTTCGTTGTCATAGTGACGTGGTGTAATAACTGGCATGAGTCGCCGTCTGATTTCCTTTATTGCTTCAATTGCTGTGGTCTTGGCACAGGTGCCGGGCCCGATTCCGAGCGGTTATAAGCTGCCGAATGGTTGGCGAATTACGCCGGTGGGTCCGGCGGTGATCACCGAGGACATGACCTTGCAACTGGTGGTTTCACCGGATGGGAAGAGCATTATCGGGACTCATGCGGGGTTCAATCCGCATGGGCTGGACGTGATTGATCTGGCGTCGTGGGAAGCGGTGCAGCGCATTCCAATGAAGTCGGCTTGGTTCGGGTTGGGTTTCAGCGCGGACGGCAAGAAGCTGTACGCTTCGGGCGGGAACGCCGATAGCCGGAGCAATCCGGAGCGGGCTCCGATCTATGTTTTTGACTACGCCAATGGACGGGTGAGCGAGAAGCCGGTGCAAAAATTTGCCGAGACGGTGCCGCTGACGAAGATTTTGTGGGCCGGGGTGGTGGCGCATCCGACGAACGGGAAGCTGTACGCGGCGAACCGGGGGACGGGGAATGAGCCGGGGCACTTGGTGGTGTTCGATGCGACGACGGGGACGCTGTTGAAGCGGATTCGGACGCAGATCAACCCTTATGATGTGGTGCTGTCGGGGGATGGAAAGACGATTTTCGTTTCGAATTGGGCTAGCGCTTCGGTGTCGGTGATTGATGTGGCGACCGAGCAGGTGGTGCGGACCATTGATGTCGATTCCAACCCGAACGATATTCTGTTGGCGGGCGATGGGCGGTTGTTCGTTTCGTGCGCGAACAAGAACAGTGTGATGGTGATCGATACAAAAAAGATGCGGGCAACCGAGCGGATCAACGTGGGGATCACTGCGTTGGCACCGGAAGGTTCGACGCCGAACGCGTTGGCGCTGGACGATGAGAACAAGATGCTGTTTGTGGCCAACGCGGATAACAACGCCGTGGCGGTGGTGAACGTGGCGGAGGCAGGGGAGAGCGGGATTTTGGGGTTCATTCCGGCGGGGTGGTACCCGTCGGCGCTGGCTTATCTGCCGGGAACAAACCAGTTGATTATCGGCAACGCGAAGGGGCTGGGCGGGTATTCGAACGTCGACGGGCCGACGAGTCCGTTGCGGACGGCGAAGACACCGGAGAACAGCGTGCGGAGCTTGCAGAAGGGCTCGATTCACCGGGTGGACTTGAAGAATTTGAAGAACGAACTGGGCAAGTACACGGCGCAAGTGTTGACGAATATTCCGTACCGGGATGAGCAGCTGACGCGGGCGAAGGCACCGCTGGAGCCGTCAGTAATTCCGGCTGAGGTGGGGGTGGGTTCGCCGATTGAACATATCGTGTACATTCTGAAAGAGAACCGGACGTACGACCAGGTTTTCGGCGATTTGAAGCAGGGGAACGGGGACCCGCGGATGACCATTTTTGGTTGGAACGTGACGCCGAATCAGCACCGGATGGCGGAGGAGTTTGTGTTGTTCGACAACTTATTCTGCGATGGTGAGGTGAGCGTGGACGGGCACTCGTGGTCGAACTCGGCCTATGCGACGGACTTCAACGAGAAGCTGTGGCCGATTACTTACGGGGGGCATTCGAAGTCCGGCATTTCCAACGCCTATGTGCCGAGCGCGGGGCACTTGTGGGATTTGGCGAAGGCGAAGGGGAAGACGTATCGGAGTTATGGGGAGTACGCGACGCGGTCGAGCGATGGGACAACGATGGATGCGGCGCCGGGCGTGGGGAATTTGTACGGGCATGTATCGCCGAAGTTTAAGCTGCCTGGGATGCGGGATCCGGAGAATGCAAAGGTGTTTTTGGAAGAGTTGGATGGGTTTGAGAAGAACTTCGGGTCGGCGGAGCCGGGCAAGCGGCTGCCGAATTTTAGCGTGATGAGTTTGGGAGAGAACCACACGCAGGGGACTCGGCCCGGGGCCTCGACTCCGCAGGCGGCGGTGGCATCGAACGACTACGCGCTGGGGATGATCGTGGACCGATTGACCCATTCGCCGTACTGGGCGAAGACGGCGATTTTTGTGATCGAGGACGATGCGCAGAATGGGCCGGACCATGTGGATGCGCGGCGGACGACGGCTTTGCTGATCAGCCCCTACACGAAGCGGAAGACGGTCGACAGCACTCTGTACACGACGTCGTCGATGTTGCGGACGATGGAGCTTTTGCTGGGGTTGCCGCCGATGAGCCAGTACGACGCGGCGGCGACGCCGATGTATGTGGCGTTGGGAACGAAGGCGGACTTGACGCCGTTCACGCATGAAAAGGCGCGGATCGATCTGGACGCGAAGAATACGGCGCTGGCGTGGGGGGCGAAGGAATCGATGGCGATGAATTTGGACGAGTATGACGCGGCGCCGATGCTGGCTTTGAACGAGATTATTTGGAAGAGTGTGCGGGGGGCGAAGAGCGAGATGCCGCTACCGATTGCCCGGATTCACTTTAGAAAATAAGGCGGTATTCGAGGACGATTCCGGATTTCCCGTTCCTAGCGTAATGATGAATTGATTCTTCTTGGGATGGCAGAGTAGGCCAGGAATAAAGAATGCGGGTTCGTCGCTGCCTGCGATCTATTCGGCGAGGATCGTGAAACGATGGTGGATGATCGGCTGCTCCATGCCGGCGATGAAATTGTCGGCATATTTGCCGAAGGGGGCGCGGGAGTCGGCGAAGCCTCCGGCGGAGACTCGCGTTTCCAGTTTCGGCAGTTCGAAGCTTGTGTGGGTATAGGTAAAGTTGCCGACTCCGGCACCGCAGCGGTTGAAGATCAACATCGTGCCGAAGGTCTGTTTGACGTTTAGTTTCTGAGTGCCCGGTATAATCCCCCCGCCTTTCAGGCGGGCCGCTTTTAGCCCCAGTGCTGCAGAACAAGGAGATGGCGGAATGCCCGAGAAGCGCCCGCGCGGGTTTGGCCACCAAGTTCCGCGACGGGCGGGTTGCCAAGAATCGCGAGACCGTGTGGGATGCAGGCGACCGATCAGCTCGCGACTTGATGTGGCGAACTTGCGGGCCCTTAAGCGCGACCCTCATCCGGTATACGCTTCAGGCGGCTTTAGCCGCGCCCCGTGTGCCCAGCATGGGCAGAATCTATTTGGATGAAAGGAGCCAATCGGAGCCGATGATGGCAACCGTAGTGAACCGCAAGGCGTAACCGCGAGGTGAAGCTGAAAGAAGCGGGTAGCAAACCTTCGACCGTAGGAACA
>JANXMS010000081.1 GCA_025354525.1 Acidobacteriota bacterium
GGATCATTCGCCTCCCGATTTGGGCCAGTTTCCTAGCATTTTGGGAGTTTGTGCCGCAGAGAGCCCCTCACAATCATGCCACAGGCGTCGGGCGACGCTACGGAAACAATTGATTCTATTGAACCGGAGGCCGCTAATCAATTACCACAGTGTGACGACTTCCGGCTAACGAAGCATACTCGGCACAGTACAAGGACAGTCATGATCGCGAGATTCGTCCTAAAGAGGTTTAGATTTTTATGTTAAAGAGTCAACAGTTGATACTGCGGTTGGTTGTCCTTGCTCTCTCGGCAAATGCTCAGCGCGAACACCTAGATGGCGCGAAGTCGTTAGTCATTGTCAAAGGACCCTATCACGAATCCTCTTTCTCTCTTCCAAGTGGATGGAGGCCGCTGGAGCCTGACCTCAGAACTTTTGCCTTTACAAATGCAAAGGCAACGGAGCGCCTCAAGGGTATTATCATCCCCAAGGGAAGATGTATGCTTACTGGTGGACTCTCTAAAGTCCAAAATAGTCTTGACGTTTGGATGAAGCAACAACTTCAGCTCAGCTTTAGCGAAAGAGGCGCGCAGCCGCCCGTGCCGCGCGAAGCGCCACTCTTGCCTAATATGCGAAACGTGAGAATATATCGATTCGAGAAAACATGGGAATTCGATGGGCTTCACAGCATACACTGGCTTTTCGAAGTCGGGGCCGTCCGCCACCACCTCAGGCTCGTGAGCTATCTAGGGCTAGGGCATGAATGTGAGTCTGCCTCGAATTTAATCATTCAAGCGTATCTGGAATCGAACATGAAGGCATCGGGCACCCACTAGCGCTCTGATGCCAAGGGATTTTAGCGACTGTGACGGAGCCGTTTCCGGGGCCGGGAGTGGGGGGGATTATGTTACGACGTATGCGTACTCGATGTTTGGGAAGTTGACGACGGTGACGATGCCGCGGCCGAATAAGGCGAATTCGGGGACGGTGACGCAGACGCGGACGTTCAACTATAGTACGGGAGGGCTGCTTTCGTCCGTGACGCATCCGGAGAGTGGAACGGTGAGTTACACGTATAACGCGGACGGTTCAACGGCGCAGAAGACCGATGTGACGGGGCAGCGGGTGAGGTGGGAGTACAATGCCAATAGGCAACCGGTGTTTGTGCGGAAGTTTACGGGGGTTTCGGACTTGACCGAGGTGGACTGCGCGAAGGTCCGTTATCAGTACGGGAGCCAGGATGTGGATAGCGGGTTTGTGGGGACTAACTTGCAGGGTCGGGTGGCGGCGGTGTCTGTCGGGTGTGCGGTGGTTCCGTATGACGAACAGTCGAGTCCTCCGCCGATCGTAGGCAGGATTGATGAACTGTATTCGTACAACGTCGCGGGGGCGGTGTTGACGAAGCGAGTGCGGATCACGCGGTGGAGTTCGGTGGTGACTAAGGATATTGTTTACACGTTTGATGGGGAGGGCAAGATGGCTTCGATGCAGTATCCCGATGAGACGAAGCCGTTTGTGATGGGTTACGATGCGATGGGTCGTCCGAGCGGGGTGTCGCAGGAATATCAGCTTTCGGGCACGGAAGATTGGCAGAACCGGAGTTGGGCGAGCGCTGGGTATGGGATTGCGGGGGAGTTTGTGGTGGACCCCAAAAACTAGACACAAAAATGGTTATTGCTTAAGTGTAGGAGGGCATTGAAAATGAAGGAGAATCAATGCCTCGAACACGCAAGACTCACTCGCCGGCTTTGAAAGCTAAGGTGGCGGTGGAAGCC
>JANXMS010000083.1 GCA_025354525.1 Acidobacteriota bacterium
CATTCGCCTCCCGATTTGGGCCAGTTTCCTAACGTTTTGGGAGTTTGTGCCGCAGAGAGCCCCTCACGATCATGCCACAGGCGTCGCGCGACGCTACGGAAACGATTGATTCTATTGAACCGGAGGCCGCTAATCAATTACCTGTAAACGATCGAGTGAGTGGGACCTTCGTGACGTTACTCGAAACTGAGGTTAAGAGTCCTAAAACAGTGCGGCGTTCCGCGGTCGACGTCCTGCTTGCCGCCTCAAAACTTGCCAAGTTGGGGCAGGAGGTAACGATCAGTGATTTCCTGCAGCGAAGTGAATTGACGCATGATTCAGTTGGGCGAGTTCGTTTCGAGACCGAAGAGCGCCGGATGGGTAACCGTTCGGGGGGAGTGGGAGAGAAACCCTTTGTTTGACTGCGCTAGGGGCAACGGCAGCGCAAGCGGCAATACCGAAGCCACTCTGAAACCGGCCTTGGCACTGGCCGCAGTTTCCGGTCTGTCGAACATCGTGGCGATGGCAGAACTGGTGTCCCGATTTCGGGATGCGCAAGGTAGGCTGCTGCGATCCCCCAATGTTCGGTTCTATTGTGGAGGGAATGCGGTTACCTCGCCACAGACGGGGGCCTTAGCCGCGAAGGTTCTCCCGCCCTGCCGTTGGTCCGTCAAACGCCTGCTCCGCAAGGGCGGCCTTTCGGGCACCGCTTTGCTCTGGCCTTGACTGCAAGCTAGCCCAATCATCGCCCCTAAATTAGGCCTCTTCGGTTAGCTGAGCTTATTCCAGGGGAGCAAAATCCAATCCACCGTGATGGCATCGCCGAATGGTCACACCAAGCCGTAGTTTGGAGTATGATAATTGTTCGGCTCTACATGGATAAAGCAACATTCCCCATATCGTTGCCGCGCCCGATGAAGGCGTTTATCGCTTCTAAAATCAGTGAAGGACGGCTCGACACCCCTAGCGAGTACATCCGGTTTTTGGTTCGCGCCGCGCTTGTGAGGAACTTTCGCCTACTTCAAAGCGTGCTCTTGCCCTTAGCACGCTCTCCAAACTGACCGCAAAGATTGGCAAAGCGTCGAAACATTGATTCTCAAATCGCCCCGACCCGAGCGCGATCTGACCGCAACAGACGAGCTAGGAACGGTGCGTCGCGCTAAGGAGGAAAGATGGACCAGGAACAAGAAAACAGACTGAATATACTGCTTGCCGAGGATAATGCGGCAGATGTGTTCCTTGTTCGAGAAGCATTCAGAGAGCACAAACTCGACTGCGATCTTTGCGTTATACAGGATGGTGAAGCGGTCATCGCTTTCATTGATCAAATCGACGCTAACGCTGACGCACGACCGCTTGATCTTGTCCTCCTCGACCTACATCTTCCGAAGCGTGACGGGGCAGAGATTCTTACGCGGCTTCGTGCAAGTGAGCGATCCGGGCAGACGCCTGTTATTGTTTTTACATCCTCTAACTCGCCAACGGACCAAGTTAACGCTGACAAGAACGCGAACTTACAATACTTTCGCAAGCCGTTCAGCCTGAGCGGGTTCACGGAGCTGAGCGACATCGTGCGGGATATTTTAGCCACGTGCCAGCCGCGCGAGAACATCTCCGCCGCGAGAGGGCAGAACGGTGGTACTACGACATAATGCCCGCCAAGAATGCATTAACTGTTGTTGAAGGAAATGCCGCACAAAGGATTTCCGGCGTCGGCACACAGGAATTCCTAGAAGGCGGCGACGAAATGGACAATCTTTTCCGCCAAAAAGATTGGGCACAAACCTCTCTGGGGCGGACTGCAACGTGGCCCCAGAGTTTGCGTTCCGCGGTGAGCATATGTCTCGGCTCCCCCTTCCCAACGGCCATTTATTGGGGACCGGAACTGGTCTTGTTATACAACGACGCCTGGAGTCCGATTCCCGGTGCCAAACACCCTGAGGCCCTCGGTCAGCCCGCTTCCGCGGTTTGGCCGGAAAGTTGGCAAATTATCGGACCCCTGTTGGAACATGTTACGCGGACAGGCAAAGCCACACGGTCGAAGGATCAGCCTCTGGCAATGCGTCGGGATGGATATATTGAAGAGTGCTACTTCGATTCCACCTTCAGCCCTATTCGTGGCGAAAGCGGGCGAGTTGAAGGGATTTTCAACGCAGTTCTCGAAACGACGGAAAGGGTAATTATTGAAAGGCGACTGCGTTTGGTCTGCGACCTTAGCGCATGTCTTGCCGAGGCTCGTACATACGCCGACGTTATTGCGATGGCGGCAGAAACCGTCGGTAAGGATTCCGCTGATGTTCCATTCGCGCTCATTTACATGTTTTCTAGCGAAGAGATGGAGGCCCGTCTCGCTGCAACGGTAAATCTAAATGCCGATACATTAGCGAGCCCGCAGCGTATTTCTCTAGCTGAACAAGCGGGTGTGCCTCCCCCTTGGCCGCTTGTCGATGCGCTCCGCACAGAGGAGCCGGTGCTTGTCGAAGATATCAAAGTGCGATTTGGTTTACTGCCGGGCGGACCTTGGCCCGAATCACCGTCTGAGGCACTCGTCTTGCCCATCGCGCGCGCGGGGCGCGAACTGCCGTATGGCTGGCTTGTGGCGGGAATAAGTCCGCGACGGGCACTTGACGCCAATTACCGCGAAGTGTTTAACTCGAGTACCACTCACATTGCGCGGGCGCTTGCGAATGCCGACGTATATGAGCAAGAACAAAAGCGTGCCAATGGGGCCGCCGCAAGGGAGGCAGCTCTTCGCGCGGAAGCGGAAGCTGCCCGAGATGAAGCCATCTCAGTGCTAGAAAGCATTACAGATGGATTTGTCGGACTCGACAAAGAATGGCGCTACACATATGTGAATTCTGAAGCAGAACGGCTTAACGGCATGAGCCGCGAGGATATGCTCGGAAGGAGCCCATGGGAGATTTTCCCCGAAGCGATAGGCACTATGGTTTATCGGGAGTTACATCGTGCCTCTTTAGAACGAGTCGCTGTCGAACTCGATCATTATTACGCGCCGTGGGAGCGCTGGTTCCACCTGAAGGTCTATCCGACAGCGGATGGTGGCCTGTCCCTGTTCTACCAGGACGTTACGCAGAACTACTTGGCGGCAGCGGAGCGAGATCGCGTTAATATTCTTCTCACTACAATTCTAAATAGTAGTCCCGACGTTATTGCCGCCAAGGACTTGGAAGGGCGTTATCTGGCAGTCAATGAGGCGACCACCCGCCTTATCGGTTGCTCGGTCGGAGAACTTGTGGGCCGAACGGATTTGGAGCTTGCCAGTCGTGACACGGCTGAGCCCCTAATGGCCGTTGACCGGGAAGTGATGCGGACAGGCACTGTACTTTCCGTGGAGGAACAATACCCTGATCAAACGGGCAAGGTCCGAACATTTCAATCTAATAAAGCTCCCCTTCGCGAGGCCAATGGAGCGGTCTTCGGCATGATAGTCGTCGCGCGGGATGTGACGGAACAGAGACAGGCCGAAAGGTTGCTTATAGAAAGCGAAGCGCATCAAGCATTCCTACTCAAACTTACAGACGCTTTACGGGCAGCTCCCGACTTCCGAGAGGTCGTGACAAGAGCTGGCGCATTGCTTGGCGGACACCTTAGCGCAGGCTCCGTTGGATACGCAGAGGCTGACTCGACTGGGGATTACATCACGGTACTCCACGACTGGACGGCGGCGAGCTTTTCGGGCGATGTTGGAACACATCTACTGAGTGATTACGGGCAGCCAATGGCCGCGGACCTTCGAGCCGGTCGCACAGTCAGAGTTGATGATACAGAAGCAGGTCGAGCTGCCGGACCGCTTCAGCAGAAGGCATATGCAGCAGTAGGAACACGTGCCTTCGTCCGTGTTCCACTGATTAGAACTGGCGGTTTGGCTGCTATCCTTTTTGTTCTCACCAAAAGCCCGCGTGTTTGGAGCAACACTGAGATTTCGTTGATCGAGGAGACGGCTGCGCGTGTTTGGGCCAGTGTGGAGAAAGTGCGGGCCGAGAATGCGCTGCGAGCAAGCGAGGCGCGATTCCGTGCGGCGGTCGAAGCGAACAGCAGCATCATATGGACCAACAACGCTCGCGGCGGGATGGAAGGGGAGCAGCCGGGCTGGGGAGCCTTCACCGGCCAACTAAAGCATGAATATCAGGGTTACGGCTGGTCGAAAGCGGTGCATCCAGACGACTCGCAACCGACAATTGACGCATGGAATGAGGCAGTTGCCGGACGCCGGATGTTTGCTTTCGCGCACCGTGTCCGCAGGTACGATGGTATATGGAGGGCGTGTATCATTCGAGCCGCACCTGTGCTCGACAGCCAAGGAAACATCGTTGAATGGGTCGGAGTGCATAGCGACATAACTGAGGAACGTAATCTATTAACGGCACTACAACTAAGCGAAAGCCGGTTCCGGCAACTTGCCGACGCCATGCCGCAAATGGTTTGGACCGCCGGGCCAGACGGGTCCATCGATTATTACAACGAGCGCTGGTTTGCCTTCACGGGCTTCAACCGGCAAACATTTGGCGATATAAGTTCTTGGGAGTCGATGATCCACCCGGAAGACCGTGCCAAACTGAGGGAAGCGTCGCGATCAGCGGTTTCGACAGGCGGTTCTTGTAGAGCAGAGTACCGCTTTCTAGATCGCAAGACTGGCTCGTATCGGTGGTTTCTCTGTCAAGCACTTTCTGTCAAAGACGAGCAAGGCCGCATCCTAAAGTGGTTTGGTACCTGCACAGATATCGACGAGCAGAAGAACACGGAGCAAGAGTTACGCCAGGCTAACCAGGATATGGAGCAATTTGCCTATTCCGCCAGTCACGACTTGCAGGAACCTATACGGAGCGTGGGAATTTATAGCGAGCTTTTGGACAAGCGCTATCGTGACAAACTAGACGGTCAAGGTATCGAATTTCTCGCCTACCTCAAAGGAGGGGCCTCTCGTATGGAGATGCTCGTGCGCGATCTTCTCGCCTACACGCAAGTGACAAGGATAGAGGCTCCGCCGGAAGAAACGGATGCAAACGTCGTGCTTAAAGGAGTGCTCTCAAGTCTATCTGAGTCCATAACCCAGAGCCACGCGCAAATATCCTTTAGCCCACTACCAATTCTGAATGTGCACCGCACGCACTTGCATCAACTTTTTCAGAATCTAATCGGGAACGCGATGAAATATTGCAGTAATAGAGCCCCCGTTGTACATTTAGAAGCCGAGAGGCAGAATGGAAACTGGTTAATTTCTGTGCGCGACAATGGCATCGGGATCGGCCCCGAATATAAGGAGCGGATATTTGGACTCTTCAAAAGACTACATACCGGAGATGAATACTCAGGCACTGGCCTTGGTCTCGCCATCTGTCAACGAATTGTGGAGCGATATCATGGGCGCATCTGGGTCGAATCCCACCTCGGAGAAGGATCAATCTTCTATTTCACCCTCCCACAGCGAGGACTTGAGTGCGAAGGCACGCCAGCACATTCTGATTGTCGAGGACAATAAGGCAGATGTTTTCCTGATGCGAGAAGCCCTCAGTCTTTCTGAGGTGCACGCTGAGCTTCACGTCGTAAGCGATGGAGAAAACGCATTCAATTTTATTGATGCCAGTGACTCAGATGCGGGGGCACCATGCCCAGCCCTAATACTTCTTGATCTGAACCTTCCTAAGAGAACCGGACTTGAAGTACTGCAACATATTCGCCGAAGTAAGAGTTGCGCCCACGCTTTGGTGCTGATTGTGACGTCCTCGGATTCACGAAGAGACCGGCTGGCGACGTCTCAGCTTGGTGCCAATGGGTATTTTTGTAAACCATCGGACTATGAAGCATATTTAACAATTGGCGAGATCATACATGATCTTTTGAGAAATCTACCACCACCGATGTCGGACACAGATCGAGATGACCCACAGAGGGCATGACCACCGCATCGAACTCCCCGGCGTCGTAAGTCGTCCCGGTCACTGATCATCACCCCGCCCTCGTCACTGGGGATGATCTCCCGCTGTTTTGGCTCAGCGGGAAAATGAGGATAGAAAATTGGCGGAAGAGAGAAGATTCCGCCCTGCGATCGGAATTTGCGAGGCATGGGGGGGTTATCGATCCGATCCTCCCCATCTGCACTCGGATCGTGGTCGATTCGGAAGTGACCTTGCAAGTCCCGCAATAGTGCTGTGCGAGAGCCTTTTGACGAGTGAGGGCATGCCTGGGTGTCCGGCGTCAACTACTTTTCCCTGTCAGCGACAATTATTTCTCCCTATTGACGACAACTACTCTGTTTGGAAAGCAGCCTAAGCCGCCTAAACTGGTGTTGACCGTAAGCGGTCGACCATCCCCAGCCTTGCGAAAATTCTTAATGTACGCTAGGCCTGCTGCCGCCGCCACCAAGCTGCCGGGGTCAGTTCCGCGGCCTCGCTCACCTTCCGGTCGCCCATCCCCGGCAGCACGCTCAGCAAA
>JANXMS010000427.1 GCA_025354525.1 Acidobacteriota bacterium
CGCCCCCTCATTGTGAAAAAGCAAATTCGTGGTGCCTGGAAACTTATCCGGACGGCAATAGGCGTTGAATGGGGTGCCGCAGGTTATATTGCGGCTTTGATCCCAATCGAGATACCGGGCGACAAATAGGTCTAGCCGACCATCGTTGTCATAGTCAAAAAAAGCTGCGGAAACGGACCATCCAGCGGCGGCGACGCCGGCCGTGGCGGTGATGTCCGTGAAGGTTCCGTTTCCATTGTTATGGAAAAGCTGGTTGGCACCAAAGTTTGTGACATAAAGATCGGTATGGCCGTCGTTATCAAAATCAGCGGCGGAGGCCCCCATGCCGTAGACATTCCCGGCGTGGTGGAGGCCAGCGGCGACAGTTACGTCCGTGAAAGTTCCGTTCGGGTTGTTGCGGAAGAGTCGATTCCAATACTTGTGTTCCTCGCGGCGGAAGGGGCCGGGCAAATGGCCGCCATTGACCAGGAATATGTCAAGTCGGCCGTCCCCATCGTAGTCGAGCAGGGCGACGCCCCCACCCATCGTTTCCAAGAGATACTTTTGCGGCGTGGGTGAGTTTTGATGGAAAAATTCGAGCGGACACGTAAACAAGAAATCCTGCGCTGCCGAAAGGAGGACGACGCAAAGGAAGCCTAAAGCGTAGCGGGCTAGTTTTAGCCGCGCCAAGGCCGTTGGCGGCCTTCCGCCATCAACGACGAATCGCGCACCCGAGCCCGCCGCCAACGATCTCACTAAAAAATTAACCGCAGCGCGAACTGAACCAGACGCGGGTTATTGTACTGCCCGCTCACAACGCCGAATTGGGGATTCCCCAAAGCTGTGCCCGGGTAGCTGAACTGGACCCGGTTGAAAAGATTGAAAACCTCGGAGCGGAACTGTATGCCGAAGCGTTCGGTCAACTGAGTATTTTTGAAAAAAGTGAAATCGTAGTTGGCGATTCCATGGGACCGCACGTCGGTAAGGGAGCGCGCTGTATTGCCAAACGTAAACGCGGGTGCGGCCGTAAACGCAGACGTATCAAACCAACGGGTGAGTCGCGACTGGGCCGAGCCGCTGAGATTGGCGCTGACCCCCGTGGAATTGGGCCGCTGCCCGCCGCCGAAGGAGTTCGATGTGTTAACGGCCATGCCCATGTTGAGGGGGTTGCCACTCTGGAACGTCGAGACCCCGTTCACGCCCCAGCCTCCAATCACCCGGTTAACGGTCCCCGAGGAGCTATTTAGGAACTTGCGTCCTTTGCCGAACGGCAGATCGTAGATGAAACTGATGACAGCCCGATGCGGCGCGTCATAAAGTGCCACCGAACGCTCCGCGCGGAGGTTGTTAAAATTCTGGACGCCAAGCCCACCGCCCGGTTCAAGCCACGCCGTAAGCGTATCGGTATCGCTTATGAGCTTGGACCACGTATAGGAGCCGAGGACGGACGCACCTTGCGCAAAGCGCTTCTCCAGCTTCAATTGAGCGGAGTGATAGATAGAATTTCGATTCATCGGAGAGGTGATGGTAAAAGCGCTGTACTGCGGAAATGGTCGGAGCAGTTGGCCCCGAGACACGTTGGGCTGCGCAAGGGCCCCAAGTTGGACTGCGCCCACGAACGGATTCGGTACTTGGTCCAGCAGTCGCGCGCCTTGCGACAGAAACTGGTCTAAAAGCTGATTCATCGGCTGGGCCGGGCCGGGCAGATGCGTCCCTTTCGAACCGGCGTAGGCTACTTCCAGCGCCGCGCCGCCTGGCAGTTCCCGCTGGATATCAACGTTCCACTGCTGCACCTGCGCGCGAGGATCACCATACACCGGAGCAGAAATCCCCTGGCCGTAGAAGAGTTGCTGCAGGTTCGCGCTGCGGCCAGGCGCGCTCACGATACCTTTGGGGAACGGATTCGATAACCGATCAGCCGGGGTGATTGAGCCATCGACCGTTCCAAGAAAGGGCGTCGTATACGCGTTTGAAATATCCCCATTCGGCGAGGTCCCGAAGGCAACTTCGGTAGGCAAGTAGAACAGGCCATATCCCGTTCGAAACACGGTCTTGTTACTCAACCGATAGGCTAGGCCGAGGCGGGGCGAGACGACGTTGCTCTTTTGAGTATTGTTGCGGCTGGGGCTATCGGGAGAATTTACCAAACCGGGGCGGCCAGTGAATTGAAGTCCGCCCCGGCCACTGAGTTCGTTAGGGGCTTTGGGCAGTAATACGACCAGACGATCAAACCGCTCCGACCAGGGGCCCATCTGTTCGAAGCGAACCCCATAGTTGAAAGTGAGGCGCGAACCGACTTGCCATTGATCGCCAAAGTAGTAAGCGCCGTAGATCATTTGTCCGGCGACAAAACTATTGTGCGTCAAGCCTCCGCCGCTACCCATACCGAGCAGAAACGAAGCAAAGCCGTTGCCGGTGCCGGCGGCGGCCAAGGGATTGGCTGAGGTCATTAAGGCATCGAAGTTGAACGAACCGGAAGGATTATTTTGCTGATAGTAGTTGTGGGTAAGCCGTCGGGCTTCACCGCCGAACTTAAAAGTGTGTTTACCCCAGATTTTGGTCATGCTCGGCATGATAGAGAAGATGTCGTTGCGGGCGACGATCGTGCTGCCCGTCCCGTTAGTGCCAAAGACGCCGTTGTAACCAGTCACGATGGGAATCGGTTGCACGCGGACAGCGACGGCGTTGTTCAGCGCGGCGGGCCATCCTAACTTGGTCAAGTCGTACCCGGCGGTAAGCGCGGTGCGGTCGTAACTGAAGCGGGTGAAGGAGAAGCGCAGATCAAGAAACGTGCTCGGGTTAAGGGAAATGGTGTCACCGAGCACAGCCTGGTTCGTGTTCATTGTCTCAGTGCAGCGATCAACACAGGTCTTAGAGTTATAGGGGTCGATGGGCAGATTCAAGTTTTTCCAAAACGTATAACGAAGGAAGCCGCGCTGTTTATCGGAAAATGTGTGGTCGACGCGGGCGTTGTACTGGGCTTGTTCGCCGCCGACACTGGCGTTGGCGGTGTAGTTGTTCACGGCTGTGAAGGGCAGACCCGAACTGTTGGCGCGCCCCCAAAGATCAGTCATTACCTTGGCGGCACCGTCTATTCGATTAGTGGGGATCACGTTGCCAGGAAAAGGGGTCCGGCTGATTACCTCGCCCCCGGCTGCATTGGTAGCACAGGCAGGATTTCCGTTGCGGCCGCAGGTGGTGAGCGGATCATAAATAGGGATCAACGCCCCGGAGCCATTGCGCAAGTTGGAGAAGTCGCCGCCGCGCATGGGATCCGTTGGCACAGAAAAGACGTAGGATTGTCCTTGCCGGAGCTTGAATCCTTCGTAGGAACCGAAGAAGAATGTTTTGTCTTTGCGAATGGGGCCGCCCAAGGTAGCACCGTATTGATTTTGCGAGAAGGCGGGGCGCTGAACCCCGGCTCGATTGTTGAAGAATGTGTTGGCGTTCAGGGAACGGTTGCGGAAGTATTCGTAAACCGCGCCGTGGAAGCCGTTCGTGCCGGACTTGGTCGTCATGTTGATGACCCCCCCGGCGAAGCGGCCGAACTCCGGGCCAAGGCTATTGGTTTGGACTTTGAATTCCTGCACCGCATCCTGGGTGGGGACCAGCGCGGTCAGATTCACGTAGCCGGCATTTACCGGAGCGCCGTCAATGAAAGAAGCGCTCTGGTTGGCTTGTCCGCCTCCGATTTGAAAATTGCCCCAAGCGAATGGATTGGTGCCGGTGGGCGAGCCGCCGGATTGCCCACCGGGAACCACGCCGGGCACCAAGGCGACCAGCGCGAACACGTTACGGCCATTCAGCGGCATTTCGAGCACCTTGCGCGATTCAACCACGTGGCCAAGGGACGCATTTTCTGTTTCCAGCAGAGGAGTTTGCGCGGTGACCTCAAGCGTCTGAGAGACGTCGCCGACTTGCATCGCCACGTCGATGCGGACCATGCTCTGCACTTCGACGGTGATATTAGCCCGTATGAAGCGGCGGAAGCCAGTCTTTTCTACTTCCACCCGATACTGCCCGGGCGTCAGGTTGATGAACTGATAGTTTCCCGATCCGTCCGTCTGCGCCGTACGGCGATCCGACGTCCCTGTGTTGAGGAGGGAGATGCCAGCGAGCGGGATACCGGCACCCGTTCCGTCATTTACCGAGCCGACGATGGACCCGAAAAATGACTGCGCGAGCAGAGCGCCAATCGGAGCGATGGCGAGAACAAAACGAATAAGCAAACGCATGCTGGTCTCCTTTGCCTCTTAAAACTAGGTCGTGCGGGTCAGAGGAACGCGTCCGCAATCGAAAAAGACACTATCATCATTGCGGTAAGAAGACAAGGGTCCTAACGCCCTTCGCCCCATCTTGTGCGAGCAGTTCCTGATAGACTCCAGAGACCGTGCGCCTTTTAGCCATTCTCCTTTTCGCGATCTCGCTGCCAGGGGCCGACCTGAGCGGTTCGGCAGTGGCCCTTCTGTCCCAGAAGTGCTTGGCTTGCCATGGCTCACAGGTGCAGCTCTCCGGCCTGCGGCTCGATACCCGCGAAGCGATTCTCCGAGGCGGCAAACAAGGTTCTGCCGTCACCCCCGGCCAGCCCGAGACGAGCTTATTGCTGCGGGTAGTTTCCGGGGGCGACACGATCGCCATGCCGCCAACGGGTCCGTTGACCTCGGTCGAGGTGACGCTGCTGCGCGAGTGGATCGCGGCTGGTGCCCCTTGGCCCGCGGCGACAGTTGCGAGTCGCAAGTGGTGGTCGTTTGAGAAGGTGCGGCCAACTGCGGTGCCGGCCACTAAAGACCCGTGGGTGCGGACTCCCATCGACGCGTTCATCCTGGAACAGCTTCGGGCCAAGGGCCTCGCCCCCGCCCCGGAGGCGGATCGCCGGACGCTTATCCGTCGAGCGATGCTCGATCTCCATGGGCTGCCCCCGAGCGCGACCGAGGTCGAGGCGTTCACCAAAGATCCGGCACCTAACGCCTATGACAGGCTGATTGACCGGCTCCTGGCCTCCCCCCGCTATGGCGAAAAATGGGGCAAGAACTGGCTCGATCTCGTCCGTTACGGCGACACCGCCGGCTTCGAGCAAGATCCCTATCAACTCTATGCCTGGCGCTACCGCGACTATGTCATCGAAAGCTTCAACGCCGACAAACCCTACGACCGGTTCGTAAAAGAGCAGATCGCCGGCGACGAGATCTACGAGGAACCGGCCGCCCAACAGGGCACCGGCTTCTTCACGGTGGGCCCGAACCGCGACATGCTGTTTAAGGTCGAAGATATCAATCGCGTCGAGACGATGACCGATTTTGTCGATACGACTTCTGGCGTATTCCTCGGCCTGACGGTGGCCTGCGCTCGCTGCCACGACCATAAGTACGACCCGATATCGCAACGCGATTACTTCAAGCTCCAGGCCATCTTCGCGCCCATCGTCAAGTCCCGGGTCTTTCTGACCTATAGCCTCGCTCGGCAGTACGACCTCCAAGAGAATACCCGGCAGTGGAAGCTCTACGACTTAACCGACGATTTCGCTCGTCTTAAGGAGCCCTATGTGAAACGGCTTCGTGCCGAAAGGCTCGCCCAACTGCCGCGCGAAGCGCAGGTCGCCTTCGACACCGAAGAGGACCTGCGGACGCCGCAACAGAAGGCGTTTTTCGAGATGTACACGAAGCAGGTGGCACCAAAAGATGACGAGGTGTTCGCCCTGCTGACCCCTGCGGAAAAGGGACGCCTCGAGAAGATCAAGTCCCGCTTGCTATCGCTATATAGCACTTACGGACCGGGACCGTTTTCGCCCAGCGTCACCGACGTCGGCCCCCTTGGCCCTCCAGTTTATATTCCGGGCAAGGGTAACGACGAGATCCCTCCGGGCTTCCTTTCGGCCTTGGGGGGCGGCGACATCCCGCCCCCGCCGCCCGGTTCGGCCACCACCTTGCGGCGCAAGGCGCTAGCTGAATGGATCGCCACGCCGGATCATCCGCTGACCGCCCGTGTCGCCGTGAACCGCGTTTGGCAAGCGCACTTTGGCCGCGGCATCGTGGCGACCACTTCTGACTTCGGAGCACGCAGCACCCCACCCACTCACCCCGAACTGCTCGAGTGGCTTGCCGCAAATTTCGTCGAGCAAAAATGGAGCTTTAAACAGCTTCACAGAACGATGTTGCTTTCGAGTACTTACCGCCAACAGACTAAACCCTCGGGCCAAGCGATGATAAAGGACCCGGAGAATGTTTGGCTATCGCACTTCACTCGTCGGCGTCTGGAAGCAGAAGAGGTCCGCGACGCAGTGCTGCTGACCGCAGGGACGTTGAACCCGAAGATGTACGGTAAGCCGGTGGTTCCGGCCTTGGCCCCTGAGGAGTTGTACGGCATGAGCCAGCCGCTAGCAAACGCTTGGGTGGTCACCTCTGACCCCACCGAGCATACCCGCCGCAGCATCTACGTCATTTCCCGCCGTAACTTCCGCATGCCGCTGTTTGAAGTTTTTGATCGGCCCGAAGGCGTCCTGAGCTGTTCGCGCCGGGAGTCGTCGACCACGCCGACCCAATCGCTTTCGTTGCTCAACAGCGACTTCACGCAACGCCAAGCGGCTGCTCTGGCGCTCGCCGCTATGAAGGGTGACGAATCGACCATTGCCGAGAACATCTTCCTCGCCACGCTCGCTCGGAAGCCAGACGCGAACGAGCAGACGATGGCGCGTGAGTTTCTCCTGAGGCAAACTAAGCTGCTGGGCACCCTCGAACAAGCAGCAGTTGAACTGGCCCGCGGCCTGTTCAATACGAACGAATTTCTTTACGTCGACTAGGAGCCCCATGTACACTTCCCGCCGCAATTTCCTATCCCGCGCCGGTCAAGGCTTCGGCCTGCTAGCGCTTTCCGGCATGATGCAGGAAAAGCTGCTGGCCGCCACAAAGGCCAAGCGGATCATCTATCTTTTCATGCACGGCGGGGTGAGCCACGTCGACACGTTCGATCCCAAACCGGCGCTCGCCAAGTTCAACGGCCAACCGTTGCCGGGCTCCTTCGGCGAAGGATTGGTCACCAGCCGCATCGATTTCCGTAAAGCGCGAATGTTGGCTTCCCCGTGGAACTTCACGCGGAGCGGCAAGTCGGGCCTGGAGATTTCGGACCTGTATCCGCAACTGCAGAAGCACGCCGATAAGTTGGCCGTGATTCGATCGTGCCACGGCGACGCGTTCGATCACGCGCCGGCGATTAACCTGCGGACGAGTGGCAATCAGTTCCCTGGCCGTCCTTCGCTGGGCGCTTGGGCGGTATATGGTCTGGGCTCCGAGAACAAGAACCTACCCTCGTTCGTCGTGATGAGCGACGGTGCCATGAAGTCCGGGGCCGGAGCCTACGGAGCCGGCTTTTTGCCTGCGGCCTTCCAAGGCACAGCGTTCCGCAGCGGCCAAAATCCGGTGCTCCACCTCGCGTCACCAAAAGGCGTTACGCCGGACGCGCAAAAGGAGACGCTGTCGCTGATTGACCGCATGAACAGGCGCCACTTCGCCACTCGCGAGGAGGACTCTACTCTCGAAGCCCGGATCGCTTCCTATGAGCTCGCCTTTCGAATGCAGTCCGAAGCACCCGACGCCGTCGACCTGACGAAAGAGACCGACGCGACCAAAGCCCTCTACGGAATCGGTGAAACGATGACGGACGATTTTGGGCGGAAGTGCCTGCTAGCCCGGCGCTTGGTCGAACGCGGCGTGCGGTTCGTGCAGCTTTATCAAGGCACAAACCTGGGCGACGATTGGGACGACGCGCACAACGACCTGCTTGGCTCACACAACAAGATGGCAAAGAAGTCCGACCAACCGATCGCTGGCTTGCTCGCCGACCTCGAATCGCGCGGTCTCCTGGACTCGACGCTCGTCGTCTGGTCTAGTGAATTCGGTCGGACGCCGCTGGCGGAAGGAAAAAACGGTCGCGATCATCACCCGTACGGCTTCTCCACATGGATGGCCGGCGCTGGGATTGCGGGGGGTCGCGTGCTGGGTGCCACCGACGAGTTCGGTCTGCGGGCGATTGAGCAGCCGAAGAATGTCCACGACGTCCATGCGACGTTGCTGCGCCTGCTCGGCGTGGATCATCTGAAGCTGACCTATCGTTACCAAAGCCGCGATATGCGGTTGACCGACGTGCATGGCGAGAACGAGTTCACCTCCTGGCTGTTGAACGCTTAGTCCCGAAACAGCGCGTTCAACTGCTCCACCGCCGCGGCCACCATCGCTTCCCCGCCCCCTGGGGCCAGTCGGCTGGAGATCACTTCGTACGCTCCTTCAGCGTAGGCTTTCCGATCCGGCACGTAGCCGAGGTTGCCGTTAGCTAGTTCCGCGACAATCGTCACCGCGAACGGGGAGGCTAGCTTGATCGCCCGCCCATGTTCGACGAAAATCTCGCCCGGCAATCCAACCCACGCAACCGATTTTCCCAGGGCGATCACCTGCACCTCAGCTTCGACAGGCCGCTTGCCCAGCTCCATCAGACCCAACACTTTGAACGCGTTGACCTGGTCGTAGAATGGGTTCGCATTCTGCTTGCCATAGTTAGCCACCACGACCTTCGCTCGCTCGGCTTCCTCCGCCGTATAAGTCGCGGGAGGCAGCGCGACCAACCGCGTCGAAACTCGCACCGGCTGTGGCTCCACCGTCGTCATTCGTTCCATCGTTTTCAACACCGCGGCCGCTAACACCGTCCCGATCCGCGCCGCCTCGCCCGGCCCTTTTTGCGGCCGATTGTGCGAAACGTCGATGTGGTTGATGTTCCCCGCGCAGCCGATTGTGAACAGAGTTGAGAACTCCGGCTCTTTCACCTCGCGCAGACTGCGGCTCAACGCATACGCATAGTCGGCCGAAAACTGAGCGCCGCCGACCGTATCGAGGTGCAGTGCGAAGTTCACATTCGCCCCCTTGCCAGCCACCACCACGGCCACGTCCGGATCGATCGTTCCCAACGCCTGAACGATCTTCAAGTTCTTCTTCCCCGGGTTCCAACCCGTCGTGCCGTCGATCATCCGGAATCGGCGGATAAAGCTGATCGTTTCCTCCCGGCCCACGCCAACGCTGATCTCAGACGGCGCCAGCGCGGCCGCCGCCTTCTCCACGCTCGTCGCGATCAAGTCCGGAATCCGTTTCCAGAAGCCTTTGGCGAGCGCGTCGATCTCTGGTTCCACGCTGCGCAGGCGGGTTCCCAACTCGGGGCCGGTGTGCGAGTGCGTCGCCGAGATCATCACGTGCGTCGGGGGAATTCCGGTCCGCCCGGCGATCAGCGTTCGTGCCTCATCGACAAAACTTCGAGGAATCTGCACGTAGTCAACCGCCACCAATGCCATTCGAACGCCCGCTTGCTCCACCACCATGGCCTTGGCAAAGAGTGGATCGTGGGTGCCCTCATTCAGTCGCACGTAGTAGTAACCAGCCATCGGCATTCGAGCTGGAGGCGTGATGTCCACCTCGGCCCGCCCCACCCGCCACTGCCCCCATAGCACTGGGGTAACCAAGAAAACGAAAGCGAATCGCAACATGCCTGTTATCCTACAAGCATTCCTGTCATGGTCGTTTCCACGCAATCGAAGCGGTTCGCGTCTCTGGAGTTGGACTGTGGGGTAACCCTCGCTCCGGTCGACGTCGCTTATCAAACTTACGGCACATTAAACCCGGATCGTTCCAACGCGATCCTGGTCATGCATGCCTTTTCAGGCGACGCCCACGCAGCCGGGGTTGACGCGCAAACCCAGCAAAAAGGCTGGTGGGACAGCATGATCGGGCCCGGCCGCGGCTTCGACACAGACCAGTATTTCGTCATCTGCTCGAACGTTCTCGGCGGCTGCCGCGGCACCACCGGCCCCGGGTCTATCAATCCCGTTACGGGCGAGATCTTCGCGATGACGTTCCCGGTCATCACCATCGGCGACATGGTCCGGCTGCAGGCCACGCTCATCGAATCGCTCGGCATTGAGAAATTGCTCTCCGTCGCCGGCGGCTCCATGGGCGGCATGCAGGTTCTCGAATGGGCCGCTCGCTACCCTGATCGCGTCGCCTCCGCCATTCCCATCGCCACCACGCCGCGCCACAGCGCCCAGCAGATCGCTTTCAACGAGGTTGGCCGTCAAGCCATCATGGCCGATCCAGACTGGAGCGACGGCAATTACTACGGCGGTAAACTGCCCGGCCGTGGCCTCGCCGTCGCGCGCATGGTGGGCCACATCACCTACATGAGTGATGAATCAATGCGGCAGAAATTCGGCCGCCGCCAGCGCGAAGACCAAGGCATCTTCGAAGTCGAAAGTTATCTCCGCTACCGCGGTAGTCAGTTCGTCGACCGCTTCGATGCCAACTCGTATCTCTACATCACCAAGGCGATGGACCTGTTCGATCTCGCGGCTGGCCAGCAGTCTCTCACGGCCGTCCTCGAACGATCAAAGACGAAGTTTCTCGTCATCAGCTTCACCTCCGACTGGCTCTATCCGTCCTACCAGTCCCAGGAGGTCGTCAGCGCCCTCCGCCGTCGCAATCAGGACGTCGCCTACATCGAACTCACGTCCAAATACGGCCATGACGCGTTCCTGGTCGAAGTCGAAGAACAGTCCGAGATCGTGAAGGGCTTCCTCCTCCGCGTTACGAAAGGAGTGAACCGCCGATGACCCCCGCCAACAATAACGACCCGTTCGTTCGCGACCTCCTCGGTCGTGGCGATTATGCCATTTTCAGTGAAATTGTCGCGCCGCGGACCTGTGTCCTGGATCTTGGCTGCGGCGACGGAGAGTTGCTCAGTTGGCTCGCCGACAACAAAGACGTCGATGCGCGGGGCGTGGAAATGGACGGCGCGAAAGTGCAGAAGGCGATTGCTAAAGGCGTCAGTTGCTACCAAGGCAACATCGAAGAGTGCCTGGCGGATTACCCCGACCATGCCTTCGACTACGTCATCTTGAGCCAGACGTTGCAAGAGGTGCGCCAGCCGCTACAGGTGCTGAACGACATGCTCCGTGTCGGTCGCCGAGCCCTCGTCGCCTTCCCGAATTTTGGACACTGGCGCGTCCGGTTGGCGCATCTGTTCACGGGACGAGCCCCGAAAACAACCCGCTTTCCACACGATTGGTTCGACTCGCCCAATATTCATTTCTTCACGATCGACGACTTCGAAATCCTCGCCGCCCGCGAAGAGTGGCACATCGAAAAACGAGTTTTTCTTGACGGCAATCGCGAAGTCAAAATGCTCCCCAACCTGCTGGCCGAAACGGCGGTTTATCTGGTCCGCCGTCACAGCTAAAGAGCCGATATAATGCGGCCATCCATGCTCACCCGCCGCGCGTTCCTCGCCTCTGCCTCGGTCGCCATAGCCGTCCCGAAGCAGCCTAACGTCCTGTTCATTTCCGTCGACGATATGAACGACTGGGTCGGCTGCCTGAAAGGCTACCCCGGCGTGCAAACGCCCAACATCGACCGCCTAGCCCAACGCGGCGTGCTCTTCGCCAATGCCCACTGTGCTTCTCCCCTCTGTAACCCGTCCCGCACGGCCTTGCTGACCGGCCAGCGCGCGTCCTCCACCGGCATCTACGACAACGACCAGTTCTGGCCTCCGGTCCTTCCGGACGCCGTTACCCTCCCGATGTACTTCCGAAAGCACGGCTACCACGTCGCCGGAGCCGGCAAAGTTTTTCATCACACCGCCGGCAACAATCCGCCGTCGCAATGGGACGAGTTCCAGCTTCAGGTCTTCGACGACCCGTGGTATCGCCGCGCCGACTGGTACCCCTGGAATAAACCCGTCCCGGCTCCTCCGGCGGTTCCCCTCAATGGCCTCGACAAGTTTCAGGGGGAGTTCGATTGGGGCGTGCTTCCGTACGAAGAGCGCGCCTACGGCGACCAGCGCGCCATCGAGTTCGGCACTCGTTTCCTCGAAAAACCCCAGTCGAAACCCTTCTTCCTCGCCATCGGTCTTTGGCATCCGCACATTCCGATGTACGCCCCGCAGAAGTATTTCGACCTCTATCCGGCGGACAAAATTCGACTGCCGGAAGCGCCCGCGGACGACCTCGACGATATCCCCAAAATCGGCCAGGAGTTTGCCGCTTTCCGGCGCGTCGAGCACGAGCGGATCGTCAGCACCGGCAAGCATAAAGACGCCGTCCGCTCCTATCTCGCGTGCATTTCCTTCGCCGATGCCATGATCGGCCAACTCATCGACGCCCTCGACAAATCAGCCCACGCCAAAAACACCGTCATCGTTTTTTGGTCCGATAACGGCTGGCATCTCGGCGAAAAGCAGCATTGGCACAAGTCCACGCTTTGGCAACGGTCGACTCACGTGCCGATGATCATCGCCGGCCCCGGCTCGAGCAAGCCCGGAGTCGCGCGCCCGCAAGCCGTTAGCCTGCTCGATCTCTACCCCACCCTTGTCGACCTCTGCGGCCTTCCGAAAAATCCGCGCAACGAAGGTCTCAGCTTGGTCCCGCAACTTCAGAATCCGAAGGCCAAGCGCCCACCAGCCGTCATCACCTATCTCGAAGGCAATCACGCCGTCCGCACCGAACAATGGCGCTACATCCGGTACAAAGACGGCACCGAAGAGCTTTACGATTGCATCGCCGATCCCAACGAATGGCGGAACATCGCCAGCGATCCGAAGCATACAAAGCTGAAGGCGGAACTCGCCCAATCACTGCCGCCGACAAACGCCAAACCCCTGCCCCATCGAACCGATTTTGACTTCGACTTCCCCACCTACACATACAAGAAGAAAGTGAAGTAACCCGTGCACACCCTGTTTCTCTTCGTCTGGATCGTGCTCCACAAAGGCGACAGTTCCCTCGGATTCTATTCGGCCGATGGAAAGCTCGAAACGAAAGCCGCCGTCAACGCCCATCCCCACGAAATGGTCCGCTCCGCCGACGGCAAGTTGCTCTATACGACGGACAACGGCACCATGCGTATCGAGCAGACCGGAGTAGGCGGCAACACAGTATCGATCATCGATCTCGCCGCCCGCGAGAAGGTCGGCGAGATCTCCACCGGTAACTATCGCCGACCCCACGGCATCGCACTTCTGCCCAATGGCAACCTCCTCGTCTCCACCGAACTACCGGACGCCCTGCTGCTGATTGACCCCATCAAGCGCACCATCCTCCGCACCTACTCCACACGCGGCAAGACCGCGCATATGGTCACTGCGAGCCGCGACGGCCAGTGGGCCTGGGTCTCGAACAGTAGCACTTCCAACGTCTCCGCCATCCACCTCGGCACCGGAGAAGTCAGACTCATTCCCACCGGCCCTCGCCCTGAAGGTAGCATCCTCTCTCCGGACGGCAAGCGCCTGTACGTCTGTCAGCGCGATAGCAGCGGCATCGCCGAGATCGACACCACCACCCACAAACTACTCCGTACTCTCGACTCCCCGCCCGGACCCGTACGCGTTGATATCTCCCCCGACGGACGCCACGTCGTCTACGGTCTTCTCGACGAAAAAGCCATCGGGTGGACCGACACGAAAACCGGCAGGGTCGCTGGTCGCGTCGACCTCCCCGCCCCGCTCGGCCAGATCGTCAGCCTCCACCTGAGCCCCGACGGCAAGGTCGCTTACGCCGCCAACGAAAACATGGATCGCGTCTACGCGGTCGACCTCGCTACCCGCCGAATCGTCAAGAATTGGACGCTCCCAAAAGGCTTTGGCCCGGACCCGGCCATGGAAATCCACTAATTCGATTGCGACCGCAAGAACCGGATCGTTTGGCAGTCGGTTCCCGATCGCTTAAAATACTCCCGTCGTAGTTTCGCCCTGCTCCCGGCCAACGTTCTGTGCGCCGCGATGACGCTGCCAGTTTAGTCCGGCGACCCGAGGCACAAACCCGGCGAACCCTTCACCTACGCCTTTTGGATGCCCGACGGCGGGTGGGTTGGAGCCCACCTTCATTCGCCGTAGGCCCACGTGGCCGTGGTCAAAGGCACCCTGCTCTTTGGCTTCGGCCGCAAGCTGGACCACAATAAAACAAGGCCCACTCAAGTTGGCAAATTCTTTCTCCTCCGCGGCGGGGTTCCCCACTACGAAGGTGCCCGTGGCGAACCGTTACTCATCCGTTCGGTGCTCGGCGGCTGGAAGACCACCGCTCTCGAACAGCCGCGTGTTCAGTTCCTGTTCCAGGTAGCTCTCCCGCCCCGGATAATGGTCGCGATGGGCGAGCCGCGCGGCTTCAATCTCCAGCCGAAGCGCGGCATAAACATTCCCGCGCGCCCGGGCCACCGCCAACGTATCGCGATGGCGCAGAACCAGTCTAGCCACCGCCACACTGGCCCCGCGAAACGCCCGCCAGTCGACCGGCGCGGGCTCAGGAATCGGCACCGCAACCACCGGCTCCACGGGATGCCGATGCTCCGGCTCCGTCACCGGTGCCGGTTGAATCAGCGGCGAGGCAACTTTTGCCTTCCGCAGTTCGAGCGACCCAGCGGCTAAGGCAGCCAACGTCTCCAGCGCCGGAAGATTCGGATCTCCTTCGGCGTACAATATGCCCAAGACTCGCGTCTTCCCCACCACCGGCACCAAGTGCGCCCGCTTCGCAATCCTCGGCTCGAACAGCGCCAAGCCCAACTGCGACGCCGCTGTCAGACACACGACTGTCTCGCTCGTATCCACTACCTGCCGCAGCGCCGCAGCCTCGGCAAGGTTCACGGGCTTCGCGGCTAACTCGCCCGTCCCTCGCAACGCCTTACCTAACGCCCGGTCGCCATCAATCGAAAACAGGGCGGCCCGCTCCGCAAAGCCAGCCGCGGTATCCGCCACAATCTGAATCCACTGCTCAATCGATTCCGACTGCCGCAAAGCCCGCGCCGCCCGCTGCAACTCCGCCGCTTCGGCCGGCACCGCCGCCAAACGGCTGACCAGCAAGCCAGCCACTTCGTCTCGAATCTGCGTTATTTGTGCGTTAGTCATCAGAATTAAATAAACCCGTTATGGTGCCAAGCCCGCTGCGTTCATCCCCGCCGCCCGTCGCCGAAGGAGCCAACTCCCGCCGCATCTTGTCGAGCGTCATCGACTGGATAATCACGCGCCCCGGCCCAGTCAACGTCGCCAGAAATAGCCCTTCCCCACCGAAGATCGCCGTCTTGATGCCGCCCACAAATTGGATATCATACTGCACGGCTTCCTCAAACGCTACGATACACCCCGTATCCACCTGCAACTGCTCTCCAGCAACTAAATTGAACTCGATGAAGTCGCCGCCGCCATGAATAAATACGATCCCCGGCCCGGTCAGCTTCTGGAGAATAAAGCCCTCTCCGCCAAAGAATCCAGCTCCTAGCTTCTTCACAAGCGCGATGTTCAATTGAACGGTCGGCTGCGCCGCCAAAAACCCATCGCGCTGCACCAGCACACTTCGCCCCGGCAGCAGATCGAACACTTGAATCCGGCCCGGATACGAACCCGCGAAGCCTACCTCACCCGGTGCATTCGCCCGAAAATGGGTCATGAACAGCGATTCGCCGGAGAGTTTCCGCTTCACCGCGCCCCAGATCTTCTGGCCAAGAGAATTCCCCGTCATCCGCGTTTCCCACTGCACCGACGGAGTCTTGTACACCATCTTGCCGGCTTCGGCGTATAACTCTTGACCGGGTTTCAATTTCACCCGCGCCACCTGGAGATTGTCCCCGTGAATCGTATATTCCAGACTCTGCGAATCCTGAACGGCCACACCCACTACCGCCACCGCCCCCCCACATTGAAAACAGAACCGGGCGTCGTCCGCCTGGCTAGCTCCGCACTTGTTACAGAACGCCATACTCTCAATCCCTCCAAGTCCTTTATTTTACAATGGGGGATGCAGCCCTCGATACTTCGTTACGCAGTTCTCGCGCTGCTCGTTCCGTTAATCGGCCCGCTAGCTACAGCGAAATCGAACGGGCAGTGGTGTGGAACTTACCTGGGCCAGACGCACGAAGAACTCGACCTCCACCGCAAATCCCGCCTCGCTGGCAAGTTCAAAGCCGCCACCAGCCGAACGGCGGCCCGCCTGGACGGCGACATCCTCATCCTCGACGACGCTGACGGCGTGGTCGCCCGCCGCAATCCGTTTAACCTCACCAATCGAAGCGTAACCTTCACCCCTTCCATCGCTGGCTACCGCTTCACCACCGGCACCGCGGCCATTGATACCGCCAACCCTGGCCCCCCCCTCACCGGCCTCGGCGACGACGATTCGCGTGAAATCGACCTCCCCTTCCCCTTCCCCTTCTACGGAGTTACTTACCGAAAGATTTTCATCAACTCCGATGGCAACGTCACCTTCGGCGGCGGCGATGCCGACACCAGTTCCCGCAGCATCGGCCGCCTCAATTCCGGTCGCCCCCGCATCGCCGGCCTCTTCACCGATCTTGATCCCTCCGCCGCCGGTGATGGAGTCCGGGTCCGCACCGATGCGACCAACGTCACCATCACCTGGCTGCGCGTCCGCGAATATACCGATTTCGGCTTCGGCCCGCAGCAAACGTTCCAAATCAGCCTCTCTCCGAATGGAAACATCCTCCTCGCCTGGAGCCAAGTCAATGTCGCCGAGTCCGTCGTCGGCCTCTCTCCCGGTGGCCTGACGAGTTCCACCAGACTCGTAACTTTCGCCACTGGCAGTGAGGAGTTATTCCCCGGCACCATCGCCGAACGCTTCGGCGATTCCACCGCAATTGACTTGGTAACCGCATCGCAAAAAGTTTACGAATCCCAGGACGACGCCTATGACTTCCTGGCCTTTTTCAATTCCAGCGGCCTCTCCGCGGGCAGTGGCGTCATCGCTTTCGAAGTCTCCGTCCGTGCCCGCCGCAAGGGCATTGGCGACACGCTGACCGATGTCGGCAAAGAATATGGCTCCGCCAATCGCTTGCAGGCGGTGCTGAACCTGGGGCCCATTTCGCAATACCCCGAAGACCCCAACGCCCCTATGCCATCACGCGCTAGCACCGGTGACACCGGCCTCACCGTCGTCGCCCACGAAGCCGGCCATCTCTTTCTCGCCTTCGCCTCCGTTCGCGAAGGAGAGAACCGACCGATGCTCGGTCGCCAAGGCTTCCACTGGGCCTTCACTTTTAACTCGGAAGCGTCACTGTTGGAAGGCAATCGGATCGAGGACCTCGGCGAAGCCTCGATCCCTCGCTTTCGAACCACGGCAACCGTCGAAGGTTTCTCGTCCCTCGACCAATACCTAATGGGCCTCCGCGCGCCCGGCGACGTCCCGCCCACCTTTTACGTGCAAAACTCCGGCCTCTCCTCCGGTCTCACCTCCCCTCGAGTCGGCTCTACTTTCGGCGGTACCCGCCGCGATGTGCCCATCGACGAACTAATCACCGCCGAAGGTCGACGCACGCCGGACCATACGGTGGAGCAGCGTCGTTACCGCATCGGCTTTGTCCTCATCGTCCCCGCGGGCACCGCGCCTTCCGCCATCGATCTGTCCAAAGTGGAACGCTACCGCAACGAATTCGAACGCGCTTGGCCCCGCTACTCCGGCGGCCGCGCCAGCATGGACTCGACCTTTCGACGCAACCTGCGACTGAGTGTCGAACCCGCCATAGGCCTGCTCGCCAATCGCATCGCCTACGCCACCGTCACCCTTGACCGGCCCGTCGAAACGCCAACCACCGTCCTGCTCCGCGTCGAATCCGGCTTCGCCTCGCTCCCCGCAAGCGTCACCGTCCCAGCCGGACAAACCACCTCGACCTTCCCCATTGCGGCGCTCCGCCCCGGCGTCGACGTCCTGCGCGCCGAGGGTCCTGCCGCCTACGCCCCCGTCGAAGCCCGCCTGCAAATTCTACCCGCCGATGGCACCGGTGCCGAAATCGTCGTCACCAGCGATGCGGGCACGCCCCCCGTCTTCCGCGTTCAGGACGCAAACGAACTGCCTTACCCCGGCCTGGAACTCGCCGCCAAGAATCAGGTCGTCATCACCGACACCGACGGCCGCGCCGCCTTCCCTGATGGCGTCCAGACCGTCTCCCTTGTCGGAACCGCACTCACCGGCGGCCTCCCTCGCCCACCGGCGCTCATCGTCGGCGGGGTCGTCAACGCCGCCTCCTTCCGGCCCGGCATCGTCCCCGGCGGCATCGCCACCGCCTTCGGTGCCGACCTCCGCAACGCCTCCGTCACGGTCGGCGGCACGATAGCCCGCGTCTTCTTCTCAAACGATACCCAAATCAACTTCGCCGTGCCGGGCGGGATCCCCCTCGGCCCCACCGAAGTCACCGCACGCAACTCCGTCGGTGTCAGATCAGTCCCCGTCACTGTCCTCGCCGCCCAACCCGGCATCTTCTTCGACGCACCGTCCGGCAAGGCCGCCGCCATCCCTCGCGGCAGCACCATCTACGAAGTCTACGGCACTGGCTTCGGTAATGCCTCGGTCACCGCCCGCTCCGGCACCCGCCCTCTCGAAGTCCTCTTCGCCGGCACCGCCCCAGGCTTCGTCGGCCTGCAACAAATCAACCTCCGTGGCCTGTCCCCTGGTGATCCGCTCACCGTCTCCACCGGCGGAGTCGACAGCAATACAGTAGCGTTACCATGAATGATGGATCCGGAACGCCTCCGCCTCATCGAAACCGATAAACGCGAACGCCACTGGCGTCGATGGGGCCCATACCTAAGCGACCGCGCCTGGGGCACCGTCCGCGAAGACTACTCCTCCGACGGCACCGCCTGGGACTATTTCCCTTTCGAACACGCCCACCTCCGCACCTATCGTTGGTCGGAAGACGGACTCCTCGGTATCTGCGATAACCACCAACGCCTCTGCTTTGGGCTGGCCCTCTGGAATGGAAAAGACTCGATCCTTAAAGAACGGCTCTTCGGCCTAGCCGGCCCCCAAGGCAACCACTCCGAGGACGTCAAAGAGCTTTATTACTATCTCGACTCCACCCCAACGCACTCTTACATGAAGGCGTTGTATAAGTACCCGCAAGCAGCATTCCCCTATCAGCACCTACTCGAAGAAAGCCGCCGCCGCGGACGCAACGAACGCGAGTACGAACTCCTCGACACTGGCATCTTCGACGACGACCGCTACTTCGACGTCCAAATTGAATACGCGAAGGCCGACGTAGACGATCTGCTCATCGAAATCAAAATCACGAACCGCGGACCCGATTCGGCACCCCTCTGGCTCCTCCCCCAAGTCTGGTTCCGCAACACTTGGACGTGGGGCCGCTCCCACTCCCCGAAGCCGGTCCTCTACCAAATCAATGATCGCTCCATCGCCTGTAAGCACCAGGAACTCGGAAGCTACTTACTTACTTTCGCCGAATCAAC
Organism: Acidobacteriota bacterium; assembly: GCA_025354525.1. Lineage (GTDB taxonomy): Bacteria > Acidobacteriota > Terriglobia > Bryobacterales > Bryobacteraceae. The sequence goes on from JANXMS010000427.1 coordinate 19,249, forward strand.
CACGCAACTTTTCACCGAAAACAACGGCGACAATGAACGACTCTGGGGCGGCACCAACTCGAGCTACGTCAAAAGCGCTTTTCATCGCTATTTGATCGACGGCCAAACCGAAGCCGTCAACCCTGCCCACTCCGGCACCAAAGCCGCTGGCGTGTTCCACTTCACGCTCGGCCCCGGCGAATCCCAAACCATACTCGCCCGTCTCACCGGCCTCAGGGACGATGCCGATCTGCCGCCGCCCATCGACATCGACGAGGTTTTCGACCAGCGTCGCGCGGAGGCGGACCGCTTCTATAACGGGGTCCAAAGCGTCCCGCTCACCGCCGACGGAACCCGCATCTTTCGCCAAGCCATGGCCGGCCTGCTCTGGACCAAGCAGTTCTATCACTTCGTCATTGAAGACTGGCTCAAAGGCGATCCCACCACCCCACCGCCCCCTGAATCGCGCAAGCAAGGCCGCAACAAAGAATGGGCCCACTTATTCAACGACGACATCATTTCGATGCCCGACAAGTGGGAGTATCCCTGGTATGCCGCCTGGGATTCGGCTTTCCATATGATCCCGATGGCGATGATCGATCCTGGCTTCGCCAAGGGCCAATTGAAGCTCTTCCTGCGCGAATGGTACATGCACCCGAACGGCCAAATGCCGGCCTACGAATGGGCCTTCGGTGATGTTAACCCGCCGGTCCACGCCTGGGCCGTCCATCGCGTCTTTCAAATCGACCGCCGCCTCACAGGCAAGCCCGATTTCGCCTTCCTCGAACGCTGCTTTCACAAGCTGCTGATGAACTTCACCTGGTGGGTCAATCGCAAAGACGCCGCCGGCAATAACGTCTTCGAAGGAGGCTTCCTCGGCCTCGACAACATCGGCGTCTTCGATCGCTCCGCCCCGCTGCCTACCGGCGGCATCATCGAACAATCCGACGGCACCAGTTGGATGGCCATGTACTGCCTGAACATGCTCACCCTGGCGCTCGACCTGGCCGAACACAACCGCGCCTACGAGGACATCGCCAGCAAGTTCTTCGAACATTTTCTGTACATCGCCAGCGCCATGAACAAGCCCGGCAAAGACAGCCTTTGGGACGAGCAGGACGGGTTCTATTACGACCTCCTCCGCGTGCCCGACCGCGAGCCGTTCCGCATGCGCATCCGCAGCATGGTCGGCCTTATTCCCCTGTTCGCCGTCACCACCATCGACGCGACGCAAATCGCGAACCTCCACGGGTTCCGCCACCGGATGCAGTGGTTCATGCGCCATCGCCCGGACCTTTGCCACAACGTCGCCTCGCTCTTTGAACGCGGCCAACAGGAACGCGTCCTGCTCTCCGTCGTCACCCCGGACAAGCTCCGCCGCATCCTCCGCCGCATGGTTGACCCTAACGAGTTCCTCTCCGACTACGGCGTCCGAGCCCTTTCGAAGTTCCACAAAGATAGCCCCTTCGAACTCCGCGTTGACCAGGAGACCTATCGCGTCAATTACGAACCAGCCGAATCCAGCACTGGCCTGTTCGGCGGCAATTCCAACTGGCGCGGCCCCATCTGGTTCCCAGTCAACTACCTCATCATCGAATCTCTTCAGAAATTCCACTTCTATTTCGGAGATAACTTTACCGTCGAATATCCCCTCGGCTCCGGCGACCAAGTCAACCTCTGGGAGCTCGCCACTGCGCTTTCCCACCGGCTTTCAGACATTTTCAGGCAAGACCACAACGGGCGCCGTCCGGTCTTCGGCCCCCCCGTCGGCGGCAAAAATGACAAGCACCAAACCGATCCCCACTTCCGCGATCATCTGCTGTTTTTTGAATACTTCAACGGCGACACCGGCGAAGGTCTCGGCGCCAGCCATCAAACCGGCTGGACCGCGCTAATCGCTAAACTAATCGCTCAAAACGGGGAATAATGCGTTACTTTGTTTTCTTGCTCGCGGCTGGCTTGGCCGCGCAACCACAACACGGCGTCCGTCCCGCCCGCATGATCGTGAAAGGGGCCATGGTCGTCGAAGGCACCGGCACCCCGGCCCAGGGGCCGCTCGATATCACCATCGAAAACGGCGTGATCACTCAGATCGCGCGCGGCTCTCAATCCCGTCCCGGCGACGTCGAAATTGACGCCCGCGGCAAATACGTGCTGCCTGGCTTCATCAACATGCACGGCCACCTCCATCAGGAACGCGGCGGCGTCCCGATGGACCCGAACTACGTCCTGAAACTTTGGCTCGCCTGCGGCATCACCACCGTTCGCGACGTCGGCAGCAACCTGCAGTTCACGCTCGATACCAAGGCCAAATCCGCCCGCGGCGAAGTCGTCGCCCCGCGCCTGTTCGTCTACCCCGTCCTCGGACGGCCCGGTACCCCGGAGGCCGCCGTCAACCGCGTCAAGGAACTAAAATCACGTGGCGCAGACGGTATCAAGATCGTGGGTACCTGGAGAAACACCTTCGACAGAGCCGCCGAGGAAGCGACGGCCACCGGCCTACCCATCGCCATCCACATCGGCGTCGAAGAAACCACCGCCGCGGACGCCACCCGCAACAGAGTCGCCTCCGTCGAACACTGGTACGGCATCCCGGATGCCGCCCTCGCCACCGGCGTCCAGAATTTCCCCTCCACCTACAACTACAGTAACGAGGCCGACCGCTTCCGCTACGCCGGCCGCCTCTGGCGCGAAGCCGACCCCAAAAAGCTCGCCGCCGTCCTTGATGCCATGGTCGCCAACAACGTCGCATGGGACCCCACACTCGAAATCTACGAAGCCTCCCGCGACCTCCAACGCGCTCAGAATCAACCATGGTTTAAGGACTATCTCCATCCGGCGCTCGCCGCCTTCTTCGAACCCAACCTCGCCAACCACGGCAGCTACTTCATCAACTGGTCGTCCACCGACGAAACCTTCTGGAAGGAAAACTTCCGCCTCTGGCTCGCCGCCGTCCGCGACTTCGAAGCCCGAGGCGGCACCCTCACCATGGGCGAAGACGCCGGCTACATCTACCAGATGTACGGCTTCGGCATGCTCCGCAATTTTGAACTCCACCAGGAAGCCGGCTTCCACCCGCTGCGGATCATCAAACACGCCACCGTCAACGGAGCCAAGGTGCTCAACGCCGAAAGCACCCTCGGCCGCGTCCGCGCCGGTTGGGCCGCTGACCTTGTCATCGTCAACGGCAACCCGCTTGATGACTTCAAAGTCCTCTACCCCGTCACCCCCAATGCCGGCACCAAAACCGGCATTGAATGGACGATCAAAGCCGGCTTCCCCTATCACGTCCCCAGACTGCTCTCCGAAGTGAAAGCGCTCGTCGACCAAGCACGCAAACCATGAACCCGGCTCCTCCCCTCCTCTACGCCCCTGGCGCCCTGGCCCAAGTCGGCCCCCTCGCCCATAGCCTTGGCTTCCGCCGCACGCTCATCGTCGCCGACCACGGCATGGACAACGCGGGCCATATCGCTACTCTCATCGCCACCCTCTCCGCCGCCGGCGTCGAAGCAACGCCGTGGCGCAACTTCGGAGCGAATCCCGATTCGTCGATGATCGAGCACGGCCGCGAGTTCGCCTCACACCTCCACATCGATTCCCTCATCGGCCTTGGCGGCGGCAGCTCTCTCGACGCCGCCAAAGGCATCAACTTCGTCCTGACGAACGGCGGCACCATGAAGGACTATTGGGGCTACGGGAAGGCCACGCACCCGTTACTCCCCATGATCGGCATCCCCGCCACCACCGGCACTGGTAGCGAAGCGCAATCCTATGCCCTTATCTGCGACCCAATCACCCACGTCAAAATGGCTTGCGGCGACCCCACCGCGTCTTTCCGCTACGCCGTCCTCGATCCCCTCTTGACACTCTCCCAACCCGACCACGTCCGCGCCGCCGCCGGCTACGACGCCATCAGCCACGCCGTCGAAACCCTCGTCACGACGAAACGAACCCAAGCTTCCCAGCTCTTTTCCCGCCAAGCCTGGCACCTGCTCCACCGCAGCTACACCGCCCCGGCGTCGCTTGAATCAAACGCCGACCTTCAACTCGGCGCCTGGTTCGCCGGCTGCGCCATCGAAGCCTCCATGCTCGGAGCCGCCCACGCCTGCGCCAACCCGCTGACGGCCCGCTACGGCATCACCCACGGGGTCGCCATCGCCATCATGCTCCCCCACGTCGTCCGCTGGAACGACGCCCCTGAATACGCCGAGCTTCACCCCCATCTCGCCGACCGGCTCGCCGAACTCTCGATCGGCCTCGCCCAGCCCTTACACGAATACGGCATCCCAGCCGACGCCCTCCTCCAACTCGCCGACGATGCCGCCCAGCAATGGACCGGCCGTCACAACCCCCGTCCCTTCGATGCCGCCGCCGCCCTGGAGCTTTACCAATGCGCCTACTAACCGCTCTTTTCTTCTCGACCGCCCTCTTCGCCGAATGGCCTCAGTTCCGCGGCAACCCCGCCCACCAATGGATCGGCCGTCACAAGCCCCGTCCCCTCGATGCCGCCGCCGCCCTGGAGCTGTACCAATGCGCCTACTAACTGCCCTGCGCTTCTCCACAACCCTCAACGCCGAATGGCCCCCGTTTCGCGGCAACCCCGCCCTGCAATGGACCGGCCATCACAATCCCCGTCCCCCCAATACCGCCACCCTGGAGCTGTACCAATGCGCCTACTAACTGCCCTGCGCTTCTCCACAACCCTCAAC
>JANXMS010000132.1 GCA_025354525.1 Acidobacteriota bacterium
CGCTTGGTTGGCCACATCGCCCGCGACGGTTCCGCCATCGAGGCTCGCGAGCGATTCGTCGATACCAAACCCAAGAAGACCCCTAAAGCCAAAGGTAAAAAGAAGCGGAAGAAGGCAGTATTCGCCAAAGAAGCAGCAACTTGCAGGGCTAAGCGAGAGACTCGGATCCAGAAACAAGCCAAACTCAAAACAGTAAAGGAGATGCTCCAAGGCGTCCCCACCGCCTGCGACATTGGCGGCAAAAAGGCAACAACGGGTGCGTCTTTTGGTGGCGTGGATACAAGTTTCACCTTGATGTCGCCGATGGCCAGATCCCGATCAGCGCCTTGCTGACCGCCGCCAGCGTCCACGATTCCCAGGTCGCTATTCCCCTCATGGAGATGAGCTCGAAACGCGTCACCTACCTCTACGAAATCATGGATTCGGCCTACGATGCCTCAGCGATTTGCCAAGCCAGCGCGGACCGTAACCACCAGCCGATCATCAATCCGCACACTCGCCGCAAGAGCGAAACCCAGCTTCCTTTGCTCGTGAAACCGCAGCCACAACTCTGTCCCGCCCAGGCGGAACGATACAAGATACGGACGATGGTGGAGCGAGTATTTGGGCGATTGAATGATGAATTCGGGGCCGACACAATTCGCGTCCGGGGAGCCAAGAAAGTGATGGCGCATCTGATGTTTAGCGTGCTTGCCCTGACGGTGGACCAACTACTCCGGCTGCACCCGTAAACAAATCGTCCTTAACAACAGAAATAAATAGGTGGTCATTAGGTCCGTATTGTCAGACAACGACTCGGAGGAACGAATAACCATACTTGTCGCCAAAAAGAACTTTCCAGCGCCCGCTACCACGCCTGTCAAGAGTTTTGAACGGAGTTTTGCAAGCGCCTCACAAGGTGTTGAGATTTATATTTGCCGTTGTATCAACACCTTACGAAAACACCTGGTAAAAATACCCTCTCATCGATTGATAGATTTGAGTTGCGAGAAGAGGTTGCACCGAGGAGTGCTGCCGATCGTCGATTTGGAGATGCAAAAGAATGGAAGACACCAAATTAAGAAAGAAAAAGGTTACTACCAAATTCAAGGTGGAGCTTGTTGAGTTGGCCCTACGAAAATTGCACAAACAATTGGAAAGCGAGGGGGAATTGAAAGCAACACTCAGCGACCTGATTCGACTTGTGGAGGCCCATAGTGCGATGGAACAAACAACCGGTCCCAAAGAGGTGCTCATCCGATGGATAGAACCAACGAACGACACACAAAACTCCGAGGAGTAAGTGTTCGACGTGATGTTGCGTACGACGCGCTGCCGTCGCAAAAGCGCTTCCACAAAACATCGGCGCGGTTCAAGGGCTTCTCGGGACCAATCGGATCGGGAAAGAGTCAAGCCCTCTGTCATGAAGCAATCCGACTGAGCTATGAGAACCCAGGACGGCAAGGATTGATCGGAGCGCCCACGTTTCCGATGCTTCGTGATGCAACCCAAAGGACACTTTTTGAACTACTTGAGACAAATAATCTACCGTTCGACTTCAATAAGGCCGAAAACTGCGTTACGATGCGGGATACCGGTTCAAGAATAGTCTTTAGAAGTGTCGACGACTTCGAGCGATTGCGGGGAACTAATCTCGCGTGGTTCGGAGTAGATGAATTGACCTACTGCCCGGAAGAAGCGTGGTTACGCCTTGAAGGGCGACTCCGTGACCCTGCAGCTCGAAGACTATGTGGGTTTGCGGTCTGGACTCCAAAAGGATTCGATTGGGTCTACGAACGTTTTCTGGCGAATCCAGTGTCAGGCTACGAAACGGTGTTGGCCCAGCCGATGGAAAACCGTCATCTGCTCCGGCAGATTCCTGACTTTTACGAACGGTTAAAGCATAGTTACGACGCGCGGTTCTTTCAACAGGAAGTCCTAGGACAGTATTTAAGCATTAGTGCAGGACAAGCCTACTACAATTTTGATCGTACCGTCTCCGTTCGCCGCTGCGTGATCGATCTAGGCCGACCTATATATTGGGCGCTGGACTTTAACGTCGATCCTATGTCATCGATTGTAGCTCAAGTATACGGCGACTCTGTAAACGTAGTAGATGAGATCTCCCTCGCTAGAGCGACGACTTGGGACGCCTGTGAAGAGTTTCTTCGTCGTTATCCAGATTGCCATGGATTAACAGTTTATGGGGATGCGTCTGGGAACTCGATGAAAACAACAGGGCCTAAGGACGGTGAGGCGATTAGCAAGTTTTTCAGAATGCGCAACATTCAGCGGGTAAAGGTCGAGCTTCCACCCCAGAATCCGGCGGTTCGCGAGCGAGTGGTGTTAATGAATACAAAACTCCTGGACGCAGCTGGAAATCGCAGATTGTTTGTAGACCCGAAGTGCGTGGAACTCATAAAGGATCTTGAGCAGGTATGCCTGCTCGAGGGAACAATGATCATCGACAAAGGAAAGGACTCGAAGCGAACTCATATGTCAGACGCGCTCGGGTATTTAGTCTGGCAGGTTCTTGGAAATCAGGACCGGGGCACAGTTGGATTACAGAACCGGCGACTGCCTGGTTTCTAAACACAAAGGGGAATCGAATGGTTACGACGATTGACCAAGAACATCTAGAATTCAAAACAAAGCGATTGCTCTGGCGTCGCTACAGGGATCTATATGCCGGGGGCGAGCAGTTTAAGGATAACGCCTCCCAGTATCTCGTAGCACGTCAGAAGGAGCCGGGCGATGTCTACGGCGAGCGGCTGAGTCGGGTTTTTTACGAAAACTACATTGGTTCAATAATTGACTGGTATGCCGCGACGCTATTCCGGCGAGAACCGGTGATCAGCGCGGAGGGGGCAAACGACCGCGGTCGAGTCTTCTTTAGTGACTTTATCGAGGATTCAGACCGAAAGGGAACAGGACTCAGTGATTTCTTCCGAAGACAGATCACGGACGCACTGGTTTACGGAGTGGGATATACCCTCATCGACTTTCCTCGGACGAGTCATACGGCGGCGAGCAGAGCTGAAGAAGAGTTGCTTGGGGCGAGCCGAGCGTATCTCGTGCACTACAGTCCGGAGGACGTGATCAATTGGAGCCGAGACGAACACGGAAGTTTCGAGTGGGTTGTGATCAGAAGGCAGCATTCTCGAAAAGACAGTGTTGAGGACCAAACTCCAATCTTGGAAACGCGTTGGACCTATTACGACCGTGAAACATTCAAAGTGTTTCGACGCAGCGACAAGAAGACGACCGATGGACAAGCTGGAGTGATCGAACTAATCGACGAAGGCATTCACGGCTTGGCAAAACTCAATCGGGTTCCTCTGTTCGAACTCAAGGTGAGCGAAGGTATGTGGCTGATGAACAAGTCAGCGCTACTTCAGTTGGAACACTTTAACAAGTCCAATGCGCTTAGTTGGGCACTAACCATGGGACTGTTCGCCATGCCCGTTGTGTATAGCGAGAAGACTTTTGACCAAATGGTCGGGGAGAGTTACTTCCTCCAGTTGGGTCCCGGGGATCGATTCGGCTGGACAGAGCCTGAAGGTAAAGTGTTCGAGATTGCCGCCCAGAACTTGCATCGCTTGAAAGACGAAGTTTATCGCGTGTGCTACCTGATCGGCCAGGCGGGGCCTGCTGCAGGGGATAATCGACCGGTGTCAGGGTTGGCGAAACAGCGTGATTTTGCGATCACGCAAGAGGTTCTTCGGGGATTTGGGGACAGCGTTAAGGACGCGATGAAGCGGATTTTACGAGCAATCGAGTTCGTCCGAGAGGATGGATTGCAAATCAACGTTGCAGGGTTGGACGAGTTTGACATCGGGGATTTTGCCAGCGAGGTGGAGGATGCCGCGAAGCTGCTGGCGATGAACATCGAGTCAAAGACGCTAGCTAAACAAGTTTATAAGAAGTTGGCCTTCAAGTACCTCTGCGACGAGCGGCAAGAGGTGAAGGACAAAATCGCGCGAGAAATAGACGAATGGTTTACGCGCGGGATCGAATAAGGAGGACCGAGTATGGATGAGAACAAGCAAGATCAGACTGGGCCGAACAAGGGCATAGACTTTCGGAATTTGATTCAGGAGGCCGTACGAGAGTTCGTCAACCTGGAGCAGTCCAAGAGTGAACCGGCGTATAAGGCGGAACTCGAAGACGAGCGGCGGCGCCGCGAGAACCTCGAACGGCGAATGAACGAACTCGTAGAGGAGAATCGAAAAAGCAGATTACTTGCTGAGGAAGCGGAACGCAGTTCTTCCATCCGAGCCGAGTTGCAACGATTGGGAGTCCAGAAAGTCGACCTTGCATTCCGCGCTGTCAAAGATGACATTCTGCGGACCGAAGATGGTCGACTTGTGGGGCGCACTCGGGATGGTGAGGTGTCCGTCAAGGATTATCTGACGCATTTCGTCAATGAAAACCCCGAGCTACTTCCTGCCCGAATTCCCGGCGGATCTGGCGCAACGACGAGTTCTAAGGCTTCGTCGTCGATTCCAGCAGGATCGTTCGACATTGACAAAATTCGTCCAGGGATGCCGAAAGAAGAGTTGGAGCGGGCGCGGCAGGAGATATCGCGGATTGCTCAACAACTTAACAGCTCTCGCTAAATCAAGATTGCTTCTCTGGTCGAGGTAATCGTCCAGGAGTAATTGATTAGCGGTCCGTCGACCCCTACCGAGCCGACGCGACGGTCGGCTTTGAGAAGAGTTGCCGAAAGGTCTCGGTGACGGATCCAGATCCATTCTTCCGTGCGGTTTGGGCAAGACTGGCGAAGGTCGCAAAGGC
>JANXMS010000150.1 GCA_025354525.1 Acidobacteriota bacterium
CAGCGTTGCCCTATCCTCCACTCAGGTGGAAAACAGTTTACCTAATCGTGACCAACTGTGTCATCCTGGTCTCGGTAATCAGCCCCTCGATACACTTAAGACTCACTTACTTTCGTGTCTAGCCAATGGGGTCCACCTCATAACGCAGTTCTGGAAAATACTGATAGAGTAGAAGGCCGCGCAAGCCGATCTGAGTACTCGTCTATTAAGCATCTGGCGATGTCGGTGTGGCTTAGCCGCTATTCTAGGAACAACCTCATGGCGTTAATGCACGCGGCTTATTTCGACGTCAGTGGGACCGATAGCGGAACCGAAAAGGTTTTCTGTATCGGCGGCTTGGTCGCTCCCATAGAGAAGCTTATACGGTTAGAGCGCGAATGGCTTGCTATGCTCGCAAACTATCGGATCCATCAGTTTCACATGACCGATATGGCATCCGGCGGTGGGGCATTCGTCGGATGGGATTCAGAAAAGGGGAAAGAGTGCATTGCTGATATTGCTGGGATGATCCATCGCCATTGCAACAAATTGCCATACGTTCTGCTGGAGATGGATGCTTGGAGGAAGGCTAAAGCCGTGTACGATTTGAGCAGTTCGTACGATACTCCATTCGCGCTGTGCGGTATGGTTTTCGTTGATCAAGTTCGAAAGTGGGCTAAAAGAAAAAAAATCCAGTTCCCAATTAAATTCGTATGCGAGGACGGCGATAAAGGAAGGGGGAACTTTGCCCGGTTGTGCAAGCATCAATTTGGCTTTGAGCCAATCAAGGAAACCAAAGACCTTTCGGCCCTTCAAGTGGCGGATGTCATTGCGTGGAAAAACCGGCGAGCCCTGCTGGATGCGTTAAAGCACAAAAAAGACCAAGAGAATCCATCCTTGTTCGTCAAGCCTGCTGACACTGCTGCCGTGATCTACAGCATCTTGTGTTCTCTGGACAAGGTAGCCACTAGGCCTATGACTGGGAGAATACTTGACTACGAGAACTTGTCATCTGTGATTGAGCGAGCTGGCGTCCCGAAACGCTAACAGACCATGCCATCATAGGGGTATGCCGTCCGCCGAAACGCCTACCCCATTCGACACGATGCTCACCGCCTTGTTGGCCATCCCGAAGACTGAAATCATTCGCCGGGAAGCGGAGTACAAGGCCGTAGCAGACGCCAACAGAGGGCTATTGGCACTCTCGATAGCGTGGCTGGTTCGCTAACGGTTTATCGCATTACCGAACTTGGTTCAAGGGTACAGGCGGGCCGGCCGATTTTTCTACGGCGGCCCGGGGGCAGGAGCGGTTCATCCGGCTAGCGGAGTCGATGGCGGCGGGAATTCGCGAGTCAGAATTGGCCCATTTTGATCTTCTGATTGGGCCCTCTTCACGATTGCAAAGACCTGAATTGATCGAGCGATCCCGCTCCTGACAAGAGACACTTCGCCATGCTCAACACGGGGAAGTGTGGCGGCGCCTTTGGCCCAGACCGGGGTCTGTTTCGCGTTTACCTTCGCGACTTATCGTTACTGTCTGACTCACAAAACGGCATCGATGGTCTGTCGGCATTGCGGGCGATACAGGCAAATGCCGAAAGACATAATCTTGGATCATTCGGCTTGCATAGCTGTAACGGGCCGGGTGAGAATGAGAGGCGTATGGTAGAAACTGTCGAGGGCATCTATCGCAACGGGCGAGTGGAACTACTGGCACCGCCGACCGGGGCTGACGGTTCCCGCGTTATCGTGACCCTGGTTGACCCCGCCGAACCGGTGGAACTTCGCACGCGGGGCATCGACGAGTCTCGGGCTGCCGATCTGAGGCGCCGGCTAGCGACATTTGCTGAGGATTGGGATCGCCCCGAGATGGCCGCATACGATGAACTACCTCCGCGGTGACATCGTGCTGGTCTTGTTCCCGGATTTCCGCCTCTGAACCTCGAAGCGGCGTCCGGCGCTGACTGTGGCGACGATCACTAGCGACCGGGCCTGTGCCGGATACCGAAGCCGGGTGCTAGTTCGAGTCGGCATCGGCTGTTGCTCCGCCCTCTCCGAAACTACGCTGGTTCGCTTCCTGATGGTCCTCAGCTGTGTGATTCTGGCGATCAGAACTGCCCTGGGCTCGCGTCGGATGAACTGCGCAAAGTTACGGAGCACTCTGACCGATAGCGGGTCCCCGCAGTTGTCGCCCCGTCATATTGGCCGAAAACGGTGAATGTGCCCATTGGCCTGCCCGCCGGGGTCTGTTTCGCGGTTCCCTTCGCGACAAGGGTGAACGAATGAATCCATAGTAAGGGTATGGCGCGCATGCAGGTTTATCTGCCAAAGGATCACTACGAAATGGTGAAGGAGCGCGGGCTCCCGGCATCGGAGCTTCTTCAGGAGGCGGTGCGCACCGAAGTGCGTCGTAAGGAGCTACTGTCCGCCAATCAAAGCTATACTTCCGACCTTGCGGCACAGGTCGGCCAGCCCGATCCTCTCACGCGCGCCCGCGCGGCCGCCTTGGCCCAACGAATCGCCGGTCACACGGATCGGAAGGCTGGCTAGCCTTTGTGTTGATCCTGGATTCGGGGGCGGTCAGCCAAGCGGCGGAGCGCTCGCGCCGCGCTCTAGCCGTGATCGTCGCCCTGCGCGACCCGGGCCTATGGTCACCGACGGACCCGCGGTTCTCGTGGAGTGCTTGCAGGGGGGCATGCGGGGCGCGACGCCAACGAGAATCGGTTCCTAAAGCTTCGGCGCTCGCGAGAAATGACCACCCCTGCTCGCCAAGAATTGACCACCAAGCCACCCTTTGGACCGCGCATTTCTGGGGACGCCGCCACGCGGATTTGCTGCCCAAGATGATATCGACACAAGTATGCTTGTGCAGAAGAAAGGAGTTGCGCTCCTGCG